>NZ_JBEYUI010000009.1:0-191672 GCF_040643455.1 Micromonospora sp. NPDC047134
GCGTGCTGGGTAGTGTCACGATGATCCTCTTCCTGTCTCCCGGCAAGCCTAACGCTCCCGGAACGGCTGCCTCATCTCAGCCTGGCAGACAGGGCGTCCGGTAGCGCCAGCGAGACCCGGGGGTCGGCGGCGATGTTGCGGACCTTGCGGTTGCGCTCGGCCGTGCCGATCCACCACTCGTCGTCGAGATACAGGAACCAGACCGGGGTCAGGTGCGGCGACCCGTCCGGCCGCAGGGTGCAGAGCCAGACCACCCGCTCCCGATCCAGCCGCTCCAACACCTCCGCACCAGGCGAGGTGATCACCTCAGCGCGGCGGCGCGGCGACGAAAACCCGCCAGGCGTACGCGTCGAAGGTCAGCACTACCCTCGCCGGATCCTTGCTGTCCCGCACCCCCACCACCCCAGGCACGTTCGTCGCCACCTCGACACACTGGTCGCTGGAGCCGCTGCGGCTGCTCTTGCGCCACCGCGCACCGGTCAGTTTCATGACTCGGTCACTTCCCTCATCAACTCGATCGACTGGGGCAGAGCCAGACCAACCGCCCCCGCTCCAGCGGCTCCAACACCTCCGCGCCAGGCGAGGCGATCACCTCAGCGCGGCGGTGCGGTGAGGAAAACCCGCCAGGCGTACGGCTCGAACGTCAGCACCGCCCCCGCCGCATCCTTGCTGTCCCGTACCCCCACCACCCCAGGCACATTCGTAGCCACCTCGACACAGTCGTTCGACTGCGCACTACGACTGCTCTTGCGCCACCGGGCACCGGTCAATTCCATGACTCGACCACTTCCCTCATCAACTCGATCGATTGAGTAGGCGTGTACGCCTCGCCCAGGCAAACCTCCCACACCTGCCTCAGAAGATCGAGATCCGCCGACCGGTCCACTTCCTGTCCCCCGATATGACTGCCGAGGAAAGCGCTGTCGGTGCCGTCCCTCGCCGTGGCCAGCAGGAAGGGACCGCCCAGGCCGGGGTGCTCCGCCGCCGTTTGCGGGATGACATGTAGCCGCACCCGGGGATGTTCGCTGGCGACCTGCACGAGGTGTGACACCTGCTCGGAGATGATCTTCCGGTCTCCGACACATCGGCGGATCAGCGCCTCGTCGATGATCGCCACCAAATGGGGCGGGGAGTCGCCGGACAGCACCGCCTGATTGGCCATCCGCTCCGCGAGCCGCCGCTCGACCCGGCCACAGTGGGCCTCGGACAGCACGGCCAAACCCTTCCGACCGTAACGGTGTGCTCAGCAGACTGTGCGCAGCGACGCTCGCCGCTCATTCCCCCGAGAGGCGACGTCGAGGTGGGACCACCCCGCTCCCCCGGCCGGGCGGTCCCATCGCCGGGGGCCATGACGAGTCCGCTCTACCGGAAGGCTGCGCCATGCCGACCCCATCCGCCGACGCACCGGTGACGCGCCCTCACCTGCCGCTGCGTCCACTGTGGCTGTGCCGGGTCTGCGCAGCACCCTGGCCCTGCGCCACGGCACGACTCACGCTGATCGCCGAGTACGCCCACGACCGGATCGCACTCAGCGTCTACCTCTGCGCGTCCTGCACGAGGCCGTCGCCGACCTGTATCGCCTCCACCCGGACGACGGCCCGACCCCGGCCGCGCTCTTCGCCCGCTTCCTCGCCTGGGTACCGCGCCCCCGAGGTGAACCGTGACCCACTGACCATGGAAGCCGGTGGTGGCGGTCAGGACCGGAGTGCTGGTTGCTGACGGGACAAGGGCGACCCGCTCGCCGGACGTCGATCAGCAGGCAGGTGGGTGATAGCACCAACGGTTCAGCTCGACAGCAGGCCGGACCCGGACCTCAAGGCCGGTGACCGACGCCTGACGGGCCACACCTCGCCAAGGGCATCGCACTCGGTGCCGCGCTTCCGACGCTCAGGGGTGGGTCATCCGGAGCAGGTCCAGGGCCTCCTCCAGCTGGACCTCGGTGAGTTTGCCGGATTCGAGGTGGCCCCGGGCGATCACCACCTCCTTGATGGAGGTCTGCTTGGCCAGGGCCTCCTTGGCGATCGAGGCGGCCTCGTCGTACCCCAGGTAGCGGTTGAGGGGGGTGACGATCGACGGCGAGCCCTCGGCGTACGACAGGCAGACCTCGGCGTCCGCGACCAGGCCGACCACGCAGCGGTCGGCCAGCAGGCGGCTCGACGCGGCCAGCAACCGGATGGATTCCAGCAGGTTGCGGCCCATCACCGGGAGCATCACGTTGAGTTCGAAGTCGCCCTGCGAGCCGGCGAAGGCGATCGTGGCGTCGTTGCCGATCACCTGCGCGCAGACCTGCCGGACCGCCTCGCAGACCACCGGGTTGACCTTGCCGGGCATGATCGACGAGCCGGGCTGGAGGTCGGGGATGCGCAGCTCACGCAGGCCGGCGCGGGGGCCCGAGCCCATCCAGCGGATGTCGTTGGCGATCTTGTAAAGACCGACCGCGACCGTACGCAGCTGGCCCGAGGCCTCCACCAGGGCGTCCCGGGCGCCCTGGGCCTCGAAGTGGTTGCGGGCCTCCGTCAACGGCAGCCCGGTGGAGTCGCGCAGCTTCTCGATCACGGCGGCGGCGAAGCCCAGGGGGGTGTTGATGCCGGTGCCGACCGCCGTGCCGCCCAACGGCAGTTCGGCCAGCCGGGGCAGGGCCCCCTCCAACCGCTCGATGCCGTAGCGGATCTGGGCGGCGTACCCGCCGAACTCCTGGCCCAGGGTCACCGGGGTGGCGTCCATCAGGTGGGTACGCCCGGCCTTGACCACGGTCTCGAACTCACCGGCCTTGGTCTCCAGGGCACCGGCCAGGTGGTCCAGCGCCGGAAGCAGGTCCCGGGCGACCGCTTCGGTGGCGGCCAGGTGGATCGAGGAGGGGAAGACGTCGTTGCTGGACTGGGAGGCGTTGACGTCGTCGTTGGGGTGCACGTCCCGGCCCAGCTCCCGGCTGGCCAGGGTGGCGATCACCTCGTTGGCGTTCATGTTCGAGGAGGTGCCGGAGCCGGTCTGGAACACGTCGATCGGGAACTGGTCGTCGTACCCGCCGTCGGCCACGTGCGCGGCGGCTGCCGCGATCGACGCGGCAACGCTCGGGTCGATCACCCCCAGCTCGCCGTTGACCTCGGCGGCCGCTCCCTTGATCCGGGCCAACGCCCGGATCTGGGCGGGCTCGATCCCCCGACCCGAGATCGGGAAGTTCTGCACCGCGCGCTGGGTCTGGGCCCGCCACAGCGCCTCGGTGGGCACCTCCACCTCGCCCATCGAGTCGCGTTCGATCCGGTAGCCCGTGGTCTCTGGAGTCGTCACGCGTACCATCCTGCCGCGCCGACCGCGGACGTGCAGATGATCGCGGGAGCCGGACTCAAGCCAGCTCGGCCAGCAACCCCTCGATCTCCTCCGCGTCGGGCGACTCGACCTCGCGCAGCAGGGACAGCGCCCGGAACCAGTAGGACCGGGCTCCGGCCGGGTCGGTGTCCCGCAGGCAGCGCGCCAGGCCGTCCAACGCGTGGGCCCGCTCGTACCGATGGTTGATCTTCGTGGCGTCGAGCAGCACCCGGCCGAACAGGTCCTGGGCGCTGCGCACGTCCCCCTGGTCCAGCAGGGCCCGGGCCAGCAGGTTGCGTGACCTGCACTCACCGATCAGGTCCCCACCGTCGCTGATCGCAATGTACGCCTGCCGGTGCAGGGCCGCGGCCTCCTCCGGTCGACCCGCCTCCCGGGCCATCATGCCGATCTCGTTGAGCACCTCCCCCTCGTCGAACCGGTTACGCAACTGCCGTTGCAGGACCAACGCCATCCGCAGCAGTCGGCCCGCCGGCCCGGTGTGGCCCATCCGATGCCGGACGATACCGACATGCCCGAGGGCGGTGGCCAGGTGCCTAGGGTCGCCGACCTCCCGCGCCAGGAGCAGGTGCCGCCGGCTGAGCCGCAGCGCCTCCTCGTAGCGGCCCAGGGCGCAGGTCGCGTGGGTGAGGTTGTTGAGCAGGTCGCATCGTTCGGCCACGTTCCCGCCACCGATGGCAGCCGCCGCTTCGTTGAACACCTCGATGCCTCGACGTGGTTCGCCGATGATGCAGTTGCCGATGGCGATGTTGGCCAGCAGCCGGCGCAGCAGGTGGGGGGGACCGGCCCGACGACACAACTCGACCGCCCGGCGCAGCAGGGCGTTGGCCTGGCCGAAGCGGGCCCGCCGAACGTGCGCCGAGGCCAGGTAGTTCAGCATCAGAACCTGGGCCTGCTCGTTGCCGAGTGCCTCGGCCGCGCACAGCCCGACATGGTGGATCTCGAGCAACTCCTCGAGGTGCCCGCCGAGATAGAGCAGCCGCCAACTGGCCCGGGCCAGTTGCCAGGCATGGTGCGGAAAGGACTCCGTAGCCATGGTGGCCAGGGGAACCAGGTTGCAGCGGTTCTCGTCGAACCAGGCCATACCCCGGTCGATGCAGCCGGCCACCGCGTCCGGGCAGGGCGGATCGGGCAGGTCACGAGGAAGGGTCAGGCGACTGCTGGGGGTCTCGTACGGGGTGGCGATCGCCACCAGGACGTGCAGGTGGTGACCGAGCAGCCGACCCAGCGCCGCATGGCGCTCGGTGGCGTTGGCCGGATCGGCCAGCAGAGTCCGGGCGTACTCCCGGACCAGGTCGTGCAGCCGGTACCGGCCCGGCTCCGGCTCGTCCATCAGGTGGGCGTCGACCAGCTCGTCCAGGGCGTCCTGCACCTCGGCCAGCGGCACCCCGGCGATCGCGGCGGCCGTGGCGGTGTCCACCCGCACCCCCGGATGCAGGCCGAGCAGCCGGAAGGTGCGCTGGGCCGCGGGAGATGCCTGGACATAGGACAGGGCGAAGGCGTCCGCGACGGAACGCTGACCCACGGCCAGTTCGGCCAGGGTGTCCCGGCTGCCGGCCAGCCGGTCGGCCAGGTCGGCCAGGCGCCACCGGGGACGGTGGACCAGGCGGCCTCCGGCCAGTCGGATCGCCAGGGGCAGGTGACCGCAGCGGCGTACCACCTCGACGGCCGCCTCCGGCTCGGCGGCCACCCGTTCCACACCGGCCACCCGGCCGAGCAGTTCTACCGCCTCGTCGGTGGCCAGTACCGGCAGCGAGGAGGGCCGCCCCTCGTCCAGGCCGACCAACCGACGCCGACTGGTGATCAGGGTGAGACAGCCGGCGCCGCTGGGCAGCAGGGGAGCAACCTGCTCGGCGCTGGCCGCATTGTCCAGCAGCACCAGAGCCCGTCGGTCGGCCAGTTCGGTACGCCAGATGGCCAGTCGGTCGTCCAGGTCCACCGGGATCCGCTCGGTCGGCACCCCTAGTTGCCGCAGCAGGGTGGCCAGGGCCGCCCCGGGGGTCAGGGGGGCCCGATCACTGTGCCCGTGCAGGTCGATGAAGAGTTGGGCGTCCGGGTACTGGTCGGCCAGGTGGGTGGCGACATGCACGGCCAGGGTGGTCTTCCCGCTGCCGGCCATCCCGTCGATGAGGTGGATCCGGGCCTCCCCCTCCTCGATCTCCTTCACTAACCGGGTGACCGTCTCCATCCGCCCGGTGAAGTCCGTGATGGCCCGGGGCAGGGCCCGGACCGGAACGTTGGACCGCGGTTCCGGACCGGCCACCGCCAGGTCACCGGCGAGCACCCGCTGATGCAACTCCTGGAGGGCGGGCCCCGGTTCGATGCCGAGTTCCTCGGCGTACAACCGTCGTCCCGCCCGGTACAGGGCCAGCGCGTCGGCCTGCCGACCGACCGTGGACAGGGCCAGCATGAGCTGCCCCCGCAGGCGCTCCCGCAGCGGATGCTGCTCCAACTGCTCGGTCAGCTCGTCGAGCAGCGCCCCCGCGTGGCCCAGCCGCAGCTCGACCTCCACACACTCCTCCAGCACCGCCAGGCGCTGCTCGTCCAACGCCTGGGCCCGCCGACGTACGCTGCGCTGCGGAATGCCGGCCAGCGCCGGGCCCCGCCACAGCTCCAGGGCGGAGCGGAACTGCCGACGCGCGTCGATCAACCAGCCCGAGGCCAGCGCGGCACGACCGGCCTCCACCCGGCGGGCGAAGATCTCGCTGTCCAGTTCGCCGGGCCGGATCCGGATCGCGTATCCGGCGGGATCGGTGGCGATGGTGTCCGGCGACAGACCCAGGTCGGCCAGCCGCTGACGGAGCCGGGACACACAGGTCTGCAACTGGGCCCGCGAGGTGGCCGGTGGGTGCTCCTCCCAGATCGCGTCGACCAGATCGTCCACGGAGACCACCCGGTTGGCGCGCAACAGCAGGACCGCGAGTACGACCCGGTCCCGAGGCGCGGTGATGGTGGTATCGCCCTCACCGACACACAGTGGACCCAGGATCCGGAATCGCATCCACTTCCCCGCTCGCGACTGGTGCAACTCTCAGCAGGGTAGTCCGATGATCACCGAAGTTCCTATCGGCCTGATAGCGATCTGAGAGTGGATCAACAGCGGCTGGTCGGAGACTTACTCCCGGTCGCACACGTGGGGTGCGATCGACGGGGGCGGTGCGCCCGCCTTGGGAAAGGCGGGCGCACCGATGTCACTCCCTCAGCGGCGGCCGATGGTCAGCACCGGCTTGGTCACCTCGGCGAAGAAGTCGTTGCCCTTGTCGTCGACCACGATGAAGGCCGGGAAGTCCTCCACCTCGATCTTCCACACCGCTTCCATGCCCAGCTCGGCGTACTCCAGGACCTCGACGTGCTTGATGCAGTCCTGGGCCAGCCGGGCCGCCGGGCCGCCGATGGAGCCCAGGTAGAAGCCGCCGTGCTGCTCGCAGGAGCGGGTCACCTGGGCGGACCGGTTGCCCTTGGCGAGCATCACCATCGACCCGCCGGCGGCCTGGAACTTCTCCACGTAGGCGTCCATCCGCCCGGCCGTGGTCGGGCCGAAGGAGCCGGAGGCGTAGCCCTCCGGGGTCTTCGCCGGGCCGGCGTAGTAGACCGCGTGGTCGCGCAGGTACTGCGGCATCGACTCGCCCGCGTCCAACCGCTCGGCGATCTTGGCGTGAGCGATGTCACGGGCCACCACCAGCGGGCCGGTCAGGGACAGCCGGGTCTTGACCGGGTACTTCGACAGCTCGGCGCGGATCTCGTCCATCGGCCGGTTCAGGTCGACCCGGACCACCTCGGTGGTGTCCAGCTGTGCCTCGGTGACCTCGGGCAGGTAGCGGGCCGGGTCGGTTTCGAGTCGCTCCAGCCACACCCCCGACGGGGTGATCTTGGCAACCGCCTGCCGGTCCGCCGAGCAGGACACCGCGATCGCCACCGGGCAGGAGGCACCGTGCCGGGGCAGCCGCACCACCCGGACGTCGTGGCAGAAGTAGCGCCCACCGAACTGCGCCCCGATGCCGAAGTTGCGGGTCAACTCCAGCACCTCCGCCTCCAGCTCCAGGTCCCGGAAGCCGTGCGCGCTCATCGAGCCGGAGGTGGGCAGCGCGTCCAGGTACTTGGCGGAGGCGTACTTGGCGGTCTTCAGGGCGTACTCGGCGCTGGTGCCGCCGATCACCACGGCCAGGTGGTACGGCGGGCAGGCCGAGGTGCCGATCAGCCGCAGCTTCTCCTCCAGGAACTGCATCATCCGGGTCGGATTCAGCAGGGCCTTGGTCTCCTGGTAGAGGTACGACTTGTTGGCCGAGCCGCCCCCCTTCGCCATGAACAGGAACTTGTACGCGTCCGGGTACCCGTCCGGGTCCTCGGCGTACAGCTCCACCTGGGCGGGCAGGTTGCTGCCGGTGTTGCGCTCCTCCCACATGGTCAGCGGGGCGAGCTGCGAGTAGCGCAGGTTCAGCCGGGTGTACGCCTGCCACACCCCACGCGAGATCGCCTCGGCGTCGCTGCCGTCGGTGAGCACGTGCCGACCCCGCTTGCCCATCACGATCGCGGTGCCGGTGTCCTGGCACATCGGCAGTACCCCGCCGGCGGCGATGTTGGCGTTGCGCAGCAGATCCAGGGCGACGAACCGGTCGTTCGGCGAGGCCGCCGGGTCATCGATGATCGACCGCAGCTGGGCCAGGTGCGCCGGCCGCAGGAAGTGGGCGATGTCGTGCATCGCCTCGGCGGTCAGCGCCGTCAACGCGGCCGGGTCCACGGTGAGGAACCGACGCCCACCCGGGCCGTTGACCACGTCGACGCCCTCGTCGGTGATCAGGCGGTACTCCGTCTGGTCCGGCCCGGTGGGCAGCAACGGAGAGTACGAGAACTCCGTGCTCATGCCGGAACTCCGCTGCGCTCCGTGCCGCTGTCGGACACCACCGCACCACACCCGTGACTCGCTCGCTGACGCTCGCTCATGACGGCAAAGCCTAGGGCAGAAGGTTCGATCACTCCTACCCGCCGCCGGTGATGGTGACGCTCGCCCTTTCTCCGTACCGGCCAGGTCACTTGCCGGAATCGGGGGCGGTGCACAACTCGTTCTTCGGCCCGCAACTGCCCTGGGGTCCGGGCACCCCGCCGGTGCCGGCCGGACCGGGTCCGTTCCCACCACTGTCGCGGGCCGGACCCCCATCGCCTGCAGGGTCACCGGTGGTCGTGCCGAACCGGATGTACCCGATCTCGCGGCCCTCCCCGATCACCATCCCCGCCGGGCCGACCGCCAGCGCGTTGGCGGAGGTCCGCAACCCGAGGAGTTCCCGGCCGGTACGCGGATCCAGGGCCACCAGCCGGTTCGGTTTCTCCTCGGTCACCACGGCCGCGTACGGGGTCAGGGCCGCGCCGGCCTTCTCGCCGGCCGGCCGGTTCCACCGGACCTGCCCGGAGCTCAGTTCACGGCCGGAGAGCCCGTCCCGGCCGGCGGTACGCACCACCGCGTACCGGTCGTCCACGGCGAGCACCCGTTCGGAGTTCTCGGTGGCCAGCAGCAACCGCCCGTCGTACCCGTCGATGACGGCCTCCCGACCGTCCGGCGCCACCCCGACCAGCACGTTACGGGCGCCGTACGGGTCCTCCCGTTGCACGCATCCCGCGCTGTCGGCGGTCCGCAGGTTGAGCCCGGAACGCTGCCAGATCTCCTGGCCGGTGACCGCGTCCCGGCCGGAGATGGCGAAGTAGCAGTTGCCGTCCTGGGAGCGGGCGACGATGCGCAGCACGCGCCCACCGATCACCGCCAGCCGCTCGTCGCGTCCCGGCTCCACGTTCTGCAACACCCGACCGGTAGCGGTGTCCACCACGTGCACCCGCCCGTCGACCGGGAACCCGAGCAGGGCCGGTACGGCCTCCGGGCCGGCCACCTGCCCGTGGATCCGGGCGCTGGTGAGTCGACGGCTGTCCAGCAGATTCGGGTTGTCGGCCAGCAGGCCACTGCTGACCCCGGGCAGGAAGGCCGTCCACAGCGGCGCGGTCCCCCGGGGTTCCCAGGCGCTCAGGGTGCAGTCGGTGGCCTCCACACAGCGGGCGTCCAGCAGCAGGTTGCGGTAGGTCCAGACGGCCACGGCATCGTTGTCCCGCCGACGGGTGACCCCGGTGCCGGGGTCGAGGACCTCGTACCCCTTGACCAGCAGGCGGCCGACGGCCACCACGGCCTCGGCGCCGCTGCCGGCCACCGCGCTCCAGTCGGCCTTGCGCTCCCAGAGCTGGCTGCCGTTGGCCAGGCTGCGGGCCTCCACCCGGGTGCGTTGCTCGACCACCACGGTCTGCCCGGCGATGGTGACGCTGCGCGGGGTACCCCCGATGCGCTGTTGCCAGAGCACGTCCGGCTCGGAGATCGGCTGCCGTCGGTTCACCCAGTCCCACATGCCGGGGAAGGGGTTCCAGACTCCGGTGGCGGCCAGCACGACGACGGCGGTCAGGGCAAGCAGCAGCCAGCCACGCACGCCGAGGCCACTGCCCTTCGCCACCGGAACACGGTAGCCACCCGCATCCCCCACCGCCCGCACCCCACCGCGTGTCGGGAAAGGAAGGGCACCTTATTAACGCCTGCGGTAGTAGCAGGGCCCCCTGTTAACACTGCCTGGCGGCAGGCTTCAGCACCGGCCACAGGGTCAGGGTCGCGGCGATCGAGGCGGCCCCGGCCACCGCCATCACGATGCCCGGGGCCAGCAGCTCACTCAGCCCGCCCGCGCCCGCCGCCGCCAGCCCCTGCATCGCCATCATTCCCGTGTTGACCAGCCCGAAGGCCTGCCCCCGACGCAGCTCCGGCACCGCCTCCAGGAACCGTCGAGCCAGCCCCAACTGGTAGGCGAAGCCCGCGGTGGCCACCGCGAACAGCGCCGCCGCCGGCACCAGTCCCGGTCGGGCCACGAACACCAGCATCGGTACGCCGAGCAGCAGCGAGAGCCAGGGAGTCAGCCGTTCCCGGCCGGCCGGCGACACGAACCGACCCACCAGCAGGTCACCGACCAGCATCCCGCCCGCCCCGGCCATCAGCAGTACCCCGGCGCTGGCCCCCGGCCCCAGATCCGCCGCGTACGGCACCGCCACCCCTTCCGCCCCGACCAGCAGCGAGCCGGGCAGCCACTGGGCCAGCAACAGTCCCCGGATGCGGCGATCGGCCAGCAGTTCCCGGTTGACCCGCAGGGTCTCCCGGACCGCACCGCCCCTGCCCCGCCACTTGCCCTCGGCCGCCCGATCAGCCTCGGGGGTGCGGCGGATCCGGGCGGGGCGGGCGGCCAGGCCCAGGCGCACCAGCAGGGCGGAGAGGCCACAGGTCAGGGCGGTCAGCCAGAGCGCGCCGTAGGGACCTACCAGCCCCAGCAGCAGCCCACCGACGGCGAAACCGGCGACCTGGGTACCCCCGGCGGCCACCGACAGCAGGGACCGCCCGAGCACGTACGCGTCGCCGTGCAGCACCTCGGGCAGCAGGGCGGAGCGGGCGGCACTGCTCACCGGGCCGAACAGGGCCACCACGGCTACCAGGGTGAGCATCACCGGCGGCGACAGCATCCCGGTGGCGAGCACCGCGACCATCACCAGCCGCAGCAGGTCGTACCCGACGATCAGGGCACGGGCCGGCATCCGGTCCGCCCACGCCAGCAGGAACACCCCACCGAGGGCGTGCGGCAGAAACCCGGTCACGTACGCCAGGGCGGCCAGCAGCCCCGAGCCGGTGCGCTCGTAGACCAGCACGGACAGCGCGAGCATCTTCACGGTCTCGCCGATCATGAAGATCCCGAAGCTGCCGAAGATCACCCGGAACTCAGCCACGGCGAAGACGTCGCCGAAGGTCGCCGACCGGTCCAGGGTCGGGGTACTCGTGTCACTCACGGCCGCCAGCCTGGTCCGAAAGCCCCGGTCCGCTCTATCCTTTCGCTTGAGAGCGAAAGGTGGAGCCGTGCGGATCGAGGTCACTCCCGCCGACCTGGCAGCCAGTCGGTACGCCATCTCCCCGCTGGGCGAGACGGTGTCCGCGCTGCGGCTGCACGCCGGTCAACGCTCCACCGACGGTCTGGGGCCGTGGGTGACCCGGACCCGACCCGCCTACGACCGGCTGCGCCGGGAGGTACCGGCGGTCGGCGCCCTGCTGGCCTTGCTGCATCGGGGTGGCTACAACGCCGACTTCATCCAGCCTCCGCCGGACGGCTCGGCCCGGGACTTCCACGGGGAACTGGCCGCGGTCCGGGCCACCCCGCTGGCCCAGGCCCGCGACGAGTTGGCCCGCAACCTGGCCGGCCCCCGGGCCACCCCACCGGCGTACGCCCGCCAGATCTACGCCTCGCCGAAGATGGTCGACCTGATCGCGGACGCCATCGAGGCGGCCTGGCAGGCGCTGGTCGAGCCGGACTGGCCGCGGCTGCGCGCCATCCTGGAACGTGATCTGGTGCGGCGGGCGGGTCGCCTGCTCGCCTACGGCTGGGGCGCGGCCATCGCGGACCTGGACCCCCGACTGCGCTGGATCCCCGGTGAGGTCGGGGTCATCGAGATCAGCGGCGACGACCCGGAGACCCACTCGCTGGCCGGGCGAGGGCTGCTGTTCGTGCCGACCGTCTTCGGCACCCTGATCACCTACGTCGAGCAGCCCTGGCCGTACGCGATCGTCTACCGGGCCACCGGCGTGGCCGAGTTGCTGGGTCCGCCCGACCCGACCCGGCCGGACGACGCGTTGGATCGACTGGTGGGCCGGTCCCGGGCGGCCGTGCTGCGGGCGCTCGCCCTGCCCGCCACCACCAGCCAACTCGTCGCCCAGCTCGGGCTCAGTCTCGGCGGCGTCGGCGACCACCTCACGGTGTTGCGGGAGGCCGGGCTGGTCAGCCGGATCCGCGCCGGTCGGGCGGTGCGCTATCGGCGTACCCCACTCGGCGACGCTCTCGCCGCCGACTGATCCGCGTTCGGCCGAGGATCCGCGTTAACAAGGGGCCCCTGCTCTACCGGAGGCGTTAATAAGGGGCCCTTCCTTCCCCCCGGAGGGCGGAGCGGACCAGGGGAAGGACCCGGTAGGGGATCTGTTCGGCCAGGGCGATGATCGTGGAGGCCCGGCGGATGCCCTCGTACGCGACGATCTGGTCGATCACCCGTTGCAGGTCGGTGTTGGAGCGGGCCACGATCCGGCAGAGCAGGTCGCTGGAGCCGGTGATGGTGTGCGCCTCCAGCACCTCGGGAATCCCGGCCAGGTGGTTGGCCACCGGGTCGTGTCCGTGCCGTTGACTGATCTCCAGGGTGACGAAGCTGGTCACCGTGAACCCGATCGCGGCCGGTGACACCTCCGGTCCGAAGCCGCCGATCACCCCCCGGTCGACCAGCTTGTCCAGTCGAGCCTGGACGGTGCCCCGGGCCACCCCCAACCGGCGGGAGCACTCCAGTACCCCGATCCGGGGTTCCGCGGCGAGCAACTCGATCAGGCTCACGTCCAGGGCATCGAGCTGTACATCCTGTCCAGGGTTCACGGCTTCCCACCCTACTTGTTGTGCAACCTGACCAACCATGTGACTGACAGTTGCCCAGTGAGCGGCCTCACCGTGATAGTCCGGGGAACGAGCACAGCGTCGGCCGATCCGGCCGGCCGGTACGCAAGGGAGGCCACCATGACCCAGGCGATCGACCGACCCCAGTCGACCGAGGACGTCGACGTCGATGCCCTAGTCGGCGCCGTCAACCACGACATCAACAAGGACCCCTTCCCGGTCAAGGGTCTGGACCACGTGCACTTCCTGGTCGGCAACGCCAAGCAGGCCGCGCACTACTACTCCACCGCCTTCGGCATGACCTGTGTCGCGTACCGGGGTCCGGAGCAGGGCTACCGCGACCACGCCCAGTACGTGCTGACCAGCGGTTCGGCCCGGTTCGTGCTGACCGGGGCGGTACGCCCGGACGCCGACGGCGCCGACCACGTCGCGAAGCACAGCGACGGGGTCAGCGACATCGCGCTGGAGGTGCCGGACGTGGACGCCGCGTACGCGCACGCCACCGCGCAGGGTGCGGCCGGTCTGTTGGAGCCGCACGACGTCAGCGACGAGCACGGCACCGTCCGGATGGCCGCCATCGCCGCGTACGGCGACACCCGGCACACCCTGGTCGACCGGTCCCGCTACACCGGCCCCTTCCTGCCCGGCTTCGTGGCCCGGGGCCCGATCGTCAACCGGCAGCCGATGATCGACGCCGGCCTCCAGCCGAAGCGTTTCTTCCAGGCCGTCGACCACATCGTCGGCAACGTGGAACTCGGCAAGATGGACGAGTGGGTCGAGTTCTACAAGCGGGTCATGGGCTTCAGCAACATGGCCGAGTTCATCGGTGACGACATCGCCACGGACTACTCGGCGCTGATGAGCAAGGTCGTCGCCAACGGCACCCGCAAGGTGAAGTTCCCGCTCAACGAGCCGGCCATCGCCCGCAAGAAGTCGCAGATCGACGAGTACCTGGAGTTCTACCAGGGCCCCGGCGCCCAGCACATCGCCGTGGCCACCAACGACATCCTGGCCAGTGTCGACGCGATGCGGGCCGCCGGTGTCGACTTCCTGGACACCCCGGACTCGTACTACGACGACCCGGAGCTGCGGGCCCGCATCGGCGAGGTCCGGGTGCCGATCGAGGAGCTGAAGGCCCGCAAGATCCTGGTGGACCGGGACGAGGACGGTTACCTGCTCCAGATCTTCACCAAGCCGGTGCAGGACCGCCCGACGGTCTTCTTCGAGCTCATCGAGCGGCACGGCTCCCTCGGCTTCGGCAAGGGCAACTTCAAGGCCCTCTTTGAGGCAATCGAGCGTGAGCAGGAGAAGCGCGGGAACCTGTAACAATCTCAAGGGTGAATCAGCCTTCGCCGCACCCGACGTCGCCGGCCGGTGGCGGCTCACCGATCGGTGGGCCGCCGCCCGCCGCCGGTGGCACCCCGCCGCCCACCGGCCCCCCGCCGCAGTACGCCCCGCCTCCCGCAGGTTGGGCAGGCTCGCCGCCCCCACCGGGCGTCCCCGGCGGCCCGCCGCAGGGCTGGTCCCCGGGTCAGCCCCCACCGGGCTGGTCCCCGGGTCAGCCTCCGCCGAAGTGGGCGGCCGGGCCACCGCCGCCGGTGTTGGGGCCGGGCGGTCAGCCGCTGGCCAGCTTCGGTGACCGGCTGCTGGCATACCTGATCGACACGGCGATCGCCACCGCCGTGCTGCTGGTGCTGTTCACGCCGATCTTCCTGGCATTCACGGCCTGGCTCGTCACCAACCTG
This sequence comes from Micromonospora sp. NPDC047134, assembly GCF_040643455.1. NCBI lineage: Bacteria > Bacillati > Actinomycetota > Actinomycetes > Micromonosporales > Micromonosporaceae > Micromonospora > Micromonospora sp. NPDC047134. The sequence continues at coordinate 14,552 of NZ_JBEYUI010000009.1, forward strand.
CCGGAGATGAACCCGGACGGCACGTTGGCGGACCCCACCCCCGCCGACGTCATCACGGAGATCCTGCTGCCGATGCTGCTGCTCCAGGTCGCGCTGTTCGCGCTCATGTTCGCGATCTACTGGCTGTACCACGTCGAGTACCTCAAGCGGACCGGGCAGACCATCGGCAAGAAGGTGATGAAACTGCGGGTCGTTCCGCTCGATCCGACCGCCACCCTCGATCGACGGATGGCGGGGAAGCGATACCTCGTGGAGTTCGTGGGCGGGTCGCTGGTGCCCTTCGGCAGCTACCTCGACGGGCTGTGGCAGCTGTGGGACAAGCCCTGGCAGCAGTGCCTCCACGACAAGTTCGCCGGGACCGTCGTCGTTAAGGTGGCCAGGTGACCGAGCACAGCAAGGCCGCGCCGTGAGCGTGGCACCCGGCTGGTACGTCGACCCCGCCGACCCGCAAACCCGCAGATACTGGGACGGCGAGGGCTGGATCGGCGCGCCCATCCCGGTCGATGCCACCCCACCCGAGGGCCCGCCCCCGCCCGAGCCCGAACCGACACCGGAACCCGAGCCGGTGACGTCGACCACCCCGCCCGGCACACCGGCCACCCCGCCCGGCACACCGGTCGGCGGCCCACCTCCGGGATATCCCCCACCCGCTGGCTGGCAGCAGGCGCCACCGATCGGTGACCCTCGGCACGGGCCACCCCCCGGCTGGCCGTACCCGACCTGGCCCGGACGCCCCCCGGAGCCCCGGCCGCACGGTATGCCGCTGGCCTCCTTCGGTGCCCGCCTGGGTGCCCGGCTCATCGACTTCGGCATCGTGTTCCTGCTCAACGTGCTGGTCAACGGCTGGTTCGTGGCACGTCTGCTGGACGAGATCTCGGCACCGCTCAACGAGTTCGGGCGACGGCTGCAGAACCCGGAACGCAACACCGAACCCCTGCCGCAGGCGGGCGACCAGACCGGCTCGTTGATCGTGGTGATCCTGTTGATCGCCACGATGCTCTGGCTGGCGTACGAGGTGCCGTCGATGGCGGCCAGCGGGCAGAGCTTCGGCAAGCGGCTGGTGGGCATCCGGGCGGTACCGGTCGAGGCGGACGCCCCGCTGGGCTTCGCCCGCGCGCTGCGGCGGTGGAACACCCTGGGTCTGCCCACCCTGCTCTGGTACTGCTGCGGGCTCGGTCTGCTGCTCCAGTTGTTCGACGCCCTCTCCCCACTCTTCGACCACCCACTGCGGCAGGCGCTGCACGACAAGCGGGCGCAGACCGTGGTGGTCAAGGTTCCCCCTACCCCCGCTGATCGCACCAACCCACCCGGAGATGCCTCATGACCGACACCGGACGCCAGCCGACAGTGCGGCTGACCCGCGCCGACCTGGACGCGCTGCCCAACTACGTGCCCGGCCGCAGCCCGGCCGACCTGGCTCGGGAGCTTGGTCTGCCGGAGGCGATCAAGCTGGCCAGCAACGAGGTGCCGTACGGCCCGCTGCCCGGAGTGGTGGAGGCGGTCGCCGAGGCCGCCGCCGGGGTGCACCGCTACCCGGACATGGGAGTGGTGGCGCTGCGTCAGGCCCTGGCCGACCGGTACGGGGTGGACCCCGACCGGATCGCGACCGGCTGCGGTTCGGTGGCGCTGGCCGAGCACCTGGTACGGGCCACCTGCCTGCCCGGTGACGAGCTGATCTACGCCTGGCGGTCCTTCGAGGCGTACCCCATCATCGCGGCGACCAGCGGCGCGACCAGCGTGAAGGTGCCCAACGACGCCGGGCACGGGCACGACCCGGCGGCGATGGCCGCGGCGGTGACCGACCAGACCCGCATGATCCTGGTCTGCAACCCCAACAACCCGACCGGCACCGCCCTGGGTCGGGCGGAGCTGGATCGCTTCCTGGACGCCGTGCCGGACGACGTGCTGGTGGTCATCGACGAGGCGTACCGGGAGTTCGTCACCGACCCGGAGGTGCCCGACGGGCTGGACTACGCCGACCGGCCCAACGTGGCCGTGCTGCGCACCCTGTCCAAGGCCTGGGGGCTGGCCGGTCTGCGGATCGGTTTCCTGGTCGCCCAGCCGCAGGTGGCGGCGGCGGTACGCAAGGTCGTCACCCCCTTCTCCAGCAGCATGGCGGCCCAGGCCGGAGCGCTGGCCGCCCTGGCTCAGGCCGACGAGATGCAGCGGCGGTGCGCCCTGGTGGTGGCCGAGCGGGAGCGGGTCACCGAGGCGCTGCGCAAGCTGATCCCGGAGGTGCCCGCCAGCCAGGCGAACTTCGTCTGGCTGCCGCTGGGCGAGCGGGCGCTGGAGTTCGGCAAGGCGTGCGAGGCCCGGGGCGTGATCGTCCGGCCCTTCCCGGGCGACGGGGTCCGGGTCACCATCGGCACCCCGGCCGAGAACGACGCCTTCCTGGCCGCCGCCGAGTCGGCGCTGGCCTGACAGAAATTCGGCCCCAACTCACCGGGGCGTGGAGCTGAGCCGGGCCGGTCCGCCATCCCCCTGCGGACCGGCCCGGAAGCCCATGAAAGACAGCTTACGCGGCTTTTGTCCGATTTACCGCTGATTCGGGCTAGGTCGCCGCCAGGATCAACGGCTCAGAGGTGAAGTAGTAGCCGTGATCGTCGGCCTCCGGGTCGACCGGGGACCGCAGCCGCTCCACCGCCAGGTATCCGTCGACCGCGTACGCCCGGCCCGGCACCCATCCGGTGCCGTCGGCGCCCACATTCAGCACGAACCGGGACAGCTGACGGCCGGTGGCCGGATCCAGGGTGACCAGCTCATTCTCCTCGGTCACCAGATGCACCCGGCCGGGCTGGACCGCGATCAACCGCCCCGGCCCCACCGGGGTCCGCCAGAGTTCGGTGCCGTCGCGGACCGCCCGGCCCACCACCACACCCTCCGCCGGGGTCACGGCCATCCGGTCGAGCAGTTCTACCTCCGTGCCGTCCAGCGCCGCAGCGGCCACCGGCTCCCCGGAGCCGAGCAGCCAGCCCCGGGCCGCCCCGTCACCCGGACCGGCGGTACGCAGCCCGGCACAGCCGGTCGGAAGGCAGCCGATCAGGTTCACCGTCAGCTCCTCGCCGGCCTCCGGGGGACGCCACCGGGCGGCCACCACCCCGGTCCCCGCATCCCGGAACTCGACCACGGTCGGTCCGGCGCAGCGGTCCAGGCTGAGCAGTTGGCCGCTGGTGCTGCCGCCGACCGGTTCCCGGCAACCACGCCCCACCTCGGCCCGCCACAGTTGGCCCCCGTCGGCCAGGTCCACGGCCCGCACCTCGCCCGCCCCGGAGCTGACCACCGCCTCCCGGCCCTCGGCCGTCCTGATCACGGAGAGACCCGGCGGCTGCCAGACGACCTCGCTCCCGGTGCGTCGGGTGCTGCGCTTGCCCTCCGGTTCCGGCCCCTGCGCGCGCCAGGCGACCCCCCCGGTACGCGCGTCCAGGGCCACCAGGTCACCGTCGGACCATCGGCTGACCACGGTAGTGCCGCTGGCCACCACCGCGTCCAGGGTCGCCGGCCAACGCCGGTACGACCAGTAGGGGGTGCTGCGGTGCCGACCGTCAGCCGGTTGATCGGCATAGACCTGACGCTCGGCCGCGTACACCCGCAGTCGACCGTCGACGATCAACGGGGCGACCGGCAGCCGACCCACCACCCCCGGTTCCGGACGGCTCAGGGCGGGATAGTCGACCCGGGCCGGGGTGCTGACCTCGGCCGGGGCCAGGACCCGGTATCCCACGAGCGCCAGCGTCCCGGCCACCCCGGTCGCCGCCACCGCGGCCACGATCCGCCGCCGACTGCTCGTCCACCCCATGCCGTACCTCCCCGCCCGGCACCCTACCCACCGGTCGGAACGACCCCGGAGCTGCGGTCAGACCCCGCTGCGGGGTGGTCGGCGCGAGAAGATCACGCGGTGCGGGCCCCGGGGCAGGGCTGCCGCCCCGGAGACCCTGGGGTTCTCAGCGGGCCAGGTCGCCCTCGCGGACCGCACCGACGAAGGCGCGCCAGACCCGGGTGCTGACCACCAGCAACGGCCCGCCCTGGTCCTTGGAGTCGCGTACCCCCACCACGCCGTGGCGGGCCAGGTTGTCGGCCACCTCCACGCAGAGGCCCTGGTCATTGGAGCGGCTGCTGGTCCGCCACACCGCACCCACGAGATCGTGCATCGTCGTCATCTCCCTCGGCTTCGACATGCCGCCCGCTACCCGGCCGACCGGGTTCCGGTCGGCCGGGTGCCGCGTGGCGACGAATTCCGAGGCGATCAACGAGACGGGCCCCCGACCTTGATCGCACAGCCGGTGCGACAAGGGGCTGGCTGTCGGGATGAAGTCAGCCGGCTGCCGCGATCGTGCCGGTGACCTCGGCCAGGGTGATGGTGGTGCCCTCCGGGCCGGGGGCGGTGGCGGTGATGGTCACGGTGTCCCCGTCCAGCAGGAAGGTGCGCTCCTCGCCCCTGACGGTCACCGGCTCGGCCCCGCCCCAGGTCAGCTCCAGGAACGAGCCGACCTGGTCCCGCCGATCACCCGAGACGGTGCCGGAGGCGTAGAGGTCACCGGTACGCAGGGAGGCGCCGTTGACGGTCAGGTGGGCCAACTGCTGGGCCGGAGTCCAGTACATCTGGGCGAACGGCGGCCGGCTGACCTGCTCGCCGTTCCAGTGCACGGTCATCCGCAGGTCCAGTCCTAGATGCGGCTCGTCGCGCAGGTAGTCCAGGACCGCGGGATCCTGCGGCGGGGCGGCCACCTGGGCGTGCCCCAGCGCCTCCAGGGGGGTCACCCAGGCGGCGATGGAGGTGGCGAAGGACTTGCCCAGGAAGGGGCCCAGGGGCTGGTACTCCCACGCCTGGATGTCCCGGGCCGACCAGTCGTTGACCAGCACCACCCCGAAGACGTGCTCGGCGAAGTCGGCCGCGGCCACCCGGGAGCCGAGCGGACTGGGCACCCCGACCACGAACCCGACCTCGGCCTCGATGTCCAGCCGGGCGGACGGGCCGAAGACCGGCCCCTCCTTGCTCGGCCGCTGACCCTGCGGGCGTACCACCGGGGTGCCGGAGACCACGACCGTGCCGGCCCGGCCGTGGTAGCCGATCGGCAGGTGCTTCCAGTTGGGCAGCAGGGCCGGCTGGCCGGGCCGGAAGATCTGCCCGACGTTGGAGGCGTGCTGCTCGGAGGAGTAGAAGTCCACATAGTCGGCGACCTCGATGGGCAGCTCCATCCGCACCTGGTCCAGCGGCACCAGCAGCGGCTCCACGGCCTGGCGGTGGGCCGGGTCGGTGAGCAGTTCGGTGATCCGCTGGCGGACCGCGGTCCACTGTGGGCGGCCCAGCGCCAGGAAGGTGTTCAGGGTGGGCTGGCCCAGCGCCCCACCGGCCAGCACCAGGCCGGCCTCCTCGGCGGCGGTCAGGTCCAGCACCAGGTCGGCGATGCGTACGCCGATGCGCGGCTGCCCCTCGCCGACCCGGAACACCCCGTACGGCAGGTGGTGGATCCCGAAGCCGGACTCCTGCGCCCCGGGCACCCAGCTCTGTTGCGCGGTCATGCCTGATATCCCCCGTTCACCAGCCCCAGCCGGATCAGATCGGTAAGTGGTTCCACGATGCTGCACGAGCCGAAGCCCACCCACAGCGGACGCCCCAGGTCGTGCCGGCCGTCGAGCTGCTGCACCAGGGGTCGCTCGTCGCGGACGGTGAGCAGTTCGGTCACCGCCTCCACCCCGGCGCCCTCGGTGGCGGCCAGGGTCGCGGCGAGCACGTTGGCGAAGCCGTGGTGGGTGATGCCGGTTTCCTGGTCGAGGTGGCGCACCGCGTGGTGCAGCCCGGCGGTCAGCTTGAACGGCACCTCCCGGTCCCGACAGGCGCAGATGACCGCGGCCAGCTCGGCCGGGCTCGGGAACAGCTCGGCGGCCAGCCCTCCGGTACGGAACTTGGCCGCCACCGGCAGGCCACGGGATCTCGCTTCGGCCAGGGTGTCCAGGGCGGACATCAGCCCGAAGGTCAACGGGATCTCCGCGAAAGCGGCCACGCCGTCCAACCGCTCGGTAAGCGTGATCAGCTCGCCCAGACCGGGCTGCGGGTCCTCGCCGCGCTTGGCGACCGGTGCCTCCAGTTGTCGGACGGTCACCCCGAGCGGAGGCAGGAACGACAGCGCAAAGGGCAGCCGGTCGAGGCCGGTGTCGCCGATCAGCCCGATCACGAAGCCCTCGGCCGGGTCGATCAGACCGTCCAGCTCGCCCGCCACCACCTTCGACGCGGGCAGCAGCAGCGGGCCGACGAGGTCGGCGTACCAGGCGGAGCGATGGCCTCGGTGGGCGGTCACGGCGTCGGGCAGCGCGGCGCTGCCCGGCGGGAAGACGGCGGCATCGTCGACCAGACCGGCGACGAGTGCGGGCAGCTGCGTTGACACGAGACAAGAATGTACGGGACGCTACAAGGAGCGGACAACAGCGTCCGATAATCGGACGCACCAAGCTGGTGACCGGGAGGCGACATGCCGTACTACCGCAGCGTCGGCGAACTGCCACGCAAACGCCACACCCAGTTCCGGCAGCCCGACGGCAGCCTCTACACCGAGGAGCTGATGGGCCAGGAGGGCTTCTCCTCCGACTCCTCCCTGCTCTACCACCGGTACGCCCCCACCGCGATCGTCGCCGCGGAGGAGTTCACCCCGCCCGCCGTGACCCGGGTGCCCAACCTGCCGCTCAAGCCGCGGCACCTGCGCACCCACAAGCTCGACGGCACCGGGGCCGACCCGATCCTGGGCCGGCGTTACCTGCTCGCCAACGACGACGTACGGATCGCCTACGTGCTGGCCGACCGGCCCTCCCCGCTGTTCCGTGACGCCACCGGCGACCACTGCCTGTACGTCGAGTCGGGCAACCTGCGGGTCGAGTCGACCTTCGGCGTACTGGACGCGGTGGCCGGGGACTATGTGGTCATCCCCACCTCGACGGTGCACCGACTGGTGCCCACCGGCGACACCCCCACCCGGCTACTGGCCGTCGAGGCCTCCGGGCACATCGGCCCACCCAAGCGCTACCTGTCCGTACGCGGCCAGTTCCTGGAGCACTCCCCGTACTGCGAGCGGGACGTCCGGGGGCCGGACGCGCCGCTGCTGGTCGAGGAGACCGACGTGGAGGTGCTGGTCCGCCACCGTCGTGGCTGGACCCGTCACGTCTACGCCAACCACCCCTTCGACGTGGTCGGCTGGGACGGTCACCTGTACCCGTGGGCCTTCTCCATCCACGACTTCGAGCCGATCACCGGCCGGATCCACCAGCCGCCACCGGTGCACCAGACCTTCCAGGGCCCGAACTTCGTGATCTGCTCGTTCGTCCCCCGCAAGGTCGACTACCACCCGGACGCCATCCCGGTGCCGTACCACCACCACAATGTCGACTCCGACGAGATGCTCTTCTACACCGGCGGCAACTACGAGGCGCGGCGCGGCTCCGGCATCGAACAGGGCTCGATCTCCCTGCACCCCTCCGGCTTCACCCACGGCCCCCAGCCCGGGGCGGCGGAACGCTCGATCGGGGTCGACTTCTTCGACGAGTTGGCCGTCATGGTCGACACCTTCCGCCCGCTGGACCTGTGCGACGCGGCAGCGGACTGCGAGGACGACGCCTACGCCTGGACCTGGTCCCGCCGCTGACCGGCGGGCCCTCGTCAACCCTCTGAAGCCCCGCTGCCCACCCCGGCAGTGGGGCTTCAGGCCACCGGGCGGGTGACGATCGTCAACTGGGCGACCGTGGCTATGCCGATGGCCAGGACCAGCGGCCAGGGCGTACCGATCAGGGCGTAGAGCAGGATCAACGTGGGGCCGGCGGGGGCCGCGTACACGGCCAGGGCCAACGGACGGTCGGTTCGCCGCAGGACGGGCAACACGGTCCGGGCCAGACCGGGCAACCGGGAGGTGTGCCGCCGGATCACGATCGCCCCACCGATGGCGGCCAGCAGAGCCATGAGCCGGGAGAAACCGGAACCGGTGCCGGCCGAGCAGGCGATCACCAGGGCGGCGACGATCGACCAGCCGGTCCCCCAGAGCACCAACTGCCGCAGCGCCGCCGGCACCGGGCGACGCGCGGCGAACGGACCCGTGTCGGCCCGTCCGGCCGCCACCGGGCCGCCCGACCTGGTCGGCTCCTCCGTCGACCAGCCCGGGCCCGCGCCTGTTGGCGAGGGCGCCTGGTCGTCGGGGTTGCCCGGATCACCCGGAGTCTGCTCCGGGCGGGGACCCTCGGCCGGGCGGGGTTCGGTCGGCGGCAGAATCGGCACGGCCGCCTCGGCCAGCCGCTCCAGGGTGGTGGTCCACCGGCGCTGCTCCAACCGCAGTACCCCGACCTCCTCGCCCACCTCGGCCAGCCTCGGGTCCAGCCGCAACGCCTCCCGGTAGGCCCGCTCGGCCAGATCGAACATCCGCATGTTCGCCGCCACCAGACCGAGCACCAGATGCCCCTGCGGCTCCTGCGGTGCCAACTCCACGGCGTGCCAGGCGGCGTTCAACGCCGGCTGGCCGTTGCGGGAGCCGGCCAGGATCGCCGCCCCGCTGCGTTGGGCGTACGCGTCCTGCGGGCCCAGGGCCAGGATCTCGTCGGCGGTACGCGCGGCCTCGCCGTACCGTTCCAGATCACCGAGGGCCAGACCACGCAGCACCAGCGGGGGGATCTGTCCGGGGGCTGCGGCGACGGCGGACTCGGCGGCGGCCAGCGCCTCAAGGGGCCGTTCGGCGGCCAGGTGCACCCGGGCGAGCATGGCCAGGGTCGGCGGGTGTGCGGGATCCAGGGCCAGCGCGAAACCGAGTTCGTCGACGGCCTCGTCGTAGCGGCCCAGCTCGGCGAGGAGGGTGGCGCGTTGCAGGTAGCCGTCGGCGGTGGGCGGGTCGGCGGGAACGTCGGCGGACATCGCGCGAGCCTAGGCGGTCGGCTGGGCGTACACCAAGGCCACCGCGATGCCGGCGAGTCCCTCGCCACGGCCGGTGAAGCCCAGCCCGTCGGTGGTGGCCGCGGAGAGGGTGACCGGGGCGCCCACCGCCTCCGACAGCACCCGCTCGGCCTCCTGCCGACGGGGGCCGATCTTGGGTCGTACCCCCACGACCTGCACGGACACGTTGCCGATGGTGAAGCCGGCGGCGCGGACCCGGCGGGCGGACTCGACCAGCAGACGCACTCCGCTGGCCCCGGCCCACTCCGGCTGGTCCACCCCGAAGTTGGCGCCGAGATCGCCCAGCCCGGCGGCGGAGAGCAGGGCGTTGCAGGCGGCGTGCGCGACCACATCGGCGTCGGAGTGCCCGGCCAGACCGTCCTGGTCCGGCCAGTGCAGGCCGGCCACCCAGCAGGGTCGGCCAGCGGCGAAGGCGTGCACGTCCGTGCCGATGGCCACCCTAGGAACGATCATGATTCGAGGGTACGCGTCAGAGCCCGGTAGCCAGCAGGTGCTCGGCCAGGGCCAGGTCGAAGGGTCGAGTGATCTTCAGAGCGAGGTCCGACCCGGGAACGCAGAACACCGGCACCCCCTGCTTCTCCACCAGCCCGGCGTCATCCGTCAACGCGTCACCGGCGGCGGCGTGGGCGGCGGTCAGCACGGAGCGGCGGAAGCCCTGGGGGGTCTGCACCGCCCGCAGGGCCCGACGGTCGACCGTGCCGAGTACCAGTTCCCCCGGGTCGACCTCCTTGATCGTGTCGACCACCGGCAGGACCGGGATCACCGCCTCGTGCCCCGAGCGCACCGCAGCGGCCACCGACTCCACCAGGGCGGGCGGGATCAGCGCCCGGGCCGCGTCGTGCACCAGGATGATGTCCGGTCCGGCCGGTACGGCGGCCAGGGCGGCGGCCACGGACTCCTGCCGTTCGGCCCCGCCGGGCACCACCGTCACCGGGGCGATCGGGGCCAGCAGGTCACCCACGGCCGCGACCTCCGCGATCGGGGCGGCCACCACGATGGTGTGCACCGAGGAAGCGGCTGCCAGTCGGCGGACCGCGTGCACCAGCAGCGGCTCCCCGGCCAGCAGCCGCAGTGCCTTGGGTCGGCCCGGGCCGAGGCGTACCCCGGCACCGGCCGCAGGCACGAGGACCGCGACGTCACCGCGCGGATTCAGCTGCGCGGTCACGTCGCGGTCCTCGATGGTTTCTTCGCTACGAAGTGGGTACGACGATGCTGTGCGGACTAGGCCTCGGTCAGCACCTTGTCGAGCAGCGTCTCCGCCTCGTCCTTGGTGCTCTTCTCGGCCAACGCCACCTCGCCGACGAGAATGTCGCGGGCCTTGGCGAGCATGCGCTTCTCACCTGCGGAAAGGCCCCGCTCCCGCTCCCGGCGCCACAGGTCGCGGACGACCTCGGCCACCTTCAGCGGGTTGCCGGAGGCCAGCTTCTCCAGATTCGCCTTGTAACGTCGCGACCAGTTGGTCGGCTCCTCGGTGTGCGGAGCCCGGAGAACGTCGAAGACCTTGCCAAGACCCTCTTCGCCGACCACCTCGCGCACACCCACGATCTCGGCGTTCTCGGCAGGCACCCGGACCGTCAGGTCACCCTGCGCGACCCTCAGGACGAGGTACTGCTTGGGCTCGCCCTTGATGACCCGAGTCTCGATTGCCTCGATGAGTGCGGCCCCGTGGTGGGGGTAAACAACGGTCTCGCCGACACTGAAAACCATAGGTTCGAAACCCCTTTCGCTGTGTCTAGGGTAACACGCTCAGGCACCGATGTCTCACCGCTGTCCTGACCGTTGGCGCAGCTCAGGGGCCGTGTGAGAGGTATTTCTTCGGCTTGACAGATGACCGAGTCGATGATTCAAACACGCTCTGTAATCTGGAGATGACCCCCCGACATGGACGACGAAAACGCCGTGATCACCAGCGCAGCCGTCAATGATCGACCAAGTAATGATCAATTTTCGGTGGACCAATACCCCCATGCCACGATTAGGCCCACGTCAAAGATCAAGTAACTCGGTGATCAAGATCCCGAGCCACGAGATCCCTGACCGAGGTCTCGGAGATCGAGTGCCAGGAGATCAAGGGCTACGCATCCACCCCATGATATCTCGCCGTACCCGAGTGTGGGCAGCGGTAGCGAGACCGGGCCCAGTGCGGGACGCTGGAGAGGCCACTGTCCGCGCACCCGTGAGCACCAGGGGGTCGTCATGGGCAAGCCTGACGCCGATGGTCCCGGGCTGCCCGACCTCCCGCCGGAGTGGGGCCGGGTGGTCGTACCGGACGATGCCTCCGCCCTGGCCGAGGAGGCCGAACAGCTCCGCCGCGAGCTGCGGATGGCCAACCGGTCCCGCCGGTGGCCACCCTCCGCCCTACCGGTGGTGCTGCTGCTGGTGGCGGTGATCGCCGCGGTCGCCGGGCTGGTGACCGTCACCTGGCCGCGGGCCGGGCGGGGCACCCCCGAGCCGGCCGCGGCCGGGCCGGACCCCGCGCCCGCGCAGTTCATCGGCCGGGCCCTGCCCGCCTTGGATCTCGTCGACGCCGGGCAGTCGCCGGTGCCGCTGCGCGGGCTGTTGCCGGCGCTGGTGCTGCTGGTGGACGGGTGTGCCTGCCCACACCGGGTCATCGAGGCGGCCGCGGCGGCCCCGGTCGGGGTCACCGTGGTCACGGTCGGCGCGCAGAGCCCACCAGCGGCACCGGCCGGCACCCAGGTACGCGCTCTCGGTGACCCGGCCGGCGGACTGCGGGCCTTCCTGCACCTGCCGGCCCGCCCCGACACGGTGACCGCCCTGCTGGCCGACCGCACCGGCCGGATCGCCCTGGTGGTCAGCGAGGTCGGCTCGGTCACCGACTACCAGCATGAACTGGCCACCCTGGCGGGCTGAGTCCGTACCCCTCAGGAGGGGTCGATCAGGCGGGCCACCAGCATCAGCGAGGCCGCACCGGCGGTGGAGAAGGCGACCGTCACCGGGGCGCCGGTGCCGGTCATCTCCGTGGTGATCACCGTGCCGTCGCAGCCCACCGTCAGGGGGTCGGCGGCCCGGGCGCCGATGACGGTGACCAGCAGTTCACCCGGACCGGTGCAGCTGAAGATCAGCAGATTTCGCTCGCCGCGGGTCAGCCGGGCCTCCCGGACCAGGGCGCTGCCCGCGCTGAGCGACGCGCGATCGGTCCACACCACCGCCCCACGGCCCCCCTCCCGGGCCATCCCACGATCCCCCGAGCTCTCGGTGGCGTACCCCACCACCCGCCCGGTACGCGGGTCCACCATCACCCTGCTGCCAGTCGGTGCCATGTCGTAGCGCGCGGAGGCGGCCGACTCCTGCCAGTCGGCGCTGACCGGGGAGGTCATCGAGGCGTCGGACCCCGCCGGAGCTTCCCCCCGCCACCACCAGCCGCCGGCAACCAGCGCGATGACCCCCACCCCGGTGAGCAGGGCTCCCCGCAGGCGATAGAGGGAATCGACGTCCACCCCTGAAGGATAGTCCTCAGGCCGCTTCAGCCGTGCCGCTCCAACAGCGCCGCGTAAAGGGTCAATCCGGGTCCGAAGGCGAGCATCACCACCCGACGCGGCGACGGGGCGGACCGCAGCAGCCGGTCGAGAATCAGCAGCACCGTGGGGGACGAGCAGTTGCCGTTCTCCGCCAGGGTCTGCCGGGAAGCGGCCAAGGCGGTCGGGGCCAGGGCCAGCTCCCGCTCCACCACGGTCAGGATGCGGGGCCCACCCGGATGCACCGCCCAGCCGTCCACCTCGGACAGGGTGGAGCCGTGCCCGGCCAACAGCTCATCCACCAAGCCCCGGACATGGGTCGACAGCACCTGCGGCACCTTGGGGGACAGCCCCATCCGGAACCCGGTGTCGGTCACGTCCCAGGTCATGTGGTCGGCGGTGGAGGAGTCGGTGACCGAGGTGACCGCGCGCACGGCGTACCCACGCCCTCCGGGCACCAGCACCGCGGCGACGGCCGCGTCCGAGAAGAGGGCGTGCGAGACGATCTGCTGGGTGTCCACCCGGGCGGACGACGGTTGCAGATGCAGGCTGGTCAGTTCGGTGCAGAGCAGCAGCGCCGGCCGCCCCCGGGCGGTCACGAAGTCACTCGCCGCTCCCAGCCCGGGCAGCGCCGCGTAGCAGCCCATATGGCCGACGAACATCCGCTGGGTCGACGGGGCCATGCCCAGATCCCGGGCCAGCAGGATGTCCAACCCCGGGGTGGCGTACCCGGTGCAGGAACAGACGACGAACAGCCCGATGTCACCGGCGGCCAGCCCCGCCGAGGTCAGCGCCCTACCCACCGCCTCCTTGCCCAGCGGCAACGCCTCCACCTGGTAGCGGCGCATCCGCCGCTCGGTCGGCCAGTCGGAGACATCCTCGATCAGGGGGTTGACGGCGGCCTGGCGCCGCTCCACCCCGGAGTTCGCGAAGATCCGCTGGGCCAGGGCACGGGTGGTGCCGGAGTAGTGCCGGGAGAAGAACCGCTCCCACAACTCGTCCTGGTGGGCCGAGGGCGGCGAAGCCGTGCCCAGGCCCGCGATCACCGGTACCGACACGGCTGTTCCCTCCCCCTGCTCCGGACGACTTCCACCCTCACCAACGAGGGGCCGATCCCGCACGGTCCGGGTCACCGCCGAGAGCGGCGACCCCCAGCCAGTCCGCGCAGACGTCCGAGGTGGCCGGATGCAGCGATCCGCACCGGGCATCCCGGTAGAGCCGCTCCAGAGGATGGCCACGTCGGGTGGCGGAGGTACCGGCCGCCTCCAGCATGGCGGCGGCCACCTCGGCGGCGGTCGTACCGGCCAGCAGCTTGGCCCGCCACACCCACCGGTTGGTCTCGGCGTCACCGGGCGCCTCGTCGACCCGCCGGGCCGCCTCGGCCACCGTCAACTGGGCTGCCGCCACGGCGGCGTCCGCCCGGCCCAGGCGGGCGCGTACCGCCGGCAGGCCGGCCAGGTCCCGGGCGTTCAGGTGTTCGGCCGCCGCCTCCACCGCGGCCCGGGCCACCCCTACATAGACGGCGGCGTAGCTGGCCACCAGCCAGTGCGGCATGAGCTGGGCCACCACCAGGGCCAGCCCCTCCACCCCGCCGAGCAGCCGGTCGGTCGGGACGGTCACGTCCAGGTGCAGGTCGTGCGAGGCGGTGGCCCGCATGCCCAGGGAGTCCCAGGTCGGCTCGACGGTGATGCCCTCGCCCGCCGGGACCAGGAACTGGGAGACCAGTGAGGGGTCGGTGGCGCTGCGGGCGGCCACCAGGTAGCCGTCGGCGTGCCCGGCGCCGGAGCAGAAGGTCTTGCTGCCCTTGATCCGCCAGCCGCCCTCGACCGCCTCGTACACCGTGCTGAGCTGCGACAGCCGGGCCCCGGCCCCGCGTTCGCTCATCGCCACGGCGTACCAGGCCCCCTCGGCCGCCGCCCGCAGCAGCCGGTCCCGGGCGGCAAGTGCCTCCTGCGGTACGCCGAGAGCCTCGGCCAGTTCCTCGGTCACCGCCCCCAGGGCCCCGGTGACGGAGGCGTGCATGTTGAACACCAGGGCGGTGGCCCCGTTGCCCCGGGCCAGCTCGGTGGCGACGGCCGCGTACTGGGCGAAGGTGGCACCGGAGCCCCCCAGAGCCTCGGGCACCATCAGCCCGAACAGGCCGGCCGAATGCAGATCGGCGAAGTCCTCGGCCGGGAAGGAGCCCTCCCGGTCGTGTCCGGCGGCCCTGGCCGCCAACCGGGGTGCCAACCTCCGGGCCTCGGTTACCCCGTCACCCATGCCGGCGCTCCACACCGGGTCGACGATCCATCCGCTGACGCACCTTCATGGCACCCTCCTCGACCATCGTCATACCCCCGTGGAGTTCCGCTACCCGTCGCGTACCCCGCGTCCCTGGTAGAGCACGGCCGTCGAGCCGGTCGGCACGATGCGCGGGGCCTGCCCGGGTGCGGTGGCCCGGCCGCGCGCCCGGCGGACCAGCCAGCGCAGCAGGCCGGGCACCCCCGGCCGGACACCGTGGACCCGCAGGTCCACTCCGTGCCGGGCACACTCGGCCACCAGTTCACGATCGTCCACGAACAACCGTGGGTCGTGGATGCCACGCGGCACGGTGGGCAGCCGCTCGGCGATCCGGACGGCGACCAGCCGGCTCAGGGCGGTGTCGTTGAGGGTGTCCACCACCAGCAGGCCGCCGGGGCGCAGCAGCCGGCAGGCCTGGGCTACCGTCACCCGCCAGTCCGGGACATGTTCCAGCAGCTCTCCGGCGGTGACCACATCGGCGCAGCCGTCGGCCAGGGGCACCGCCATGGCGTCACCGTTGACCACGGTCACCCCGTGGTCGGCCGCCTGGGTCAGGGCCGAACGGGTCAGGTCCACCCCGATGTGCCGGTAGCCCTTGCCGACCAGATGCGGAGCCATCAGGCCGGCGCCGCAACCCAGGTCGACCAGGATGGCTCCGGGACGGGTGGCCGGTGGCACCAGCATCGCCCGGGCCTCGGCCAGCCAGTGCAGCATGGCGAAGACGCCATCCGGCCGCCACCACTCGTCGGCCAGCTCGTCGTACTGACGTGGATCGTTGCGGGGCAGGCTCAAGCCGGCATCACGCATGTCACCGAGCGTGGCACGACTCGCGGGTAACGACCAGACTTCCGTTATGTCGTCGACGGTGTTAGGGCTGGTCAGGGCGAGCCATCCGGAACCTACGGCGGCAGTCACCACAGTGGCCGCCCTGCTCGCCGCCGGCACCGGTCATCCACCCGGGGGCATCGCCACGGTGGCGCTGACCGTGGCGGCCAGTCAGTTCGCGGTCGGCTGGACCAACGACCTGGTCGACGCCGACCGGGACGCCCTGGTCGGGCGGACCGACAAACCCGTGGCGACCGGGCTGGTCAGCCGCCGCCTGGTGGGGGTGGCCGCGGCGGTGGCCGCCGTCACCACGGTGGCCCTGGCCCTGACCACCACACCGGTGGCCGCCGGATGGGCGAGCATCGGGCTGGTCTCGGCCCTGCTCTACGACTGGCCGCTGAAGTTCACCGCCATCTCGGTGCTGCCGTACGCGATCTCCTTCGGTAGCCTGCCCGCCTTCGTGGTGCTGGCCCGACCCGAGGCACCGGCCCCGCCGGTCTGGCTGGTCGCCGCCGCCGCCCTGCTGGGGGCGGGGGCACACTTCGCCAACGTGCTGCCGGACTTCGCGGACGACGCCCGCACAGGGGTACGCGGGCTGCCGCACCGGCTGGGTCCGGCGGGCAGCCGGTGGGCCGCCGTCGGCCTGCTGACGGCGGCCACCGGCACCCTGGTGTTCGGGCCCCCCGGGCCCCCCTCGGGAGTGGGCCTGGCGGCGATCGTCGCGGCCGTGATGATCACCATTTCCGCCGGGTACGCCGGGCGCGCCGCCCAACGCGCCGGCACCCGTCCGGTGGCCGCTTTCCGGGCGATGATGCTGGTGGCCCTGCTCGACGTCGTACTGCTGGTCACCAGCGGTCGGCTGTTCTGAAACCTCACCCGGGCAGGTGGCTGCCCCGGGTCGGCGTGCGGGCCACGATCAGCTCCAACTACCCTGGAGCGCGGTCTGCGCGGGCATGGCCAGCGGGTCCGGCGGCGTAGCCGGGTGTGATCGTGACGAGGAGGACCGACGTGACGCGCTCGATCAGGGGTTCCCGGCGAGCTGCCGTACTGCTGCCCGGGATCGCGGCGGCAGCGGCGCTGCTGCTGTCCGGGTGCGGCGCCGGCCAGATCTCCGAGACGGCCAACAAGGTGCCGTCGGTGCAGGGCATCAACCTCAAGAGCACCGAGGGCAAGTACGGCGTGCTGGGCGTACTGGTCGACTACCCCGGTGTCGAGGGCTACCGCCCCGGCGACAACGCGGTGCTGAACGCGGTCTTCTACAACGACACCCACGAGCCGATCACCGTGACGGTGACCTCGCCGGACGCCCGCGAGGTGGTGCTCACCACGGTCCGCGCGGCGACCAGCCCGACCCCGACCGGCAGCCCCTCGCCGACCGGCTCCCCCTCCCCGTCGGGCTCCCCGTCCCCGGACGACTCCGCCTCCCCGGACGACTCGCCGTCGCCGGAGCCGACCTCGTCGCCGACCAACCAGCCGGCCCGCATCGAGATCCCGCCGCTGAGCTACGTGCAGCTGAACACCGAGGGTGACCGGGTGCTCCAGTTGATCGGGCTGAACGTGGCCGCGCTCGCCGGTCAGAACATCAACCTCAACTTCGACTTCGGTGGCGGCGACCAGATCACCAGCCCGGCGCCGGTGGCCGTGCCGCTCACCCCGCCGCCGCCGCCCTCGCCGATCATCGAGCGGCACACCGAGTACGAGGGTGAAGGCGGCCACTAGAAGCCCCGGGGCGGTAGCCAATCCGCCCGATCGTGCGGCGCCGTCGGCGTGGTGACCCCATGCCGGCGGCGCCGTCGTCATACCCGGGGGTTAGCGTCGCTGGGGTGAGCATCTCCCGATCGACTCCGGCCCGAGGCGGCACCGGTGGGCGCGGCAAGGCCTCCGCCCGTGAGCCCCGACCCGCGTACGAGTGCGACGCCTGTGGCCACCAGCCACCGAAGTGGGTGGGGCGCTGCCCGGAATGCGGCGAATGGGGTTCGGTGGTCGAGTGCACCGTCACCGGTCCCACGGTCTCCGGGCGGGTGGTCAGCTCCCGGATGCCCGCCGAGCCGGCCCGACCGATCGCCACCATCAGCGCGGCACCGGCCCGGGCCCGACCCACCGGGGTCAGCGAGCTGGACCGGGTGCTCGGTGGCGGGCTGGTGCCGGGGGCGGTGGTGCTGCTCGCCGGTGAGCCCGGGGTCGGCAAGTCCACCCTGCTGCTCGACGTGGCCCAGCAGTGGGCGGCCGGTGCGGGCAGCCCCTCGCTGGTGGTCAGCGGCGAGGAGTCCGTCAGTCAGGTGCGGCTGCGCGCCGAGCGGATGGGCACCCTGCACGAGCAGCTCTACCTGGCCGCCGAGAGTGACCTGGCCGCGGTGCTGGGTCACCTCGACGCGGTCAAGCCCGGCCTGCTGGTGCTCGACTCCGTGCAGACCATCTCCACCACCGGCACCGAGGGGGTGCCCGGCGGGGTGACCCAGGTCCGGGCGGTCACCGCCGCGCTGGTCTCGGTCGCCAAGGAGCGCGGCATCGCCACCGTGCTGGTCGGCCACGTCACCAAGGACGGCCAGGTGGCCGGCCCTCGGGTGCTGGAGCATCTGGTCGACGTGGTGCTGCACTTCGAGGGCGACAAGCACTCCTCGCTGCGGATGGTGCGCGGGGTGAAGAACCGCTTCGGTGCCGCCGACGAGGTCGGGTGCTTCGAGATGCACGAGGGTGGCATCAGCAGCCTCGCCGACCCCTCCGGGCTGTTCCTCACCCGCTACGCCGAGCCGGTGCCGGGCACCTGCGTGACCGTGGCGATGGAGGGACGGCGGGCCCTGGTCACCGAGGTGCAGGCGCTGATCGGGGCCACCGTGGCCGGCTCCCCCCGGCGTACGGTCTCCGGACTGGACTCGGCCCGTCTGGCGATGGTGCTGGCGGTGCTCCAGCGCCGCACCGAGCGGCTGACCCTGCACGACCGGGAGGTCTTCGCGGCCACCGTCGGAGGCATCCGGGTAGTGGAACCGGCCGCGGACCTGGCGGTCGCGTTGGCGGTCGCCTCCGGGGGCCTGAACCTGGCGATCGCACCCCACCTGGTGGCGATCGGCGAGGTCGGCCTGACCGGGGAGGTACGCCGGGTCGGTGCGGTGCCCCGCCGGCTGACCGAGGCGGCCCGGCTCGGCTTCCGGCTGGCCCTGGTGCCCCCCGGATGCGGGCCGAGCAGCACCGGCGCCGGGCCGGAACAGATGCGGGTGATCGAGGTCGACAACGTCCGTTCAGCCCTTCAGGCTGCGGCTCGGGCCTCGGCGGAATGAATGCCACGTTCCCGGGCGATCCGCCCGGCAGGGACCGGACAGGCGGATCATGACACATCACAGTAACCACAGGAGCACCCACCGCAGGGCAGTCCGTAGACTGTGCCCGTGCCAGTCGACCGCGAAACCACCAAGCCTGCCGGCGCGACTCCCCACGCCCGCACCGGCGCCGTGGGCTCGCCCGCCCGTCCGATCAGCATCAGCGTGACCGGGGGCGGCAGCGCCGGCGATCCGCTGCGCGCCAACCTGGCCCTGATGGCGCCCGGCACCGCGCTGCGCGACGGCTTGGAACGCATCCTGCGCGGCCGGACGGGCGCGCTGATCGTGCTCGGCTACGACAAGGTGGTCGAGGGCCTGTGCACCGGCGGCTTCCCCCTCGACGTGGAGTTCTCCGCTACCCGGGTCCGTGAACTGTGCAAGATGGACGGCGCGGTCGTGCTGTCCAGTGACGGCACCCGGATCGTCCGCGCGGCGGTGCACCTGATGCCGGACCCGACCATTCCCACCGAGGAGTCGGGCACCCGACACCGCACGGCGGAACGGGTCGCCCGGCAGACCGGCTACCCGGTGATCTCGGTCAGCCAGTCGATGCGGATCATCAGCCTCTACGTCAACGGGCAACGGCACGTGTTGGACGACTCGGCGGCGATCCTGTCCCGGGCCAACCAGGCCCTGGCCACCCTGGAGCGGTACAAGCTCCGGCTGGACGAGGTCTCCGGCACCCTCTCCGCCCTGGAGATCGAGGATCTGGTCACCGTACGTGACGCCGTGGCGGTGGTGCAGCGGCTGGAGATGGTCCGCCGCATCGCCGACGAGATCGCCGGGTACGTGGTGGAACTGGGCACGGACGGTCGACTGCTGGCCCTGCAACTGGACGAGTTGATGGCCGGGGTGGACGCGGACCGCACCCTGGTCATCCGGGACTACCTGCCCACCGGCCGCAAGTCCCGCACCCTGGACGAGGCCCTGGTCGAGCTGGACCTGCTCAGTGCCACCGAGCTGATCGACCTGGTCTCGGTGGCCAAGGCCATCGGCTACCCGGCCGCCTCCGACGCGCTGGACGCGGCCGTCAGCCCGCGCGGATTCCGCCTGCTGGCCAAGGTGCCCCGACTGCCGGTGACCGTGGTGGACCGGCTGGTGGTGCACTTCGGCAGCCTTCAGCGGCTGCTCGGGGCCACCGTGGAGGACCTGCAGGCCGTCGAGGGGGTCGGCGACGCCCGGGCCCGAGGCGTACGCGAGGGACTGTCCCGGCTGGCCGAGGCGTCCATCCTGGAGCGGTACGTCTGAGGGTCAGGTCAGTCGGTGAGCACGAGCTTGGCCGGCTGACTCAGCTTGGTGCCCACCCGGGCGAACACCTGGTAGGTCCCGGCCGGCGGGGTGTCGCCGCTGGCCAGCCCGTTGGCGCACCGGCTGCTGTCCTTGCCGTTCCAACCGACCTGGTAGGCGCGCTCGAAGCCCGGGGTGAAGGACTGCACGTCCGACCCGGCGGCGGTGCCGCAGGTGTCCGACGACCACACCACGTCGGCACCGGACTTGATGTAGATCTCCTGGGCGGTCGCCCCGACATCCCGGTTGCAGGTCCGGTCGGCCCGGTTACGGACCTTCAGGTGCAGGTCCACCGCGGCACCCCGGACCACCCGGTTCGGCACGGCCTGGGCGGTCACCGCCAGCTCCGTGTCCGTGCAGGTGCCCTCGTCGGCCACCGGGGCGACGGCCGGCGGATCGTTGGTCAGGCTCGTGTCGGGCGAGGGAGTGCCGGAAGGGCTGGCCGGGCCGGCACCGGCGTCACCCGAGGGCGGGGGTGACCCGGTCTGCGGGGTCAACACCGAACCGGTGGGCTCCGGGGTGCCGGAGACGCCCGGATCGGGCTGCCCCTGCCCGGTGGCATCTTTGCCGCCACGCGGACCGTTGCACGAGTAGAGCAGGACAATCAGGAAGAGCAGGACCGCGCCGAGCACGACGGCGCGACGCCGCCAGTACACGGCGGGAGGCAGGGGGCCGACCGTCAGACGCATGATGCCCCCACCGTAGCGGCGCCATGCGCGACGGACGGTGACGACGCGCCGAGGCGTACCGGAGCCACCGGAACCCACCCTCCAATGTCGACAGTTCCGTCACTCTGAGTGCTGTCAGGGGCGGCTCAGAGGTAGACCTTGCGCTGGTAGATCGCGTGGGCCCCGGCCACCCGGTCCAGGAAGAGCAGACCGGAGCAGTGGTCGATCTCGTGTTGCAGGGCACGCGCCTCGAAACCGTCCGTCACCAGGCGTATCTGCTTGCCGCTGCCGGGCAGCGCCCCTTCGACCACGAGCCGGCTGGCGCGCTTGACGTCCCCGGTGAGGTCCGGGACGGACATGCACCCCTCCCGGCCCGCCTTCCACCGGGTCGCCTCGACCACCCGCGCGTTGCAGAGCACGAAGGTGCCGTGCACGGTGACCGCCTTGGGGTGTCCGGTGACATCCACCGCGAACACCTGCGCACCCACCCCCACCTGCGGGGCGGCCAGGCCGACACAGCCGGGTGACACCCGCATGGTGGCGATCAGGTCGGCCGCCAGCCGTACGGTCTCCTCGGCGGTCGGGTCGACCTGGTCACCGGCCCGGCTCAGCGCCGGGTGCGGCGCGGAGACCACCGGCAGCACCTGGCCCGCACCGACCAGTTCCGGGGTCCAGTCGCCGAGGCCGGTCGAGGTATCCGTCTGCGGGTCCGACTCCGGCCCGCCCGTCTGCCCGGTCACAGCAGATCCGGGTCGGCGGGACGGAGAGCTACCTCCACACCCAGGTCGGCGGCCACCTGCGCCAACCGGCCGGTCAGGGCGTCGGAGGCGCCGGCCGGCAGGTCGACCTCGGCGACGACCACGTAGAGGGTTCCCGCCAGCCGGGTACTCAGGTCGGTGACGTTACCGCCGGCCTCGGTGACCGCCCGGGTCATCGCGGCCACGATGCCCATCCGGTCCGCACCGTGCACCGACATCACGTACCGCTCACCGGCCGAGGCGACCTCCCCGTCCGGCCGCACCTCGCGTACGGTCGCCAGCAGCTGGCCGTCGGCGGTCAGTGGGCCCAGGGCGTCCTCGACCGCCGCGGAGGTCGGACCGACGCAGATGAGGGTCATCGCGAAGTGTCCGCGTAGCCGGGTCATCGTGCTGTCGGTCAGGTTGGCCCCGAGCCGAGCGAGCACCTCGGCGACGTCGGCCACGATGCCCGGCCGGTCCCGGCCGATGACGGTGATCGCGAGCTCGTTCATCCGGGCATTCTCTCCGATCGTCGATCGCCACTGGCCACGGCCCGCCCGGAGGCGTCCGAACGGCGGAACCTGGGCGCGTGACATCATCAGCGGCGCGATGAGGGAATCGACATTCGCCGGCCAGGTGAGCCGGTGGTACGAGCGCAACGCCCGGGACCTGCCCTGGCGGGAACCCGAGGTCACCCCCTGGGCGATCCTGGTCAGCGAGGTGATGCTCCAGCAGACCCCGGTGGTCCGGGTGCTGCCCGCCTGGCAGGCCTGGCTGGAGCGCTGGCCCACCCCGGCCGCCCTGGCCCAGGACAGCCCGGCCGAGGCCATCCGCATGTGGGGACGGCTCGGCTATCCGCGCCGCGCCGTACGGCTGCGCGACTGCGCGGTGGCGATCGTGGAACGGCACGGCGGGCAGGTGCCGGGCCGCCTGGACCAGTTGCTGGCCCTACCCGGCGTCGGTACGTACACGGCCAGGGCGGTGGCGGCCTTCGCGTTCGGCCAGCGGCACCCGGTGGTCGACACCAACGTACGCCGGGTGGTGTGCCGGGCCATCGCCGGTGAGCCGGACGCCGGCCCCGCCACCCGGCCCGCCGACCTGGTCGCGACCGAGGAACTGCTGCCGGCCGATCCGGCCGCCGCGGCACTGGCCAGCGCCGCGATCATGGAACTGGGGGCGCTGATCTGCACCGCCCGGTCGCCGCGCTGCACGGCCTGCCCGGTGGAGGCCACCTGTGCCTGGCGGGCCTCGGGGCAGGTCGCTCCGGCCGGGCCGACCCGACGCCCCCAGCGGTACGCGGGCACCGACCGCCAGGTGCGCGGGCTGCTGCTCGGGGTGCTCCGGGAGGCGACCGGTCCGGTGCCGCACCAGCGACTGGACCAGGTCTGGGCGGACGAGGTGCAACGGGCCCGGGCCCTCGCCGGCCTGATCACCGACGGTCTGGTCGAGCCGGTCGGCGAGGCCTCCTTCCGCCTGATCGGCGACGGCCCACCAGCCCCCGTGCCGAGCTGAACCCCTCTGACGCGACAGGGCCGGCCTCCCGATGGAGGCCGGCCCTGTGCTGCTTGCTGGTGGATCAGGCGGAGTAGCCGCGGGTGGCCACCCAGTCGGCCAGCGCCTCGGTGTCGATCCAGTACTCGGCCTGCACGGGGTCGGCGGAGTCAGCGATCTTCGCCTGGGCGCCGCCGTCCCGGTAGCCGGTCACCGAGATGTAGTGGCCGCCCTCGAAGGAGTGGGTCTGACCGCTGAGGTCGACCGCGGTGCCGGCCACGTTGGCCACCACGCCGCGGCCCTCGTCGACCGCGCGGACGATGTCGGCCCGCAGCCGGTCGGTCTCAGCCCGGTCGGCGGAACGACCCGGGACCTCCACCGTGCGGTAGACCTCCTTGCCGACCCGCTTGTTGAGCGCCTTGGTGATGTCGTACGCGGAGTCGGTGCCCCGCTCGGTGGTGCCCATCTCCCGGGCCAGGTCGTCCTGGGAAACGTCCTTGTCCAGCGTCGTCAGGGCGTTGCGCACCGCGGCCGGGCCGCA
This sequence comes from Micromonospora sp. NPDC047134, assembly GCF_040643455.1. Taxonomy (NCBI): domain Bacteria; kingdom Bacillati; phylum Actinomycetota; class Actinomycetes; order Micromonosporales; family Micromonosporaceae; genus Micromonospora; species Micromonospora sp. NPDC047134. The sequence continues at coordinate 38,091 of NZ_JBEYUI010000009.1, forward strand.
GTAGTAGTAGTTCGACTGGGCCTGATAGCGCACCTTGAGCTGCCGCTCGCCCTTGGCCTGATCGTGGTCGGCGATCAGTGGGCTGGAGGTCTGGGGGGCGGCGAGGGCTGCGGTCGGACCGGCGACCATGCCACCGGCGAAGACGGCACCGGCGACGGTCAGGGCGGCCTTCTGCATCAGAGTCGTCATGGGTCAGCGCCTTCCATCTCGGGGGATCGACACGACACCCGGCAAGGGGAGGGTGCGAACCGCGTCGGGGGGAAGTAGCAGCCCACCTCGGCCTTCTTCGGCAAGGCGAGCGCTGGCGAGCAGCAGCATGTTCGTGGAGTGCCGCTCCGGTTACCCCTCGTACAACCGCTCCTGGCGCTCGGTCATGCCCTCACACAGCGTGACGGCAGCCACCCGGCGGTCGATCCGGGCTGCCAGCCTCCATCACATCGCCCATAGATGCACAAACCACCTGATAATCCCGGCGGCAGCGGCCCGACCCGGGGTACGCAAAGCGGCGGCCCGGTGGCATCTGCCACCGGGCCGCCGCTGATGTGAGCTGGTAGAACTCAGGCCGCCGACTCGTCCGCACCGGTGGTAGCGGTGCCACCGAGATCAGCCGGGACGGCGTCCGGCACGTCGACCGGGCGATCGGAGCCCTTGAAGACGAGCTTGGACTTGTCGATGTCGTTCGGGTCCCCCTCGCAGTCCACCACGACGATCTGACCCGGGATCAGCTCGTTGAACAGGATCCGCTCGGAGAGGTTGTCCTCGATGTCGCGCTGGATCGTGCGGCGCAGCGGCCGGGCGCCCAGCACCGGGTCGAAGCCCTTGGCAGCCAGGTACTTCTTGGCGTTGTCAGTCAGCTCAAGGCCCATGTCCTTGTTCCGCAGCTGGGTCTCGATCCGGGCGATCATGATGTCGACGATCGACAGGATCTCCGTCTGACGCAGCTGGTGGAAGACGATGGTGTCGTCGATCCGGTTCAGGAACTCGGGCCGGAAGTGCTGCTTGAGCTCGTCGTTGACCTTCTGCTTCATCCGGTCGTAGTTCGACTCGGAGTCCTCCGAGGCCTGGAAGCCCAGCGAGACCGCCTTGGCCACGTCCCGGGTGCCCAGGTTGGTGGTCAGGATGATGACCGTGTTCTTGAAGTCCACGATCCGGCCCTGACCATCGGTGAGCCGACCGTCCTCCAGGATCTGGAGCAGGGTGTTGAACACGTCCGGGTGGGCCTTCTCGATCTCGTCGAACAGCACCACCGAGAACGGCCGACGCCGCACCTTCTCGGTCAGCTGCCCACCCTCGTCGTAGCCGACGTACCCGGGAGGGGCACCGACGAGCCGGGAGACCGTGTACCGGTCGTGGAACTCCGACATGTCCAGCTGGATGAGGGCGTCCTCGCTGCCGAACAGGAACTCGGCCAGGGCCTTGGACAGCTCGGTCTTACCCACACCGGACGGACCGGCGAAGATGAACGAGCCCGAGGGGCGCTTGGGGTCCTTCAGGCCGGCCCGGGTACGCCGGATGGCCTTCGAGACCGCCTTGACCGCGTCCTCCTGGCCGATGACGCGCTTGTGCAGCTCGTCCTCCATGCGCAGCAGGCGGGAGGTCTCCTCCTCGGTCAGCTTGTAGACCGGGATGCCCGTCCAGTTGCCCAGCACCTCGGCGATCTGCTCGTCGTCGACCTCGCTGACGACGTCCAGGTCACCGGCCTTCCACTCCTTCTCCCGCTGCGCCTTCTGACCCAGCAGCTGCTTCTCCTTGTCGCGCAGCTGGGCGGCGCGCTCGAAGTCCTGCGCGTCGATCGCGGACTCCTTGTCGCGACGCACCTGGGCGATGCGCTCGTCGAAGTCACGCAGGTCCGGCGGCGCGGTCATCCGGCGGATCCGCATCCGGGCACCGGCCTCGTCGATGAGGTCGATCGCCTTGTCCGGCAGGAACCGGTCGGAGATGTATCTATCGGCCAGAGTTGCGGCAGCCACGAGCGCAGCGTCGGTGATCGAGACGCGGTGGTGCGCCTCGTAGCGGTCGCGCAGGCCCTTGAGGATCTCGATGGTGTGCGCCAGCGAGGGCTCACCCACCTGGATCGGCTGGAACCGGCGCTCCAGAGCCGCGTCCTTCTCCAGGTGCTTGCGGTACTCGTCGAGGGTGGTCGCGCCGATGGTCTGCAGCTCACCCCGGGCCAGCATCGGCTTCAGGATGCTCGCCGCGTCGATCGCGCCCTCGGCGGCACCCGCACCCACCAGGGTGTGGATCTCGTCGATGAACAGGATGATGTCACCGCGGGTGCGGATCTCCTTGAGCACCTTCTTCAGGCGCTCCTCGAAGTCACCGCGGTAGCGGGAGCCGGCCACCAGGGCACCCAGGTCGAGGGTGTAGAGCTGCTTGTCCTTGAGGGTCTCGGGCACCTCGCCCTTGATGATCTTCTGGGACAGTCCCTCGACCACGGCGGTCTTACCGACGCCGGGCTCACCGATCAGGACCGGGTTGTTCTTGGTACGGCGGGAGAGCACCTGCATGACCCGCTCGATTTCCTTCTCGCGCCCGATCACCGGGTCGAGCTTGCCCTCCCGGGCCGCCTGGGTCAGGTTCCGGCCGAACTGGTCCAGCACCAGGCTGGTCGACGGCGCGGCCTCACCCGGGGCGGTGCCCGCCGCGGCCGGCTCCTTGCCCTGGTAGCCGGAGAGCAGCTGGATCACCTGCTGGCGGACCCGGTTGAGGTCGGCGCCGAGCTTGACCAGCACCTGGGCGGCGACGCCCTCGCCCTCACGGATCAGGCCGAGCAGGATGTGCTCCGTGCCGATGTAGTTGTGGCCGAGCTGCAGCGCCTCGCGCAGGGACAGCTCCAGCACCTTCTTGGCCCGCGGCGTGAACGGGATGTGCCCGCTCGGCGCCTGCTGGCCCTGGCCGATGATCTCCTCCACCTGCTGGCGGACGCCCTCCAGGGAGATCCCGAGGCTCTCCAGGGCCTTGGCCGCGACGCCCTCACCCTCGTGGATCAGGCCCAACAGGATGTGTTCCGTACCGATGTAGTTGTGGTTGAGCATCCGGGCCTCTTCTTGGGCCAGGACGACAACCCGTCGCGCTCGGTCGGTGAACCGCTCGAACATGCCCTCGTGCTCCTCACGTGCCGTGCGCACTCGATCTTGGTGGTCAAGACTCTCGGCGGGGCCGGTGCGCGAGCGCCCGGGACGGACGTCCGCGCCTCATTACTCTATCGCCGCGAACGGGTTCGGCTGACCTCGTGTGTCTGCGCGGTGGGCCCGGTACGCGTCGTTTTGCACAACCCTCCGCGCTCAACGGGTGTTCCGGGCGGGGGGTCTGTACGCGCAGAGCGAAATTCGACCGGCGGCCACAAGCCGTCCGGAGCGCGCACGGAGGGGCTCCGGAGACCGAACGGCAGCCCGTCCGACACCATCGAGGGGTGACGCCATCCACAGGCTGTGGACAAGACATCCACCGGTTGTGGACAACGTCCGACCCCTCGGGTTTAGTCCCGAACCCGCCGAGGGGCCGGCCCGCGCCGGGCGACCGGGCCGAGAGACGGCGACGCCGGCCCAGAGATTCCTCCGGGCCGGCGTCGACCGATGACCTTCGCAGGTTCGTCTCAGTGCCCCGCCTTGGCGTGGTACTCGTCGACGATCTCCTGGGGGATCCGACCCCGGTCGGAGATGTCCTTGCCGGCTTTACGCGCCCAGGCCCGGATGGCCTTGTTCTGCTCACGGTCGGCTGTCGCACCACCCCGACCGCGGGCGGCACGCCCACCCACGACCACACCGCCACGACCCACCTTGGTGCCGTTGGCGATGTACTGCGCGAATGCGTCACGCAATTTCTCGGCGTTGGAACTCGAGAGGTCGATCTCATACTGCACGCCGTCGAGCGCGAACTTGACGGTCTCGTCCGCGTCCCCGCCGTCCAGGTCATCGACCAGCTTGTGAATGATCTGCTTGGCCACGTCCCACATTCCTTTCGAGCAGGGCTGGTACTGCCATCTGCAGGGCAACAATAACCTGCCAGATGCTTGCCCCGTCAATAGGATCCGGTAACGACCCGAGAAGCTTCCCAGCGACTACTCGGGGCGAACCAACGGGAACAGGATGGTTTCCCGAATTCCCAGCCCGGTCAGCGCCATCAGGAGTCGATCGATTCCCATTCCCATGCCACCGGCCGGCGGCATTCCGTACTCCATCGCCCGGAGAAAGTCCTCGTCGAGTCGCATCGCCTCGTCGTCGCCGCGCGCGGCCAGTTGCGCCTGGGCGATCAGCCGTTCCCGCTGCACCACCGGGTCGACCAACTCCGAGTACGCGGTGGCCAACTCGAAGCCGAACACGTACAGGTCCCACTTCTCCGCCAAACCCGGCTCACTGCGATGGCCCCGGGTCAGCGGGCTGGTCTCCTCCGGATAGTCGCGTACGAAAGTAGGCGCCTGAAGCCCCGGTACGACCAACTCCTCGAACAACTCCTCGGCCAACTTGCCCGGCCCCCACTTGGGGTCGACGCTGACCCCCACCTTGTCGGCGTACTCGACCAGACGGTCGCGCTCGGTGCGGACGGTGACCTCTTCGCCGAGGGCCTCGGAAAGCACACCGAAGAGGCTCACCGAACGCCACTCACCGCCCAGGTCGTACTCCTGACCGTCGGCGTGCGTCACCACGGTCGATCCGGTCGCCGCGATCGCCGCCTGCTGGACGAGATTGCGGGTCAACTCGGCCATCGTGTTGTAGTCGCCGTACGCCTCGTACGCCTCCAGCATCGCGAACTCCGGTGAGTGCGAAGAGTCGATGCCCTCATTACGGAAGTTACGGTTGATCTCGAACACCCGCTCGACACCACCCACCACGGCGCGCTTGAGAAACAGTTCCGGCGCGATTCGTAGATACAGGTCGGTGTCGAGGGCATTGCTGTGGGTCACGAAAGGCCGGGCGGTCGCGCCACCGTGCAGCAACTGGAGCATCGGGGTCTCGACCTCGATGAATCCCTTACCGTGCAGCGAATCGCGCAGACTGCGCACCGCAGTCGCCCGGGTACGCACCATCTGGCGGGCCTGCGGCCGGACGATCAGGTCGACGTACCGCTGCCGTACCCGGGCCTCCTCGCTGAGGGGCTTGTGCGCCACCGGCAGCGGGCGCAGCGCCTTGGCGGTGACCGCCCACTGCTCGGCGAGCACGGACAGCTCCCCCCGCCGACTGGTGATCACCTCGCCGGTGATGCCGACCAGGTCCCCGAGGTCGATCAGGCGCTTCCAGTCCTCCAGCCGCTCGGCGCCGACCCGGTCCAGGGAGAGCATGGCCTGCAACTCGGTGCCGTCCCCGTCCCGCAGGGTGGCGAAGCAGAGCTTGCCGGTGTTCCGTACGAAGATCACCCGGCCGGTGACCGAGACCTGGTCGCCGGTGGCGGTGTCCGTGGGCAGGTCGGCGTAGCGCTCCCGCACCTCGGCGAGGCTGCTGGTGCGCGAGAAGCTGACCGGGTACGGCTCGACGCCGTCGGCGAGCATCCGCTCCCGCTTCTCCCGGCGGACCTTCATCTGCTCGGGAAGGTCGTCGGCGGGGTCGACTGGCACGGGGCTCTGCTGGGTCACGGCACGCTTCCTCAGAAGGAGAATTCGGGCGGGGTCAAGCCCAGAGCGTACTCAAGCCCCCCACCCCCCATCACCGGATAGCCCACCCCCTAATGACCCACCCCACCAAGACGGTGCAGCCCGGACACCCCCTCAAGCCCGCAAGGAACGGCTGAGCCGGCGCACCGACGGGTTTCCGGGCAGCCCGACCGGCGCAGGGATCAAGCCTGACCGCCCGGAGCCGGTCGGGCTGCCCGGAAACCCCAAAGAGCAATCAGACGTTCCGCTCATAAACCATGCGCAACCCCATCAGAGTGATCATCGGCTCATGATGCGTGATCGTCCGGCACTCATTGAGCACCAGCGGCGCCAACCCACCCGTAGCGATCACCGCCTTCAACTCGCCCATCTCCTCGGCCATCCGCTCGACGATCCGATCCACCTGACCGGCGAACCCGAAGTAGAGCCCGGCCTGGAGACACTCCACGGTGTTCTTGCCGATCACCGAACGCGGCTTGGTCGCCTCGACCTTGCGGAGCTGGGCGGCGCGGGCCGCCAGGGCGTCGAAGGAGATCTCGATGCCGGGGGCGAAGGCCCCGCCGAGGAACTCGCCCCGACCGCTGATCACGTCGAAGTTGGTGGTGGTACCGAAGTCGACCACGATCGAGGGCCCCCCGTAGAGGCTGTACGCGGCCAGGGTGTTGACCACCCGGTCGGTACCGACCTCCTTGGGGTTGTCGATGGCCAGTTGCACGCCGGTGCGTACCCCCGGCTCCACGATCACGCTAGGCAGTGCCCCGTAGTAGCGGGTCAGCATGGTCCGCAGCGAGCGCAGGGCGGCCGGCACGGTCGAGCAGGCCGCCACCCCGGTGATCTCGACGGCGTCCCCGGCCAGCAGTCCCCGGAACATCAGCCCCAGCTCGTCGGCGGTCGAGCGGGCGTCGGTCTTGATCCGCCAGGAGTGCACCAGTTGGTCGCCGTCGAAGGTCGCCAGCACGGTGTTGGTGTTCCCGATGTCGATGCAGAGCAGCACGCCCCGCAGCCTAGACGGCCGGCCCGGCCGGGCTCACTCCGTACGCAGGTCCAGGGCGATGTCCAGGATCGGCGAGGAGTGGGTCAGGGCACCTACGGAGAGATAGTCCACTCCGGTCGCCCCGACCTCGGCGGCGTCGGCGAGGGTCAGCCCGCCGGTGGCCTCCAGCTCGGCCCGGTCCCCGACGGCCGCCACCACCTCGGTGAGCAGAGCGGGGGGCATGTTGTCCAGCAGCAGGAAGGTGGCGCCGGCCTCGACCGCCTCCACCGCCTCGGCGAGGGTGTCCACCTCCACCTGCACCGGCACCTCAGGGAAGGCCGCACGGACCCGCCGGTAGGCCGCGGTGATCCCGCCCGCGGCGTACTTGTGGTTGTCCTTGATCATGGCGACGTCGTACAGGCCCATCCGCTTGTTGGTGCCACCGCCGGCGCGGACCGCGTACTTCTCCAGGGCACGCAGGCCCGGGGTGGTCTTGCGGGTGTCCAGGACCATCGCCTTGCTGCCGGCCAGGGCGTCCGCCCAGGCCCGGGTGTGGGTGGCCACCCCGGACATCCGGCTCAGCAGGTTGAGGGCGGTGCGTTCGCCGGTGAGCAGCACCCGGGTGGGGCCGGTCACCGTGGCCAGCACATCGCCGCGGGCCACCCGATCACCGTCGCGGGCCACCACGGACACCGCGACGGTACGACCGGAGCCGGTCAGTTCGTCGGCGAGTTCGAACACGGCGGCGGCCACGGCCAGCCCGGCCACCACCCCGTCGGCCCGTGCCACCACGTCGGCGGTGTCCATCTGGGTAGCCGGGATGGTCGCCACGCTGGTCACGTCGAGCAGATCCGGACCCAGATCCTCGACCAGCGCGGTCTCGATGATCCGGCGTACCTGCTCCGGCTCCAGTCCGGCCGCCCGCAGCAGCCCTTCCGTCCGGACACTCAGGCCGGCCACCGCGGCACCGCCGTCACTCATCGGGTCTCCTCCCACCGCATGGTCAACTGGTTCTCCGTACCGATCGCGCCGACCAGGTGGCCGTGCCACCGCTCGTCCGCCTCCGGGTGGTCCTCCCGCCAGTGGCAGCCCCGGGTCTCCTGCCGGGCGTACGCGGCAGCCACCAGGGCGCTCGCCACCGTCAGCAGGTTGGTCGCCTCCCAGTCGGCGGTCCGGGGGGTACCCCGACCGGCACTCAGCTCGACCAGTTCGGCCGCGGTGGCGGCCAGGGTCGCCGACGAGCGGAGCACTCCCGCACCCCGGGTCATCGCCCGTTGCAGGGCGGGTGTGGTGGCGGCCGGCACCACCCAGCCCGCTCCCCCGCGCCAGGCCCCGGTGTCCGCCGGGCGGGCCTGCTCAGGCAGACCGGCCGCGATGTGGTCGGCGATCCGCCGGGAGAAGACCAAACCCTCCAGCAGGGAGTTGCTGGCCAGCCGGTTGGCGCCGTGCACGCCGGTGCAGGCGACCTCGCCGCAGGCGTACAGGCCGGGGATGGAGGTACGGCCGTGCAGGTCGGTGCGGACCCCGCCGGAGGCGTAGTGGGCGGCCGGTGCCACCGGGATCAGGTCCTCGGCCGGGTCCACCCCGATGGTCCGGCAGGAGGCGACGATGGTGGGGAACCGGCGGGCCAGGAACTCGCCGCCGAGGTGGCGGGCGTCCAGGTAGACGTGGTCGTCACCGGTGGCCAGCAACACCCGGTGGATGCCCTTGGCCACCACGTCCCGAGGGGCCAGTTCCGCCAGTTCGTGCTGGCCGAGCATGAACCGCTTGCCGTCGGCGTCCACCAGATGCGCGCCCTCGCCGCGCAGCGCCTCGGAGACCAGGGGCTGCTGGGCGTGACCGGCGTCCGGGGTACGGGCCTGCTCCGGCACGATCAGGGCGGTCGGGTGGAACTGCACGAACTCCACATCGGTCACGGCCGCACCGGCCCGCATGGCCAGGGCCACCCCGTCGCCGGTGGAGACCGGGGGATTGGTGGTCGCCGCGAAGACCTGCCCCAGACCGCCGGTGGCCAGCACCACGGCCCGGCCAAGGATGGCACCCACACCGTCCTCACTGCCCTCACCGAGCACGTGCAGGGTGATGCCGCACGCCCTGCCCAGCCCGTCCGGGCCGGCACCGGGGGCCCGGAGCAGGTCCAGCACCAGGGCGTGTTCGACCAGGCGGATCCACGGGTCCCGGCGGACCGCCTCGTGCAGGGCCCGTTGGACCTCCGCGCCGGTCGCGTCGCCACCGGCGTGCACGATCCGGTCGGCCCGGTGCCCGCCCTCCCGGGTCAGCGCCAACGAACCGTCCAGGTTGCGGTCGAAGGCGGCCCCGATCCGCATGAGTTCCCGCAGCCGGGTCGGCCCCTCCTCGACCAGCACCCGGACCGCAGCCGGATCGCACAGCCCCACCCCGGCGATCTCGGTGTCGGCGGCGTGCATCGCCGGGGTGTCCGCCGGGTCGAGGACGGCCGCGATGCCCCCCTGGGCCCAGCGGGTCGAACCCTCGTCGATGTTGACCTTGGTGACCACGGTGACGTGCAGGCCGGCCTCCCGCAGGTGCAGGGCGGCGGTCAGCCCGGCCACCCCGGAGCCGACCACGATCACGTCGGTGGTCTCCACCCAACCCGGCGCCGGAGCGGACAGCAGGCGGGGCAGCGCCGGCAAGCCGACGGTCGGTAACTGCATCCCCCCAGTCAACCCGAAGGTCACTCGGCTCGGGCGGCGGGGGCGGGACGAGTGGTTCCCGCTACTTCGTCCTAACCGGGAGTCCGGCCGGGCCGGCCCCCTTGAGTGAACCGGTCACCTTCCGGTCGCCGAGCCAGAGGTAGCAACGCACTCCCCGGTCCCCCACCTGCCACCGCCCGGCGCCGGGCGGACGGACCACCAGGTCACTGCGGTAGATCAGGTCACCGTCGTCCGGCACCCCGGCGTAGCGGGCGAGCACCGTACGGCACCCGGCGTAGAAGGGGGCCCACTGCGCGCTGTTCTTCGGGTACGGGCGATCAGGTGCCTGCCACACTCCGGCGAACTCGGCGTCGTGGCGCTCGGCGCAGTCCACCGGCACCAGAGAGCGCACCACCCGGGAGCGGTCCGTGCGGGCCTGCTGGCAGCCCAGCCACAGCGGCGAGGGGGGCCGCAGCGCGTTGCGCAGGGAGCCGCTGCGGGTCACCACCTTGGCGCCCGCCTCGGCCGTGGTCACCTCCATCAGGTCGCAGCGGTACCACCGCGACCCCGCGGCCCAGCCCGCCCCGGTGGGGACCGCCACCGCCAGCCGCAGTCGACCGGCCCGCCAGTTGTCCCCCACGTAGGCGTTGGCCCGTTTGTCGCAGTCCGCGAAGGCGGTACGCAGTTCGGGTGAGGCCACCGGGGGTGGTTCCTTGCGCTCGGCCGGGAAGGTCCCGACGTGCACGGTCTCCACCCGGTGCGGGGTGGCACAGTCCACCGGGGCGTACGCCGCCAACGACACCGCGTCGGCGAAGTCCGCCTCGTGGCAGACCTCGGCGGCCGGGGTGAAGGCACCGGGCGCGGCCAAAGCCGCCCAGTCGTCGGTCAGGTCACCGTCCAGCCCGTGGGGCGCACCGCAGCCCACCAGCAGCACCGCGACGGCCAGGGCCGCGGTCAGGGTTCTCGTCGCACGCTGCATGACGCCGCCTCCCCCAGCCAGCGGCCGTCTCCTGACGGCGGTCACAGCGTAACCAGAAATGACCTTCCGGTGACAGAGCGGATTCCGGGCGCAGGGTGGGGCGGGTGTTAACAGGGGGCCCTTCTACCTCGTGAGGCGTTAAGAAGGGGCCCTTCCTTTCACCGACAGGGGGTTGGGGATGGGGGTGCCGGCGGTGCCGGGGGCCGCGGTCGAGGGGTCGGCGTCCAGGTCCACGATCTTGTTGTCGGCGTCGACATGCACCACCCGGGGGCGGTAGGTGCGGGCCTCCGTGTCGTCCATCTGACCGTACGAGATCAGGATGACCAGGTCCCCCGGGTGCACCAGGTGGGCCGCGGCGCCGTTGATGCCGATCACCCCACTGCCCCGCCGCCCCGGGATCACGTAGGTCTCCAGCCGGGCGCCGTTGGTGATGTCCACGATCGCCACCTGCTCCCCGGGGAGCAGGTCGGCGGCGTCGAGCAGATCCTCGTCGACGGTCACCGACCCGACGTAGTGCAGATCCGCCTGGGTCACCGTGGCCCGGTGGATCTTGGATTTGAGCATGGTGCGGTACATCGGGACGCCTTTCGCGCAGGTCTGGTCAGGACGCCGGGTGCAGCAGGACGGGCGCGTTGTCGATCAGCCGGGTCTGACCCACCCAGGCGGCGACGAGCAGCCGGGCCGGCCCCTGGACCGGTCCCGGTTCCAGCTCGGGGTCGGTGAGGACCAGGTAGTCGAGTCGGGCCCCGGGTTCCCCCGCACCGAAGGCGGCGTGCGCGGCCGACAGCACCGCCCCGGCGTCGTGGCCTGCCTCGGCGGCCTCCGCCCCGGCCCGCAGGGCCCGGGACAGGCTGAGCGCCACCTGCCGCTCGGTGTCGGAGAGGTAGCGGTTGCGGCTGGACAGGGCCAACCCGTCGGACTCCCGGACGGTGGGTACGCCGACCACCTCGACCGGCACCTCCAGGTCCCGACACATCCGCCGGACCAGGGTCAGCTGCTGGTAGTCCTTCTCGCCGAAGAAGGTCAGGTCGGGCCGGGTGAGTTGGAGCAGCTTCAGCACCACGGTGAGCACCCCGTGGAAGAAGCCGGGCCGGCTCAGCCCCTCCAGGTCCTCGCCCAGGGGGCCCGGGTCCAGCCGTACCTGGGGTGCCCCCTCGGGATACATGTCCGACACCGCCGGGGCGAAGACCAGGTCGGCACCGGCCCGCCGGCACACCTCGAGGTCAGCCTCCAGGGTCCGGGGGTAGCGGTCGAAGTCCTCGTTCGGGCCGAACTGGAGGGGGTTCACGAAGACCGTGACGATCACGTGATCGGCCCGTTCCCGGGCGGCCCGCAGCAGGGCCTCGTGGCCCTCGTGCAGGGCACCCATGGTCATCACCACCCCCACCCTTCCGGTGAGGGCGGACCGGGCCTCGGCCAACTCGGCACGGGTGTGCACGAGCCTCGTCACGCGATCCATGTCGTTCACCAATCCGCTCACGCCGCCACCCGGCTCTGCTCCCGGTCCAGCACCCCGAGCAGCGGCTCCGCCTCCGCCGGCCGCAGTCGGCCGGCGGCCACCGCCCGGTCGGCGGTACGCCGGGCCAACGCCAGGTAGGCCTCCACCGACTCGGGCGCGATGGTCGCCAACTGCGTCAGATGCCGGGCCACCGTACCGGCGTCACCCCGGGCCACCGGCCCGGTCAAGGCGTCGTCACCCAGCCGCAGCGCGTTCTCCAGGGCGGCCCGCAGCAGCGGGGCCAGCACCTTCTCCGGCTGGGTCACCCCGGCGTCACGCAGCCGGTCGGCCGCCTCGTTGACCAGGGTCACCAGGTGGTTGGCGCCGTGCGCCAGGGCCGCGTGGTAGAGCGGCCGGTCGGACTCCCCGATCCACTCCGGCACCCCGCCGAGATCGGCCACCAGCCGAGCGGCCAACGGGCGCAGGTCGGTCGGCGCGGTCACCCCGTACGAGATGCCAGGCAGCCGGCTGAGGTCGTCCGGGGTACCCGTGAAGGTCATCGCCGGGTGCAGGGCCAGCGGACGGGCACCCGCCGCGGCGGCCGGGGCCAGCACCCCCAGACCATGGGCCCCGGAGGTGTGCGCGACCACCTGACCGGGCCGCAGGGCCCCCTGCGCGGCCAGGTCGGCCACCACCCCGGCCAGGGCGTCATCCGGTACGGCGATCAGCAGCAGGTCGGTGGCCGCCCGGGCTACCTCGCAGGCCCGGCGGCGGGAGACCGTCGGCAGCAGCAGCGCCACCCGGGCCTGAGAGGCCCCGGAACTGCCGGTCGTGGCTACCACCCGGTGACCTGCGGCGGTAAGCGCGGCACCCAGGGTGGCTCCGACCCGCCCGGCGCCGATCACGCCGACGGTGAGAGCGGCATGATTGGCAGACGGCACGGTCGCGGACCGCCGACGGGCGGCCGGATACGTGCGCAAGGGTGCGCTCATGTCACGATCCAGTCCTCGAGATGGGTACCGGTCGAGGCAAGTATGTGTCGCTGACACGGATCCGAAACAAGGATGTGTGAAATCGTTCACCGCCGTTGGATCGGCGCGGTGGAAGCGCCGAGAGCGAGGACCGAATGGCAATGCGTTGGCATCAGGCGATGCAGCGGGCACTGTACGGGCCGGACGGCTTCTTCGTCTCCGGCGCGGGGCCGGCGGCGCACTTCCGTACCAGCGTGCACGCCTCTCCGGTCTTCGCTGATGCGTTGCTCCGGTTGATCCGTCATCTCGACGGGGTGCTCGGTCATCCTGCTGTCTTCGATGTGGTCGACGTGGGGGCGGGGCGGGGGGAGTTGGTTCGGGCGCTGTCCGTGGGGGTTTCCGGGGAGCCCACCGGCCGGGTGTCGTTGGTTGAGCGGGTGCGGTTCACCGCTGTCGAAGTCGCTCCGCGGCCCGATGACCTGCCCGAACAGATCCGCTGGACCGACCGGATTCCCGCTGGCATCACGGGTCTGCTCCTGGCCACCGAGTGGCTCGACAACGTCCCGCTGGACCTCGCCGTGCACACCGGAACCGGCTGGCACTACCTGCTCGTCGACCCCACCTCCGGCGAGGAGACGATCGGCACCCCACTCAGCCGAGCAGACCTCGACTGGCTCTCCACCTGGTGGCCCGCCACTCTCGCGGCGACCACCCAGCCAGCCCCGACCGGCCCGGAGCCGGCGAACCCTGCGACGGTCCCCTTCTCCCCACCCACGACCGCACACGACGCTGACAGCTCGACCGAGTCGGGTTTCCGGGCAGCCCGACCGGCGCAGGGATCAAGCCTGACCGCCCGGAGCCGGTCGGGCTGCCCGGAAACCCAAACGGACCGCACCCCCACGGACCGCGCACCAGTGGAGATCGGCAGGACCAGGGACGAAGCCTGGGCGGACGCGGTCGGCCACGTCGAACGAGGCCTGGCGTTGGCGGTGGACTACGGCCATCTGCGGGCGACCAGACCGGTGGACGGAACCTTGACCGGGTACCGGGCCGGGCGGCAGGTGCCACCGGTGCCGGACGGGTCGTGTGACGTCACCGCGCATGTGGCCATGGACTCGGTCGCCTCCGCCGGTGAGCGGGTCGCCCGGTGTGCGTACGCCCTGGGGTCGCAGCGGGACGGGCTGCGGGCGCTCGGGGCCGACGGGGGGCGACCGCCGCTGAGCCTGGCCGCCCACGACCCGGCCGGGTACGTGCGGGCGCTGGCAGCGGCCTCGGCGGCGGCCGAACTGACCGACCCGGCCGGACTCGGCGGGCACTGGTGGCTGTGGCAGCCGGTCGGCCTGCCCACCGACCGGCTGCTGCCCGGGGTGTTCGGGCCGATCGACACCGCTGCGCCGTCCTGACCGGCCGGTCATGGCACGATGGCGGGCATGACCACGGGCGACCTGCGCGAGCTGACCGTCGGCACCGGAGCTGGGCTGGTGGCGGGCACCGGCGGGGAGCAGCTCGGCACGGACATGGTGCTCAACATCGGACCCCAGCACCCTTCCACCCACGGGGTGCTGCGGCTGAAGCTGGTCCTGGACGGCGAACGGGTGATCTCCGCCGAGCCGATCGTCGGGTACATGCACCGGGGCGCGGAGAAGCTGTTCGAGGTACGCGACTATCGGCAGATCATCGTGCTGGCCAACCGGCACGACTGGCTCTCGGCGTTCGCCAACGAGCTGGGCGTGGTGCTGGCCGTGGAACGGCTGATGGGCATGGAGGTGCCGGAGCGGGCGACCTGGCTGCGGATGGCCCTGGCCGAGTTGAACCGGGTGCTCAACCACCTGATGTTCCTCGGCTCGTACCCCCTGGAGATCGGCGCGATCACCCCGATGTTCTACGCCTTCCGAGAGCGGGAGACCATCCAGGCGGTGATGGAGGAGGTCTCCGGCGGGCGGATCCACTACATGTTCAACCGGGTCGGTGGGCTGAAGGAGGAGGTGCCCTCCGGATGGACCGGCCGGGCCCGGGCCGCCATCGGTGAGGTACGCCGCCGGATGCCCGACCTGGACAACCTGATCCGACGCAACGAGATCTTCCTGGCCCGTACGGTCGGCATCGGGGTGCTCTCCGCGGCCGAGGCCGCCGCCTTCGGCGCCTCCGGCCCGGTCGCCCGCGCCTCCGGGCTGGACCTGGACCTGCGCCGCGACGAGCCCTACCTGGCCTACGACCAGTTGGAGGTGCCGGTGGTCACCCGCACCACCGGTGACTGCCACGCCCGGTTCGAGGTGCTGCTGGACCAGGTGTACGCCTCACTGGACCTGGCCGAACAGTGCCTGGACCGGGTCGACCGGCTGACCGGGCCGATCAACACCCGGCTGCCGAAGGTGCTGAAGGCCCCCGAGGGGCACACCTACGCCTGGACGGAGAATCCGCTCGGCATCAACGGCTACTACCTGGTGTCCCGGGGGGAGAAGACCCCCTGGCGGTTGAAGCTGCGCACCGCCTCGTACGCCAATGTGCAGGCCCTGGCCACCCTGCTGCCCGGCTGTCTGGTGCCGGACCTGATCGCCATCCTCGGCTCGATGTTCTTCGTGGTCGGCGACATCGACAAGTGATCCGCCAGGGCTCTCCGGGGCGGCGGACCGACTTTTCGCGCCTGGTCAGTGCCAGCGGTTGCCCGGGTCCTGGACCGGCGGACCGTAGCCGGTGTCCTCGGCCCGGTGCCGACGGCCGTACGGCTCCGGCTGATGTCCCCGGGGCGGCTCGGGCTGGTACCCCCGCACCGGTTCGGCCTGAGGGCCCCGACCAGCCTCGGGGTGGTGCCCGCGTTGTCGCGGTGCGCGCCACTCCTCCGGGACCGGCACCCCGCCGGGCGGCAGGGCCGGTCGGCGATCCTCGGCCGGTCCGTCCCGCCATCCCTCGTCGCCGTCGGCCGCTCGACGCGGCTCGCCGTGGCGGACGCTGGCCCAGCGGTCCGCCACCCGGTACTCCGTGCCGGTATGGTCGGCGTTCACCTCTGCGTGACGTTCACCGGCCCGGTACTCACGTCCCCGCTCGTCGTCGCGGACGGCCGCCCAACGGTCCCCGGCCCGCAACTGGGCCCAGTACTCCCCGGTGTCGTCCGCGCGGGGCGGCCGGTCCGGTGCCACCTCGGCAGCGGCCCCCCACTGCGGTCCGCTCTCGCCCCGACCGCGCTCCTCGCGGGAGGCCGCCCAGTCGCCTTCGTCCCGGTAGCCATGGCGTTCCTCGCGGAGCCCCGGCCCGCCGTCCCGGTACGCCGGGCGGTCCTCGCCGTGCCCGGGGCGGTCCTCGCGGTATGCCGGACGCTGCTCGCGGTACGCCGGTCGGTCCTCGCGGTGGGTGACCGGATCGCCCGGTGCCGACCGGTCGTCGCCGGGCCAGGGCGGGACGTAGCCGCCGAAGCGGGATGCCGGGTCACCCATCGCCCCGTCCACGATGGTGTGTCGAGTGGTGACATGCACGGTCTCGGTGTGCCGGACCACGCCCTGGCCTGCCGGTTGGGCCGAGCCGTACACCCCGCCGGGGCTGCCCGGCCGCTTCCCTGGGCCACCGGGCGCGGGCCGTTCCCCGTAGGGAGCCGACGCGGCCCGGTCGGCGTAGGGGGCCGGTGCCGGCCGTGCCCCGTAGGGCGCCGATGTCGGCCGGTCCTCCGGAGCGGGCGGGGCGGGGTGCTCCACGGCGGGGGGTGGTGCCTCTGGTTCCATCGCCACCCGGGCCCGGCCTGCGCCGACCGGTTCCCCGTCGGCGAGTGGGGCGCTTCCGGTCGAGGGAGCCGGTGCTGCGGCCGTCGTATGGCGCAACCCGGCCAGCGCCTGCTGGACCCGCTCGACCTCGTTCAACGCCTGATTGCTCCGCTGGGCGGCGGCCACGATCTCGCTGCGCAGTTCCCGCTGCACCTGCTCGATTTCCGCGCGCAGTTCCTCGGCGTGCTGTTCGCCACCACTGTCGGCGCGCAGGGTGATGGACAGCCCGATCAGCACCACGGCCATGATGGCCAGCAGCGCGGCGAACCGCAGTGGACCGTTGCCGTCGGCGACCAGCAGGATCAGCGCCGCTACCGGGGCCAGCGCCACCCCACCCCAGAAGAGGGCGGTCAACAGTTGCTTGCTGCGCGGATCGGTGGGCACCGTTGCGGGCATGGGTCCGCAGCCTACCGAGAGTTGGGTTACCAGGAAACCGGGGGCAACGGCGACAGTTGATGCCGAAGTTCGACCTTGATCGCTGACCGGCCCGGAGCAGCGAGGCCGCCCGCCGCCCCGGCCGGTTCAGCCGGGGCGGCGGCTCGGCTCAGCTGGTGGCGTAGGCCGCATCGGTGGAGAAGACCAGACCGACACTGATGGTGCCGTTGCGCAGACCGGTCTTGGTCAATGGTCCGCCCTGGTCCAGAGAGGAGAACGAGCCGACCGAGAGACCGTAGGTCTGCTCCAGGCCGGGCTTGCAGAAGGGGCGCTCCTGGCACTCCGGCGGCCCGCCCAGCACGGTGGCCGTACCGGAGCACTTGTCGGCCAACTCCGACAGGGTCCGTACGCCGTACTTGTCGGCGAACTCCTTGGTCACCGCGAAGGCGTTCTGGTTCTGCGCCGGTGCCGGCTGGCCGAAGCTGATCCCCACCTGCTCGCCGAGGGTACGCAGGGCGGTGACGGTCTTCTCGACATCCGGCGAGGAGACCGGCTCGCTGCCACCACCGGTCTTGCCCTTGAGGAACTCGGCCATGGTCGCCGCGTACTCCGGGACGACCTGGATCTCACCCTTTTCCAGCGCCGGCTCGTACAGTTCCCGGTTGCCGATCTGCTGGACGGTCACCTGGTAACCGGCCGCGGTCAACTGGATCTTGTAGAGCTCGGCGATGATCTCGCTCTCGGTGAAGTTGCCCGCCCCCACGGTGACCTTGCCGCCCGGTCCCTTCTCGACACCCTCGGCCAGCCCGTTGGCGGTGCTGAACTCCTGCGCGGCCGCCTGGGCGCTCTTGCGGTCGACATCGACCGCCTTGTTGAGCTGCACCAGCTCAGGGGTGTCGAGCACCGTGGAGACCTTGTCCAGGGCGGCGACGAGTTGGGGGGTGGCCGCCTTGGTGTTGATCGCCGGGATGATGTTGTCGGCGTTCTGGAGGGCCTTGTCGTCCGTCAGCGCGATCAGCTGCTCGCCGGCTACCGGGGCGCACCCCTCGCCCGAGGCCGCCTCGGGTGGGGCCTCGGTGCCGGACGAGCCGGCCTCGCCGCAGCCCGCCAACACACCGGCCGCAGCCAGGGCGCCGACGACGGCGATGGACAATCTTCTCCCTGCGCGCATGAACCCGCCTTCCGTGTCCCGGCGCGGCCCCCTCGGGCCGGCCGCGTGTCCGACGGGCGATCCGCCCTTCGGCCGCCCGCAGATCCACCCAACATCCTGCCGCGCGCTACCGACAACTTCTGACCGCCTTCGTCACCGGACCGTCACCAACCGCCCCGCCCTGGTCGAAGGGGGGCCGGTGTAGCGCCGCTCAGGGCGCAGGAGGTCAGGACCCGGTCACCGCGTTCGCAGCGCGACCGGCCGCACGCCGTCGGGCGCGGCGCAGCGGAGCTGGGGTGACCAGCCGCTCGACCAGCCCGAACAGCAGCTCCACGCTGACCGCCAGCCCGGCGACCAGCAGGCCACCGGCGAGAATCTGGCCGCCGCCCACCGCGATGCTCAGCCCGAACCCCAGTCGGATGATCTCGCCCAGTCCTCCACCGTTGACGAAGGTCGCCAGGGCCGCCGTGGCCACCACCTGGACCGCGGCGGTCCGGAAGCCGGCTGCCAGGTAGGGGACCGCCAGCGGCAACTCCACCTGGCGCAGCACCTGCCCGCCGGTCATCCCCATCCCCCGGGCCGCCTCCCGGGTCTGCGGATCGACCTGCCGGACCCCGGTGTACGCGTTGGCCAGCAGGGGCGGCACCGCGAACACCGCCAGGGCGACGATCACGGCCGGTTTACCGAAGCCCAGGAAGGTCAACGGGAGAATGGTCAGCAGGGCCAGCGTGGGCACCGCCAGGGTGACATTGGAGATGAGCACGACCAGCCCGCCACCCCGTCCGGCGTGCCCCAGCCACAGCCCGAGCGGCCAGGCCACCAGGCAGCCCAGCAGGACCGCGGCGGCCGAGATGGTGACGTGCTCGCCGAGCCGGTCCAGGACGCCGCCCGGGTTCGTCCAGTTCAGCGGGTCGTTGAGCCAGACCACCGCCTGCTGTACGGGGTTCATTCCCACCTCCGGTCGCCCCCGCCGCCGCAGCGGGCCCTCATCCGAGCCGCCCCCGCGTCCAGGGGGTGAGCAGCCGGCCGACACCGACGAGGATCAGGTCGAGCACCAGTGCCAGCAGTACGCACAGCAGGGTCCCGGTCATGATCTGCGCCTTGTAGAAGTTGTTGTTGAACCCGGCGAAGATGATCTGCCCCAGCCCACCCCGCCCGATCACCACCCCCACGGTGATCAGCGCGACCGTGGAGACCGTGGCCAACCGCAGGCCGGTCAGGATGCCGGGCAGGGCCAGCGGCAGTTCGACCCGCAGCAGTCGGCCCCAACGGCCGTACCCCATGCCCTCGGCGGCCTCCCGCACCTCCGCCGGCACCTGATCGAGCCCGGCCAGGGTGTTCCGGACGATCACCAGCAGCGCGTACAGCACCACCACGCTGAGCACGGTAGCCACCCCGATGCCCAGATAGGGCGCGACGAAGGCGAACAGGGCCAAGGACGGGAGGGTGTAGAGCACCCCGGTGAGTGCGACAATCGGCCCGGTGAGCGACCGGAACCAGTACGCCACCACGGCCAGCGGGACGGCGATCAACGTGGCGATCAGCACCGCTCGCAGGGTGAGGGTGGTGTGGTCCCGCAGGGCGGCCAGCACCGTGTCAGAGTTGTCCCGCACGTACTGCCAGGAGAACCACGGATTGCCCGGGTCGGCCCGGTAGCTCAGGCGGAAGGACATACGTGGACGGTACCCCGGCCGCCGACGACGGCCAGCGCGCGGCGTCGATCACCCTGGAGGGCATCGGCAAACGATATCCGGACGGCACCGAGGCGGTCCGCGACCTCAGCCTGCACGTCGAGGCCGGTGAACTGGTGGTGCTGATCGGCCCCTCGGGGTGCGGCAAGTCGACCGTGCTCCGGATGATCAACCGGCTGATCGAGCCGACCAGCGGACGGATCCTGCTGGGCGACTCCGACGTCACCCGGGCCGATCCGGTGCGGTTGCGTAGACGGATCGGGTACGTCATCCAGAACGTCGGGCTGTTTCCCCACCAGACGGTGGCGGCGAACGTGGCCACCGTGCCCCGGCTGCTCGGCTGGGCCTCCGACCGCGCCCGAAGCCGGGTCGAGGAGTTGCTGGAGCTGGTAGGACTGGACCCGGGGCAGTTCGGGCGGCGCTATCCGCACGAACTCTCCGGCGGTCAGCGCCAACGGGTGGGGGTGGCCCGGGCGTTGGCCGCCGACCCGGTGGTCCTGCTGATGGACGAGCCGTTCTCCGCTGTCGACCCGATCGTGCGCACCCGGCTTCAGGAGGAGTTCCTGCGGCTGCAGGCCACCGTACGCAAGACCATCATCCTGGTGACCCACGACCTGGACGAGGCCGTCCGACTCGGCGACCGGATCGCGGTGCTCTCCCAGGGGGGCCGACTGGAGCAGTACGACACCCCGGGAACCCTGCTCGGCGCCCCCGCCACCGGGTTCGTCCGCGAGTTCGTCGGCGCCGATCGGGGAGTCCGCCGGCTGGTGGTCACCCCGGTCACCCGGGAGGTGCTCGCGCCGCTGCCCGGCGAGGATGTGGCCGCGCTGCCGACGGTGGCCCTGGGCGGCTCGGCGTACGACGCCCTGGCCGCGTTGCTCACCTCGGCCGGTGCGCCCGCCGTGGTGGTCACCGAACAGGGTCGGCCGGTCGGACTCCTGCGCCGGGAACAGGTCCTGGCGCTGTCGGATCCGACCGGCTGACTCGACCGGCTGACTCGAGCGGCTGACCTGCTGGCACCGCGCCGGCCAGGGATCAAGGATCACCGGGCCGGCCACGGCGTCAACGACGTCCCCGCCAGCCACCGAGCGTGGCGATGCCGATGATCCAGCCGGTGAACAGCCCGTACTCCGCCCCGTCGCCTGCGGCCTGCAAGGCACCGAGCAGCGAGGGGTTGCTCCGGATCAACGCGGTGAGCAGGGCCGCCAGGGCGGCGGCGAAGACGTACGCCGCCCAGCCGGCGAAGAACTGGCTGAGGGTGCCCCGGGCCCGGGCCAACTGGGACCCCGGCAGCAGGTAGAGGAAGACGAAGGTCAGGACGACCAGGAGGATCGCCTTGAGGTCCGCCGCGATGATCTCCTGAATGGAGTCGGACGAGTCGAACCGCCAGGCGGGCCAGGCGAGCAGTCTCAAGAACCACCCGCCGGCGCTGTCGGGATCGGTGTTGTCTGCGGCCCAGTCGGCGTACCAGGGGCTGCCGAAGACCAGGACGAGCAGGAGGGCGGCGAGAGTGCCGGCCCCGGGTGCGGACTTGTATCGATTGGTGAGAGCCATGGCCCGCTAGTTCCCAGCGGATCGACGGCAGCAAACGCCAGGGCGCGGTTTATGGCGGTATGCCGAGACCGGCCGACCGCCGCCTGTCGCCGGCAGGCCGAGAGGTTCGGCAGGTCAGTGCTTCATCAGGTAGTCGATGAAGGCGGCACGCAGCAGCGGAGCGGACTCCTCGTAGCCGTGGCCGGTCATCTCCCGCCACAGGGCCACCGCCTCGTCGACCGTCGGCCCCACGGAGTTCGGGGCCCCGTCGAGGGCGGCGGCCTCGTCGGCGTTCGGCAGGTGCCGCAGCACCGACCAGAAGAACTTCACGTCCCGGCGTTCCCGAGCCACCGCGAAGGCCTGCTCGCGCAGCTCCTCCGTGCTGAGGACGTCCAACTCTTCGAACGACCGGCCGCCGGACCTCGATGATGTGTCGGTCATGGGCCGAGCCTAACCGCCGAGATCACATTCGGCGCGTCGACGACACCCTTGAACCGCCCACTACCGGTCGTCGGCCTGCCAGATCGGCGAGTTGGTCTCCCACCGGCGCGGCCCCCACGGATCGGTGGGATTGTCGGTTGACTGGGCGGGCAGGACCGGTGGCCAGTCGCCGACCGGCTCCGGTTGGGACATCGCCCAGCCGCCGGCACCCCCGGTCGGTTCCCCGGCGGCCGGCGGCGACACCGGTCGGGCCGGTTCCGAGGCGGGCCGACCTAGCCTCTCGACCAGCCGGGTCACCCCCAGCCCGACCGCCAGCACGGCTCCCCCGATCAGCCACCGGCTGACCGTCCAGCCCCGGGCCTGCGCATACGCGAGGAACAGGCCGACCGCGCCGACCGTCAGCAGGGTGCCGAACACCCCGCCGCGCAGACCGAAGGCACTGGTGCCGGCCAGCAGCACCGCGCCGACGGCCAGCACGGTCCAGTCCAACCCGTCCGCCGGGGTGACCGTCCCGTCGACCGACGCCAGGAGGGCACCGGCGAGCATCGCCAGCACGGTGGAGCAGACGTACCCACCGGCGGTGACGACCGCGGCGGCCACCCCACGCCGTCGGGCCGGGTCGGCGACCGGACGGAACCGGCCGACCAGCCGGCGGACCGGTCCGATCGCGCCGAACAGCCCCCCGATCACGGTGACCGCGGCGAAGCCCACGAAGAGCTGCCCGGCGATGCCGCGCGGGTCGTAGTCCCCCTGCACCAGCACCGGCGCGGCACGCTGCTCGATGTAGACGACGACACCTGCCGCCGCGCCCAGGCTGGCGGCCCAGCCGGGAACGTGCAGCACCACGACCGTCAGCCCCAGCAGCAGGCCACCGACCGCGGCCACCGCAGCGGGGGTGCCGACGGCGACCAGCAGGCCCCGGTCGCTCTGCTCGGCGAAGTGCAACCCGGCGGCGACCGCCACCGGGCCGATGGCCAGGTTCACCGCGGCGGTACGCAGACTCAGCCCGGCCGCCAACGCCAGCAGGCCCAGGGCGACCACATCGACGATGAGGGCACGCAACCCGTTGCCGCGCAGGGCGGCCGGATTCTCCTGCCAGAGCAGATAGACCAGGGCACCGAAACCGAACAGCAGGAGGGTCTCCCAGAACACGTAGACCCCGAACCGGTCCCGGCCCGGCTCACCGTTCTGGAGGTCGTCGGCGACGGCTTCCGCGCCGGGATCGGGCCCGACCAGGGTCGACTCCGACTGCCCACTGCGGCCTGGTTCGTCGTACGCCATCATGCCTGCCTTCCAGCGGCCGCCCGGACTGCTTCGACGAGAGGGCATATAGGTGGTGACCGCTTGCCCTGCGGTCGCAGGCACCGTACCCGCGCCCGCAGCCGGACGTAACCCCCGTGCGGCGGCCGGCTTCAGCGGCGACCCGGATGCGGCTCCCAGTCGTCGGGCTCACGCTCGTCGTCCGGCCGGTCCGGCACCCGGCAGGACCGTTCCAGCCAGAGCGCCGCCGCCACCAGGGCGACAGAGGCCAGCAGCCCGGCGATGGCCGCCGGTCGGTCGTCGGCCGCAGCCCGGGTCGGCTCGACCAGCAACCAGCCGGTCAGTCCCGCGTAGAAACCGGCGAAGATCGCACCCGCCAGGGCGGAGGCCTTGGCCAGTACGACGAACCGGGCGACCATCAGCGGGTTGACCGGGTCGCGACCCGGTCGTCGTTCGATCCGACCCCGGGTGTTGATCGCGGCGTACGCCTCCAGGACGGCCAGCCCGGCCAGGGTGACCACCGGCAACCACGGCAACGGCGGCAGCCGGTCGTAGTAGATGCTGCTGATCAGCAGCCAGGCGACCGCCGCGGCGACCAGGGCGCTCACCACCAGGGTGGACAGGCGGGTGGGTCGCATCCGCGACCCGTCAGGCGGTGGGTTCTGCGTCATGTCGGCCGCCTGCGGGCGGTGCCGAAAGGCGCCACGGCACCGCGTTGATCCTTCGCTCGCTGCCGCTGGCTCATGTCCTCGACTCTAACGCCAGATCCGGTCGGGGACGCAGTTCCGCGACCTCGGCCGCCGCCGGTCCGTTGGTCAGCAGATCGGTCAACCAGCCGTGTCCGGGCAGCTCGCCGTAGGGCTGGAGGTCGATCCACGGCCGCAGCACGAAGGCGCGCAGGTGAGCCCGGGGATGCGGCAGGGTCAGCTCCGGATCGTCGCTGATCACCGGCTCGTCGTCGTCGCCCCAGACCGTGATCACGTCGACGTCGAGGGTGCGGGGGCCGAACCGCCGTTGCGGGTCGCGGACCCGGTCGGCCGCCCGTTCCGCGGCCTGCGCCCGGGTCAACCAGTCGTGCGGGCCGGCCTCCGGGTCCGCCACCAGCAGAACCGCGTTCAGGTACGCCGGCTGGTCGGTGTCTCCCCAGGGTGGGGTCTCGTACACCCCGGAGGCCATCAGCAGGTGATCGCCGAACAGCCGCACGGCGGTACGCAGGTTGGCGATCCGGTCCCCCAGGTTGCTGCCCAGGGAGAGCACCGCGCGGCTCATCGGGCCCGACGCATCGTGACGGCCACGTCGGCGAAGGTGTGCGGGATCGGCGCCTCGGGTTTGTGCACGGTGATCGTCGCGGCGTGCACCCGCGGGTCGGCCAGGCATACCGTGATCAGCCGGTCGGCCAGGGTCTCGATCAGGTTGACCGGCTCCCCGGTGATCACCGCGACCAGCCGCTCGGCCAACTCGCCGTAGTGCACGGTGTCGCTGACCTCGTCGGAGCGGGCCGCCGCCGCGAGATCCAGTTCCAGGATCGCGTCGACGACGAACTCCTGCCCGGCGACGCGTTCGAAGTCGTACACCCCGTGCCGCCCGTGCGCGCGCAGCCCGGTCAACTCGATCCGGTCGGTCACGGCCGTACCTCCTGGGGCTCGCCGATCGCGGCCAGGTCCGCCGCGGCGGCCTCGGACCGCGGGCCGGCGGAGGCCAGTCGAGGGCTACCGGTGGCCCGCCAGACGGCCAGGGCATCCACAGTGGCCCGGACGTCGTGCACCCGTACCCCCCAGGCGCCGGCGGCGACCGCCAGCAGGCTGGTGGCGACCGTGGCCGCCTCCCGGCCGCCGGTGGGTCGCGGCTCCCCGTCCGGTCCGGCCAGCAGCAGACCGAGGTACGACTTGCGGCTGGCGCCGAACAGCAGGGGATAGCCGAGGTCCAGCAACTCCGACAACCGGGCGCTGAGCTGCCAGTTGTGGACGGCCGTCTTGGCGAACCCGAGCCCCGGATCGATCACGATGCGATCGGCGGCCACCCCGGCGGTCAGCGCCGCCTCCACCCGCTGGCCGAGTTCGGTGCGTACCTCGGCGACCACGTCGTCGTACCGGGCCAGTTCGGCCATCCGCTGCGAGTGGCCCCGCCAGTGCATCAGCACCCAGGGGCAGCCGGCGTCGGCGACCACCCGGGCCATGTCGGGGTCGGCGAGCCCACCGGAGACGTCGTTGACCACCACCGCACCGGCCGCCAGGGCGGCTTCGGCCACCCGGGCCCGGGTGGTGTCGATGCTCACCGGCACGCCGACCTCGGCCAACTCCCGGATCACCGGCACCACGCGGGCCGCCTCAGTGTCGGCGTCGACCCGTTCGGCACCCGGGCGGGTCGACTCTCCACCGACATCAACCAACCCGGCACCCTCGTCGCGTAGCCGGACGCCGTGTGCGACAGCGGCTCCGACGTCGGCGTAGCGTCCGCCGTCGGAGAACGAATCGGGCGTGACGTTCAGGACGCCCATCACCACCGGGGCCGGGGCCCGTACCAGATCGGTCACGACTAGACGGTACCGGTCGCCGGGACCGCCCCGATCAGCCCGGGGCCAGGGCACTGACATGGCAATTGAAACATGTGTACGATCGGTCGTCTGGGCGGTATCGGGCAGACTCTTCGCGGGTTGTCGCAAAGGGGGGCGGCCCGTACGCTGTGGAATTGCCCAGCATCGAGATGGCGACGCTTGGAGGGAGGGCCAAAGCGGGGTTAATCCGCCCAAAAATCGCCACCTACCGTGGCGAGCTATGCACGCAGGGTCTCGGGCGCTGCGCAGAGTAAGCACCCATCCCGCAAGGCTTGCCTACTGCACCACCGCGGCGCCGCCGGCCGCGACTTGGGGAGGTTCCAGTGATCGCCATCGAGCTGATGGAATCGGCGTTTAGCAACGCCGCCCACCTGCTCTCCGCCCTGGCATCGTCGATTCCACTCGCGGCCGAGGAGCCGAAGGGGATCAACACCGAGGGCGTCGTCACCTTCTTCGCCAGCAAGATCGCCCCGATCCTGCTGGCCGTGCTGGGGGTCATCTTCATCGGCCGTGCCAGCCGGGGTGAGATCTCGAAGGTGCTGACCAGCTCCGCCATCGCGATCGTCGGACTGGCCTTCATCGCCGGAGCCGCCACCCTCTTCTTCATCGGCGACTTCCTGATCAACCTGATCTTCGAATAGGCGCGGGCACGAGATGCGGCTGCGCACCGACGACGACATCTACCGGGCCCGCCTGGTCTATCTCGGGCCACCCGGCTACACCCTTCCGGTCCACCTGCCGTACGCCCAGTACGGACTGTTCCTGCTGCTCGTTCCCCTCTACATGTTCATCCACTGGCTGTTCACGTTGCAGGTCGAACTCTTCCCCGCGTGGGAGATCGCCCTGGCCATCGTGACCACCTCGTTCGTCTTCCGGTACGTCGATCCGGACCGGCCGGCGCGCATGGTGATCCGCACCGCGCTGACCGACTGGCGACGCACCCGGGAGCCGGCCGCCGAGCAGCGCGACCCGCGCCTGGTCGGCAGCGGGATCAGGATCCGGGAGGAACTGGCATGACCGGCTGCACGCCGTACCGGCCTTCAGAAGGGTTGCCGGTGAACCCGGCGGCGAGCGAGGCGGAGCCGCAGCCGCCCCGTGGCCATCGGGCCAGGGCTGCGGACACGGGTCGGGCGATCGCATGAGCCGCTCCTCCACGCCGGGATCCCCGGCCGGGCGTTCGACCGCGCCGCACGGTAACCGTGCGCGATCGTTCGACTACCCGCAATCCGAGGAGTCCGAGGACGCCTCGCTGGACCCGGCCCTGGTCACCGCGCCGGGACACGGCGGGGTAGGGGTCTTCCAGGCCCCCCGCCCGCCGCAGCGCCTGGCGGTTCCGGGTGAGCCTGCCTCGGCCGTACCGACCACCCGGGACGGGGCCGACATCGACTCACCCTTCCTGGACCTGTTCGGTGGCACCTACCCCCGGCCGGGTTCCGCCTCCCGGGGCAACGGCCAGCCGACCCGGGCCCTGCCGCAGCAGGCGACCCCGGTGGCTCCGACCCCGGCACCGGCGCCGGTTACCCGTCGCCCGGCACCGTCCGCGCTACCCACCGCACCGGAGCGCCCCCTGGACAGCCCCCGCCTCCCGGTGGAACCGGCGGCCGCACCCGCGATACCGCCGCCCCCGCCCGTGCCGGTCCTCCCGCCGCCGAGCGACAGGTTGCCGAACGCCCGGCCCCCGGCCGACGACCAGCCGCGCCCTGCCGAGGGTCCTGCGATCGAGGCCACCCCGGACCGCCGGGCCGCCGCGCCGGCCACCCGCCCCGCCACCCCGCCCCGCCAGCGCTCGGGTGACCGCCGGGACCGACCGATCAAGCCGGCCCGGGTCCGCGCACCCAAGATCAAGTTTGGCGATCGTGATCCGGCCGTGGAGTTGGCGATCACCGAGATCGCCGGTCACCTGACTTTCACCCCGAACACGGTCACCGCCTGGTACTGGCTCCCCGAGGTGCGCTGGGCCTTCCGCCCGGACGCGGAACGCGAGGCCCTGCTCTCGGCGATCTCCGAGCAGTACGCCGGCCTGGCCGGGTTCCGCCTGCACCTGCGGCGCACCACCCGCCCCTTCCCGGCCGACGAGTGGGCCCGCACCATCGACGCCCACACGGCCTCCCCGCTGCCCGATGTGCCCGGCACGACCGGCTGGGCGGATCACCTGGTGGCGGCCCAACGGCACCTGCTGTCGGTCAACCACGCCGAGGGGCAGACCTACCTGGGGGTCACCTTCGCCCGCCGCTCCCTCGGCGACTCACTCACCGAGCGGGTGCTGCGCACCTTCGGGCGGGGGGTCGCCGAAGGCGAGCGTCGCAAGCTGGGCCGCACGGTGGAACAGTTCGACGAGGTGCTCGGCGCCTTCGGCATGCGCGGTCGGCGGGTCACCGCCCAGGAACTGGAATGGCTGCTCTACCGCTCGGTGGCGCTGTGCATGTCGCCCCCGGGTGCCCTCTCGCCGATCACCGACGGGCGTTGGGAGCGGGGTGACCTGCTGGCCCTCACCGAACAGGTGGAGCGCTACCGCACCCCGTACGGCTCGACGGTGAAGCTGGTCAACCGGATGACCGGCGAGGAACGGCATGTGGCCGTGCTCGCGGTGGGCCGGATGGAGCCCCTGGAGATCCCCGAGCGGCACGAACCCTGGCTGCACTTCCACGAGCGGCTGCCGTGGCCGATGGAGCTCTCCACCCGGGTCGACATCCTCGGCTCCGGGGACTCCTTCCGGAACCTGGAGCACCGGCTGCGGATGATCCGGTCCCAACAGCTCGACTACGCCGAGCACGGCATCGACGCCCCGCCGGAGTTGGAACGACTGGCCAAGCGGGCCCTGGTGATCGGTGACGAGATGACCACCGGCCTGCCGGTGGACTCCGCCCGGGCCCACGGCTGGCATCGGATCGCGGTGGGTGGGCGGACCCGGGAGGAATGCCTGGAGCGGGCGCGCCGCCTGATCCAGCTCTACTCCCGGGAACTGCGCATCTCGCTGCAACATCCGAAGAACCAGGACTGGCTGGCCCGGGAGTTCATCCCCGGCGAGCCGATCGCCAACACCGGCTACGTCCGACGGATGCCGGTGCCCCTGCTGGCGGCGGCGCTGCCGCAGGCCGCCTCGACCGTGGGTGACCGCCGCGGGGACCTGATCGGACGCACCGCCGGCACCTGCCGCCGACCCGTCTTCCTAGACCTGCACTTCCCCATGGAGGTACGGGAACGCTCCGGTCTGGCGGTCTTCGTGGCCGAGCCCGGTGGTGGCAAGTCGACCCTGCTCGGCGCGCTGGGCTACCTGGCGGCCCGACGGGGTGTGCAGGTGACCCTGCTCGACCCCTCCGGCCCGCTGGCCCGCCTCTGCGCCATGCCGGAACTGCGCCCGTACTCCCGGGTGCTCAACCTGACCGGGTCCGAGCACGGCACCCTGGCTCCGTACTCCCTGATTCCGACGCCGCTGCGCAGTGAGTTCAGCGCCGGTCCGGCCGGGGATCGGGAGTTCGAGATCGCGGTCTCCAACGCTCGGGCCGAACGCCGGATGCTGGTGCAGGACATCTGCATGATGCTGGTGCCGCCCCAGGTGGCCCGCGAGGCCTCCACCGCCACCCTGTTCCGGCACGCCGTCCGCCAGGTGCCGGCCGAGGAGACCTCCACCCTCGACGACGTGGTCACCTGCCTGGCCCAACTCGACGACGACACCGGCCGGGAACTGGCCAACCTGCTGCTGGACACCGCCGAGATGCCGCTGGCCATGCTCTTCTTCGGCCGGCCACCGGAGGGACTGCTGGGCGCGGACGCGGCCCTCACCGTGATCACCATGGCCGGCCTGCGGCTGCCCGACCTCAAGATCGAACGGGAGTACTGGTCGGCCGAGGAGGCGTTGGCCCTGCCGATGCTGCACACCGCGCACCGGCTGGCGGTACGCCGCTGCTACGGCGGCTCGATGTCGTCCCGGAAGCTGGTGGGCCTGGACGAGGCACACTTCATGGAGGGGTGGCGCTCCGGACGCTCCTTCCTGGTCCGGCTCGCCCGGGACTCGCGTAAGTGGAACCTCGCCGCCCTGGTCGCCTCGCAGAACCCCCGAGACATCCTCGGCCTCGACGTACAGAACCTGGTCTCCACCGTCTTCGTCGGCCGGATCGCCGAGGACACCGAGATCGCCTCGGAAGCGCTACGCCTGCTGCGGGTCCCGGTCGACGACGGGTACGAGGCGACCCTGGCCTCGCTCTCCACCGCCGACGCGACCTCCGCCCACCGGCTCGGCTTCCGCGAATTCGTCATGCGCGACGTCGACGGCCGGGTGCAGAAGGTCCGGGTCGATGTGTCCTATGTGGATGGACTCTTGGCGCACCTAGACACCACCCCTGCCGCCATCGCTGCCGCCGCCGGGGTGCTGCCGACCGTGCTGCCCGACCTGGAGGCGTGACATGGCGAGGGCCCGGACTCGGATCGCGGCGCTCCTCCTGGCACTCGGCGTACTCGCCGTGGCCACGATCAGCTGGCCAGGGCTCACCGCCACACCCGCGTACGCCGCCCCAATCGCGTACCAGGCCCCCACCGACCTCTGCACCACGGAGGAATGGCAGGCCGACTTCCGCGCCTGCGTCAGCAAGCTCCAGCAGGTCGCGGAGAGCGAGGCGACCTGCCTGAATCCCCCGACCCCTACCGCCCCGGACTCCGGCATCGCCGGCTGGTTCGCCGCCCGGCCGGAGGCGGCCAAGCTCCCCGGCCCCAAGGGCTACTACAGCGACTACGGCTACGCCGGGTACAGCTACACCACCTACAAGATCGATACCGGCTGCGCGACCACGCTGCTGCACCCGGACTACAAGTTCACCAACACCATCGCCAACGGGGAGTTCATGATCGCCACGGCGATCATCGGCGCCTCGAACGCGCTGCGGGAGCGTGCCTGGGACCCCGGGACGATGTGGGGCTGGGCCGACCCTCTGGTGGACCAGGCCACCAAGGCGATCTACCAGAAGGTGTTCAGCGTCTTCGGCATAGTCACCCTCTGCGTGGTCGGCCTCTACCTGCTCTGGCGCTCACGCCAGTCGGACATGAGCAGCGCGATGACCACGGCGGGCTGGGCGTTGGTGGTGATGGTGGCGATCACCGCCTTGGCCGCCTGGCCGGTCAAGTCCGCCAACCTGGCCGACGGTGCCCTCATCTCCACCCTCGGCGTCGTACACGACGCCGTCGGCCCGGCGACCAAGGACACCCCTCCAGACCAATGTGATGATCCGAATCCGGCGGCTTGTAAAGACAACCGCCCGCCGGCGGTACGGGCGAGCGACACCGCCACCGAGGGCATGCTCTACCGGAACTGGCTGCGGGGCGTGCTCGGCTCGGCCGACAGCGAGACCGCCCGCAAGTACGGTGCCGCACTCTACGACGCCAAGTCGCTGTCGTGGGAGGAGGCGGAGAAGATCCGGGCCAATCCTCGTACCCGCGAAGCCACGATCAACGCGAAGAAGCAGCAGTGGATGACGGTGGCCGCCCAGATCGAGCGGGAGGACCCGGAGGCCTACGAGTACCTGCAGGGTGTCCGGGACATGGACCGAGTGGGTGCGGGCTTCATCGCGGTGCTGGCCGCTCTGCTCTTCGCGATGTTCGATCTGACCGCCTCCCTGCTCGTGCTGCTGGGCTTCCTGGTCTTCCGGTGGGCGGTGATCGCCGCGCCGATCCTGGGCACGATCGGCCTGCTCCGACCGGCCAGTGCCGGCCTGCGGCGGCTGGGCAACGCGGTGGTGGCCGCTCTCTTCAACATCGCGATCTTCGGAACCGGTGCGGCGATCTACCTCTTCGCGGTGGACCTCATCATGAGCACCCCCACCCTGCCCGGCTGGCTGCAGGTGGTGCTGGTCTGGCTCTGCGGCGTGGTGGGCTGGTTGCTGCTGCGCCCGTATCGACGCATCACCCAACTCGGCGGCAAGGACAGCAGCGAGGCGGTCAGCTCGGCCGGTTCCTGGCATCGGCGGTTCTTCCGAGACATGCGTACCGCGGCCCGGCTCGACGTCGCCGAGCCCGGCGGCACCGCCGAGCCCACGGTGGGACGGCGCCGCGCCCTAGGGACGGAACAACCCAGGGTGCGGCCGGAGGCCCGCCCGGACCCGGTACCGGCCAGCGCGCCACCCACCCAAGAACGTCCGGAGGGTCACAAGACCGGCGCCGGGCGGGGAACCACCGAGGAGCAGCAGCGGCCGGAGACCCGACCGGTCGCGCCCCGGCCCCGACGTCGGCAGCCGGCCTCCTGGACCGAGCCGGACGTACCCGAGGAGAACCCCTCCTTCGCCATCTACCGTCCGGGGTCGTCCGAGAAGGCACCGGAGAAGACGGCGCCCCGGATCCGCTCCGAGGCCCGGTGACCGCAGTGCGGCGGGCCATCGAATTCCTGGTAACCCGGCTGCTGCGCTCCCGGCTCGGGGTCGCCCTGGGCATCGCCGTGCTGGTGCTCGGCGTGGTCGGGGCGGCCCGGCTGGTAGCCGGCCCGGGAGATCCGACGACCGGTTTGAGCAACCGTCCGGCCGAGCCGATCACCACGGTGCATCCGACCACGGGTGACGACGGTGCGATCTCGACCACCAGCACACCGACTCCGAAGACTGCCCCGGGCGAGGCCGAACCGGAACAGGTAGCGGAGCGCTTCGTGGTGGCCTGGCTCGGCAAACCCGGTCTGACCGTCGAGGAGTGGCACGAGGGACTGCGGCCGCTGTCCACCGCCGACCTGATGGACAAGCTGGCCGGAGCCGATCCGGCCAGGGTGCCGTCGGGGCAGATGACGGACGAGGTGACCATCCGGCCGCGCAGCGAGACCTTCGTGGAGGCGATGATCGCCCTCGACACCGGACGGCTGCGTCTGGAACTGGTGGCGCCGCAGGGGCGGTGGCTGGTGGATGCCGTGGACTGGGAGCGATCATGACCGACCCGAGTACGCCCCATCGCCGACCGGTGCGGGTGGGCGCCCTGGCTGCCGCACTGACCGCGACCCTGGCGTTCCTGTGTTGTACCGGCGGCGCCGGCGCCTTCTTCCTGACCGAGTTGGGCGGCGAGGCGGCCGAGCAGATCACCCCGGCGAGCCTGGAATGCACCGGAGACTTCACGGTCGACGTGACCGGCAAGATGCCCCGGATCCCGCAGTACGGAGAACGCCAGCTCCGTAACGCGGCCGTCATCATCAAGGTCGGTCAGGAGATGAAGGTGCCGGCGCGCGGCTGGGTGATCGCGGTGGCCACCGCGATGCAGGAGTCCCGCCTGCTGAACCTGGCCAACCGCACCGTCGCCGAGTCTCAGGACATCCCCCACGAGGGCATCGGCGCCGACCACGACTCGGTCGGGCTGTTTCAGCAACGTGCCTCCTGGGGCTCCGTGCGGCAGCGGATGAATCCCGAGTACGCCTCCCGCAAGTTCTACGAGAAGCTCGTGGACGTGCCCGACTGGCAGAAGCTGCCGCTCACCGTGGCCGCCCAACGAGTGCAGATCAGTGCCTTCCCGGATGCCTACGCCAAACATGAGGAGATCGCCGCCCGGATCGTGGACGCGCTGGCCGGCGGTGCGGCCCGGACGGCGTTGATCGCTGGGCAGGAGGTGTGCGACGCGGCCTCGGCGGGCGACATCGCCGCCTCCGGCTGGACCGCCCCGATTCCGGGCGGTGTCGGTTCCGGATTCCGCACCGCCAGCCGGCCCGGCCACAACGGGGTGGACATCGCCGCCCCGAAGGGCACCCTCATTCGGGTAGCGGCCACCGGCCGGGTCCTGGTCTCGCGCTGCGACCCGGACCGCCGCGGCAGGCTCAGCTGTGACGTGGACGGTTGGCCGGACAAGGGCGGCTGCGGCTGGTTCGTCGACGTCCTGCACGCACAGGGCATCGTCACCCGCTACTGCCACATGGTCAGTCGCCCCCGGGTCGCCGTAGGGGAGACCGTGGAGGCAGGTCAGGTGATCGGTGAGGTGGGCAGCAGCGGCAACTCCTCCGGCCCGCACCTGCACTTCGAGGTACACACCGACGGCGACCGAAGCAGCCACAGCGCGATCGACCCGGTGCCGTTCATGCGGTCGAAGGGCGCCCCACTCAAGGGCGCGGAGTAGCCTCGTTCCCGTCATGACCGAGCCATTACCGGACCCGTTCGCCGACCAGCCGGACTGGGCACCGCAACCCCCCCGGCCCATCGAGATCGTCCCGGCCGCCGGCCGAGTGGACCTGCGCGGAAGACGGGTGCTGGTGGGGTTGCCCGGCTTCGGCTGGCGAGGTGACCTGCGGGCTGACGAGAAGGTGGTGCAGAACAGCCGCACCTACGTGCCGGTCATCCCCGAACACGAGTGGTACCGGGCCGAGTCAGACCAGGTGGAGGTCTTCGCCCCGCTGGTGCCCATCGAACGGGTCTGGGTCGAGACAGTCGGCCCACCGGCCACCCCCGCGATCACAGAAGGTGGCGGCTTCCGGCTGGTCTCGCTGGACGCGCCGGCGCACCGGCCACCGACACCGGTCTTCGAGGCGGATTCGGTCATCGGACGCCGGGTGGTGCACATGGTGGGCTCCATTGAGCAGCGCGACCTTCGCGCGGTGACGGAGACCTACTCCGGCGCCGAGGGCGACATCTGCGTACGGGTCGCCCCTGAGATGGAGTGGTACCGCTGGGCCTGGCGTGGTCAATCACCGACCACCCTGGAGGTTCCCGTGCATCTGTTGTGGCTGGAGTGAGCTGTTACCCCAACCGTCCGCTGCAGACCCGCCATCCGGCTTTAGTGTCGCTGACCTCGAAGACCCATTCCTCGCGTCTACTGCTTCGCGAAACACCCTCGGCCGAGCTTGAGATCGTGAGAGTGGTCGTGACTAGCTGGCTTCCCGCCGTTTCCGTCTGAAGCAGCGTTCCCCAACTCACTCTCACAACCACACCGAAGTTCGCCTCCCGTTGCAGGATTTCGTCTCGAAGATTCCGCACTGCCGAAAGGTCGGGGGTGCCCTCGCAGACGAAGAGGTTGGCGCGCACGTCGTTTCGGTCGACCAGGAACGCGCGCAGGTAGTTGTCCACCACCACGTCGGGTGCGCTGCGGTCGGGGGTGGTGGCTCGGTCGTAGACGAGGTAGCCGACTACGCCGCCGCCCAGACACAGCGCCGCGAGCACCCCGGCGACCACCGTCAGCACCGTCCGGACCCGTCGGCGTGGCTGCTGTGGCGCTGGCGCGACGGAGGGCGGCGCCAGCTCCTCTGGCGGGGTCCGTTGCGCCGGTACGCGGGAGACCTGGGAACCGGCGGGGGGCGGCACTGATTCCACCCCCTGAGGCTATCGGCTGGAGGCTGCGGACCCAATGCCCCAGATTCAGCAGATCGTGACGGATCACTGCCGACCGGTGAGATTCACGACAACACCGGCGCAGCATCGCCACGCGTCCCCGAGGTCCGGCTGCCGCTGGGATACCGTCTTCACTGCTCGACGAGGGGGTGCCGACCTCGGGCGGAGGAGGTGGAGCCGGTGGGCGGACCGAAGTCACGGGCGCTCCGCGCCGCCGCGTTGCACCGCCGGGCCGCCGCGACGGTGGCGGCTGCCGCTGCCAGTCTCGACGACACCCGTCCGGCCCCAGCCGACCAACGTCGTCAGTACGCGCTGGCCGAACGGTTGCGTACCGCTGCGACCGTACTGGCGCCGGGGTGGGCCGGCGAGGCGCTGGACAGCATCGAGCCGACGACCCGCGCCGGGGATGCTCCGCCGCCCTTCGTCCGGGTGGGCACGGCCGCGCCGCTGGACGATGCACGCTTCCCCGCTCTGGTTCCGCTGCTGGGTGCCGGTCACCTGACTGTGGACGCCGACGCGCAGGATCCTCGGGTGGCCGGGCTGCTGCGGGCGTTGGTGCTGCGGTTGGTGGCGGCTACCCCGGCGGGGACCCTGCTGGTGCGGGCGATGGATGCGACCGGCGAGGTGTTGGCCGCCTTCCGGGCCCTGGGCGATGCCGGGTTGCTGTCGCCGCCTGCCACGGACCTGGCCGGGCTACGTACCCTGCTCGACGAGGCGGAGCGGTGGGTGACGCCCGGCTCGGCCGGGCCGCGCCGGCATGAGCGACTGCTGCTGGTGGTGCTCGCCGGGCTGCCCGAGGGGATCCACGGCGAGGATCTTTCCCGGATCGAGTTCCTGGCCGAGCAGGGGCCGACCGCAGGGTTGCACCTGGTGGTGGCGGGCTGGCCGACTGAGGACCGTGCTCCGCTGCCGGGGGCGACTCCCCTGGCGATGCGGACCGCTTATGCGCTGCTGGGCGATGTGCCTGGGGCCACCTTCGCGGCGGCGGGCTCCGAGGGCGGGTTGAACTCCCCGGTGTTCGTCGAGGCGGACCCACCGACCGAACTGGTGGAGGCGGTGTGTCGGCGACTCGCCGCGCAGATCGAGGCCGGCACCCGACT
The DNA here is from genome assembly GCF_040643455.1 of Micromonospora sp. NPDC047134. NCBI lineage: Bacteria > Bacillati > Actinomycetota > Actinomycetes > Micromonosporales > Micromonosporaceae > Micromonospora > Micromonospora sp. NPDC047134. Next base: position 73,815 of record NZ_JBEYUI010000009.1, read on the forward strand.
GTCCCTGGCCAGCCTGTTGCCCTCGGCGGAGGAGGAACTGTGGCAGGCGGACTCGACCGAAGGCTTGAGCACCAGCGTCGGGGATGCCGGCGGCCGAGCCGTGCCGCTGGGTTTTACCGAGCTGACGCCACACTGGCTGGTCAGTGGTCGGTCGCGGGCCTGTCGGTCGACCTTCCTGACCACCGCGCTGCTCGGCCTGGCCGCTCGGTACGGCCCGGACGAGTTGTCGTTGTACCTGGTCGACCTCGGCGAGGGTGAGTCCTTCGCGGAGTTCCTACAGACTGAGCGCGACCGGTCCTGGATCCCGCAGGTGCGGGCGGCGGCGATGGCCGCCGACCGGGAGTACCTGCTCGACCTGTTCGAGCAGCTCATCGCCGAGGTGCAGCGACGCGCCGGGGCCTCGGCCCGGGCGGGCGGGCAACGCTTCGCCGAGTTGCGGCAGCATCATCGGCTGCCCCGGATCGTGTGCGTGGTGGACAATCTGCCGCTGCTCCTCACCGAGCGGGATCGACTGACCGCCGACACCCTGGCCCGGCTGGACGTGTTGGCCAGGACCGGCCGGCTGCACGGCGTACACCTGGTTCTCGCCGGTGAGGCTGATCTGGGCCTGGGGGTACGCAATGAGCCCGGGCAGCGGGATTCCCTGCTCGGTCAGTTCCCGGTCCGGGTGGCCCTGCCTGGCGGCGGGGCGGTGTTGGAGCCGACGAATGATTCGGCGGCCGGGTTGCCGGCCGGCAGCGCGGTGGTCAACACCGCCGGTGGCCTGGGTGGGCCTCGGGGGGCGATCCGGGGGCATGAGCGGATGGTCCGGTTCCCTGATCCGCAGGATGAGCCGGAGGTCGTGGCGGGGCTACGGCACCGGCTCTGGGCGGCCCGTCCGGAGGGTGCCGCCGCCCCGGTGGTCTTCGCCGGGTACGCCCGTCCGCTGCTGGGCAATGATCCCCGTTACCGGTCCGCCCTGGCCGGTCGGGCGTTGGCACCGGCGGCGCTGTTGGGTCGGGCGGTGGATGTCGCGCGTACCACCGCAGCGGTGCCGCTGGGCCCGGCTGCCGGACGCAACCTGGCGGTGCTGGGTCCCCGGCCCGAGGGCAGTCGCCTGCTGGCCATGGCGGCCCGGAGTACCGCAGCCCACCATCAGCCCGGGACGGCCCGGTTCGTGATCGCCGTACCGGACCCCGAGGCTCAGCCGACGGCGGACGCCCTGGCCGCCGAGTTGGCCGCCAGACATCCGGTCGAGAGGGTCGACCTGGCCGGGTTGGTGACCGTGCTGGATGCCGGGGCGGCGGCCTATCTGGTGGTGTTCGGGCTGGATGTGGCACCTGCCGAGCAGTTGCCGCCGGCCCGGCTACGGATGTTGCTGCGGGAGGGCCCACCGACCGGGCAGCACCTGCTGGGCTGGTGGCGTACGGTGCCCTCGTTCGCGGCCCTCATCGAGGCCGAGGAGACGGTCGACAAGTTGACCGCGGTGGCGGTGGCGGGGGTACCGGGCGCCCAGCTCACGCCGGTCTTCGGCCGGCCGGTGGAGTGGCGGCCCCGCCGGGATCGGGTGGTGCTCTGGGACGGCCCCGATGAGCGGGGAGTCGTGCTGGTGCCGTACGACCTGCCGGAGGACGGTGAACAACCATGACGATCAGCGAGGCGGGGACCACCGCCGTACGCCCCGGTCGGCAGCGGACCCCGCCCGAGCCGGGGGACGCCCTGTCGGCCGCGTGGTCGGACTACCTGACCGCCGCCCGTCAACTGGACGGGCTACGCCGCGACGCGGCGATCGCCGCTAGTGAGCAGGCGCGTACCGTCCAGGCGGCGCGGGACGAGTTGGTCGCGGTGCGTACCCACCTGGCCGCGCAGGAGGCCCAACTCTGTGAGCAGGGCGTACCGCCGATCTCGCTGAAACCGACCCCACCGGAACTGTCCGAGGCCACCCGGTCGATGTCGGGCGGGCCGGGGGCGGTGCTGGCCGCGTTGCGGGAGGCCCGGCGGCGGGCGTACGGGGTCGATGACATCCTCGCCGCACGGGGGCTGTCGCGGGTGGCGCACTGGCCGCCCCGCCCGCGCAACCTGCTGGTGTACGGGCCCCTGGGGCTGCTGGTTCCGCTGTTGCTGATCGCGATCTATCTGGCTGCCGGCACCGGCCCGGTGACCATCCTGGCCCTGGTTGTGGGGCTGCCGGGCCCGGCTGTCGCCTTCGGCGCGGGTTGGCTGGCGGTGGGGCGGCTCTTTCCGTCCCATCCCGGGCAGCGGGTGGAGCGGACTGCGCGCTTCGGCGCGCTGACCTGCCTGATTCCGGCGGTGGTGGCCACCGCCGGAATCCTCCTGGCCATGCTGGCCACCTGACCGACGCCACTTGCCAAACCCGGTTCCGCCTGGGCGGCTGACCGGCGGGCGGGCAGCCGTCCAGGGGAGTCAGCGGGGGTGGATCAGTGCCATCGCCTCGGCGCGGGACTTGGCGTCCCGCTGGAGGGTGCCACGTACCGCCGAGGTGATGGTCATGGCGCCGGACTTCTGGATGCCGCGCATGGCCATGCACATGTGTTCGCATTCCAGCACGACCACCACCCCTCGCGGGGCGAGCCGATCCATCAGCAGGTCGGCGATCTGCGAGGTGAGCCGTTCCTGCACCTGCGGGCGACGGGCGTACACCTCGACCAGGCGGGCCAGCTTGGACAGGCCGGTGATCCGCCCGTCCGGGCCGGGGATGTAGCCGATGTGCGCGCTGCCCCGGAAGGGCAGCAGGTGGTGCTCGCAGAGGCTCATCACGTCGATGTCCCGGACCAGCACGAGTTCCTCGTGGTTGGCCTCGAAGGTGGTGGTGAGCACCGTGGCCGGGTCCACCCGCAGACCGGCGAAAAGCTCGGCGTACGCGCGGGCCACCCGGGCCGGGGTCTGCTGGAGGCCGTCCCGGTCGGGATTCTCGCCGACCGCGATCAGGATCTCGCGGACCGCCTTCTCGATGCGGGCCAGGTCGACGATCTCCTCGACCGGGCGTCCGGTCAGCCGACCGTTGATCAGCCGAGCGGCGATGTAGTCGAGGTCGTCGGGTTCGGTAGAGGAGGCGGCCAGCCCTCGCTGCGAGGGACTGGCCGCCGGGTCGTTGGTGCTCAGTGTGGGCCGTCCGAGTTGTTCGAGTTCGGGCTGCCGACGGTGGCCTGCGCCCCGTCCGCCTCGGCCTGGATCTTGAGCGCCTCCTTCTCCGCCGGGGTGAGTACCGGCGGTTCGGTGGAGGGCTGACGCTTGCCGAAGCCGTTGTAGGGGGCCATCGGGGGCCGCTTGACCACCCGGGCGCAGATCCGGGCCATGTCGGCCGTGGAGAGGGTCTCCTTCTCCATCAGCTCGAGCACGATGTTGTCCAGGACGTCCCGGTACTCGACCAGGATCTCCCAGGCCTCGTCGTGGGCCAGTTCGATCAGGGCCCGCATCTCGCCGTCGATCTCGGCGGCGACGGCGTCGGAGTAGTCCCGCTCGTGGCCCATGTTGCGGCCCAGGAACGGCTCGTCACCGCTGGTGCCGTACTTGATCGCACCGAGCTTGGAGCTCATGCCGTACTGGGTGATCATCGCCCGGGCCAGTGCGGTGGCCTTCTCGATGTCGTTGCCGGCCCCGGTGGTGGGCTCGTGGAAGACGAGTTCCTCGGCGGCCCGGCCACCCAGGGCGTACGCCAGGGTGTCGATCATCTCGGCCCGGGTCTGGGTGTACTTGTCCTCCGTGGGCAGCACCAGGGTGTGGCCCAGGGAGCGACCACGCGACAGGATCGTCACCTTGTGCACCGGCGCGGCGTGCGGCAGGGCCCAGGCGACCAGGGCGTGCCCACCCTCGTGGTACGCGGTGATCTTCTTTTCCTGGTCGCTCATCACCCGGGTACGCCGCTGCGGGCCGGCGATGACCCGGTCGATGGACTCCTCCAGCGACTCGTTGCTGATCGCCCGCTGGTCCTTCCGGGCGGTCAGCAGGGCGGCTTCGTTGATCACGTTGGCCAGATCGGCACCGCTGAAGCCCGGGGTCCGCTTCGCCACCGAGTCGAGGTCGACATCCGGGGTGAAGGGCTTGCCCTTGGCGTGCACCCGCAGGATGGCCTTGCGGCCCTCCATGTCGGGGGCGTCCACCGGGATCTGCCGGTCGAACCGTCCCGGACGCAGCAGCGCCGGGTCTAGGATGTCCGGCCGGTTGGTCGCGGCGATCAGGATGACCCCGCCCTTGACGTCGAAGCCGTCCATCTCCACGAGCAGCTGGTTGAGGGTCTGCTCACGTTCGTCGTGGCCACCGCCCATGCCGGCACCACGGTGCCGACCGACGGCGTCGATCTCGTCGACGAAGACGATCGCCGGGGCGTTCGCCTTGGCCTGCTCGAAGAGGTCACGGACCCGGCTGGCGCCGACACCGACGAACATCTCGACGAAGTCGGAGCCGGAGATCGAGTAGAAGGGCACCCCGGCCTCGCCGGCGACCGCTCGGGCGAGCAGGGTCTTACCGGTACCGGGCGGGCCGAACAGCAGTACGCCCTTCGGGATCTTGGCGCCGAGGGCCTGGTACTTGCCCGGGTTCTGCAGGAAGTCCTTGATCTCGTGCAGTTCCTCGACGGCTTCCTCGGCACCGGCCACGTCGGCGAAGGTGGTCTTCGGCGTGTCCTTGGTGATCATCTTCGCCTTGGACTTGCCGAAGTTGAGCACTCGGGAGCCGCCGCCCTGCATCTGCGACATGAAGAACAGCAGCAGCAGCACGAGCAGCACGATGGGCAGCAGGTTTACCAGCAGGCTGACCCAGATGCTGTCGGACGACACCTCGGTGTCGGCCGGCCCGGTGACCCGATTGTTCGCCTTGGCGTCGAGGACCTGGTTCCAGACCTCGTTGCCGACCTCGTACGGGAACTGGGCCTCGATCAGCTTGGTGGTGGTCTTGCCGAACTCGGCCTCCTCGGCCAGCTCGAGCTGGATCGTCTGTTCCTTGTCCTGGAACACGACCTTCTCGATGCCGCCCTTGTTGAGCTGGTCGAGCGCGACTGACGTGTCCACCCGGTGGTAGCTGGGACCAGAGGTGAACAACTGACTGAGCACGACGGCGCCGAGGATGACCAGGATGACCCAGAACACCGGTCGGCGGAAGAAACGCGTACGTTCCATGCTTTTGTCGAGCGCCGAGACGCCCGCATCCTCCTGATCGACGTCCTGACCGACTGTTGGGTGTCGCCGCCGGGGCGGCTGCCGTAGCCGCCGTGCGGGCCGGCCTCGACCCCGAGGCGCGAATTGCCGCGCCACGGTCATTCGACGGTACACCGTGCGAGACGGATGTGAGCTGGCGAGCCCAGCACTTACGCGCACGGCGAACCCGGGAGTCGACCGGCGTGGTCGGGAGCGGGGCTCCCCACCACCGTGCTCAACGGTAGCCCGAGCACCTGAAAGGCGGCTGTACGTCACCCGAGAAGGGCGGGCGGAATCGCCCGCCAGCCGGTCAGCTGCGGGCGTACACCTCCGGCTTGAGGACACCGACGTAGGGCAGCTCGCGGTAGCGCTCCCCGAAGTCGAGACCGTATCCGACGACGAAGGCGGTCGGGATGTCGAAGCCCACGTACTTGACCGGCACGGTCACCTTGACCGCCTCCGGCTTACGGAACAGCGCCACCACCTCGACACTGGCCGCCGACCGGGACTCCAGGTAGCGCAGCAGCCAGGAGAGGGTCAGCCCGGAGTCGACGATGTCCTCGACCACGACGACGTGCCGCCCGGCGATGTCCCGGTCCAGGTCCTTGAGGATGCGCACCACCCCGGAGGAGGTGGTGCCCTGCCCGTACGAGGAGATGGCCATGAAGTCCAACTCCGCGGGCGGGCCCTCCCGGCCCAGCGCCCGGGCGAAGTCGGCCATGAACATGACCGCACCCTTGAGCACGCAGACGAGCAGCAGCCCGTCGGTGACGTGGGCGTAGTCCGCGGAGACCTGCTTGGCCAGTTCCGCGGTCTTCTCGCGGATCTGCGCCTCGGAAATGATCACGTGGTCGATGTCGGCGTCGTACCAGGAGCCGTCAGCCATGACCCTAGCCTGCCGTACGCCGTGGGTGGATCGTCGGCGGGGCCGCCCCTTTGTGGAACGGCCCGCGCTCAGATTTCCGGCAGAAGCTGCCAATCGCCTCAGCTGGTGCGTGATCTCCATCGACGACCACCATCGGTGGGCTTCCAGTCGGCGCAGTCGCGGCTGTCGGCGGTCAGGCCGGCGGCCGAGGCCACGGCGAGAACGAACAGGAGGAACAGGACGAAGAGGAACTCCATGGCGGCGCTCACTTTCCTGCGGTTGGTGGTGTTTTCGCCGCCGGGTGCGCACCGGGCACCTCTGAGTCTGCGCGTCCGCTCACCGGCCCGACAGTGGCAGGAATGCCACTCCCCCTCGATTTTCCGCCAGTAGCGCGGTTACCCTCGTCACATGCTGCGTTCGGTGGCCGTACTCGTGCTGGATGGGGTGGCCCCGTTCGAGCTGGGGGTACTCGCGGAGGTGTTCGGCACCGACCGCACCGCGGACGGCCTGCCCGGCTACCGCTTCGAGGTGTGCAGCCCGCAGGCCGCCACCGTGCGCACCTCCGCCGGCTTCCACCTGATGCCCAACGCCGACCTGGGCCCGATCGAGCGGGCGGACCTGGTGGCGGTCCCCGCCCACCACTGCGACACCGCCGCGCCCCGGCAGGTGCACGAGGCGCTACGCCGGGCCGCCGATCGAGGGGCGTACCTGTTCAGCGTCTGCACGGGGGCGTACCTGCTGGGTGAGGCGGGTCTGCTGGACGGCCGGGAGTGCACGACCCACTGGCGGCACGTCGAGGAGCTGCAACGCCGACACCCGCAGGCCCGGGTCCGCTGCAACTCCCTCTACGTCCAGGACGGTCGGCTGCTCACCAGCGCGGGCACCGCCGCCGGCATCGACGCCAGCCTGCATCTGGTACGCCAGGAGCACGGCTCGGCCGCCGCCACCCGGCTGGCCCGGCGGATGGTCGTACCCCCGCACCGCGACGGCGGGCAGTCCCAGTACGTCGAGACCCCGATCGCCAAGGTGCCGCAGGCCTCCACCCTGGAGCCGGTGTTGCAGTGGCTGATCGGGCGGCTGGACCGGCAGGTGACCGTCGACGAGCTGGCCGACCGGGCCGGCATGGCGCCGCGTACCTTCGCCCGCCGGTTCCGGGCCGAGACCGGCACCACCCCACACGACTGGCTGACCAACCAGCGGGTCCTGCTGGCCCGTCGACTGTTGGAGGAGACCGGGCTGACCGTGGACGAGGTGGCCGACCGGGCCGGCTTCGGTAACGCCGCCGCCCTGCGCCACCACTTCACCCGTCGGGTGGGTGCCACCCCGAACGCCTACCGGGTCACCTTCCGCGACCGGGTCCCCGCCGGTTGAGCTCAGCCGAGCACCGGCAACAGCCGGTCGGCCCGGCGGACCACCCGCAGTCCTCCGGGCAGGTAGGCCGCCCCCTGGCCCCGCCAGCCGGTGACCAGGGCGTCCAGGGCGGCGATGTGCCGGTGCGACAGCGCGGCCGGCGAGGCCCCCAACTCGTGGGCCCAGGTACGCAGCACCCGGCCGCGTACCGCCCCGGCCAGGTCGACCAGGGTCTTGACGGCCAGCCCGCCGTCGGGATGCCGGGCGGAGAGCAGCGCCGCACCGGCCAACTCGTCCAGTACGGCGTTGTCCGCCGCCACCAGCCGCGCGGTGCGGGCCAGGTTGTCGATCACACCGGGACCCAGTGCCTGGACCAGCGCCGGCACCAGTTCGGCCCGCACCCGGGATCGGGCGTACGCGGGGTCGACGTTGTGCGGGTCCTCCCACGGGGTCAGGCGCAGTGCCGTGCAGGCCGACCGGGTCTGCCCACGGCTGATCTCCAGCAGGGGCCGGACCAGGGGCACCCCGGCCAACTCCCGGCGCGGCGGCATGCCCGCCAACCCGCGGGGACCCGCCCCCCTGGCCAGCGCCAGCAGCACCGTCTCGGCCTGGTCGTCACGGGTGTGCCCGGTGAGCAGGGCGGCGGCCCGATGACGCCGGGCCACCTCGACGAGGGCCTGGTAGCGGGCCTCACGGGCGGCCGCCTCGGGCCCTCCGCCCCGGCCGGCGACCTCCACCCGGATCACCTCCACCGGCGACAGACCGGCCTGTTCGGCCCAGCGGGCCACCGTCTGGGCCCGCTCGGCCGACCCGGTCTGCAGACCGTGGTCCACCGTCACCAGCCCGGCGACATGCCCCACCCGGGGTGCCACGAACGCGGCGGCGGCGGCCAGGGCCAGCGAGTCGGCGCCCCCGGAACAGGCGACCAGCACCGGTCCCTCCGCCGGCAGGTCGGCCAACGCGCGACGTACCGCGACCCGGATCGCGGCGACCGGCGGAAAGATCGCGGCCATCGGCATCGCTCAGACTGCCGGCGGCACCGGCCCGACCGGGCCGTGTACCCGCGCCACCCAGGCCGCCGGGTCGCTCAGTTCGGTCAGCCGGGGCAGGGTCAGCGGGGACTCGAAGATCCGGTTGAAGCCGGCCATGCCGACCCGCTCGACCACCGCGTGCACGAAGGTGCGGCCCTCGGCGTACTGCCGCATCTTGACGTCCAGGCCGATCAACCGGCGGACGGCCTTCTCCACCGGGTTGCCGGCCTCCCGGCGCCGGTTGAACCCGGCTCGGATCCGCTCGACACTCGGGATGACCTGCGGGCCGACCCCGTCCATCACGAACTCGGCGTGCCCCTCCAACAGGGTCATCAGCGCCGTCAACCGGTCCAGCACCGCCCGCTGCCCGGGGGTCTGCACGATGTCCAGCACACTGGAGCGGCTCTGCGGGTTGCGCACCACATCGGCCAGGGTGCCCACCCCCCGGCGCAGCCGGTCGAGCAGGTGCTCACCGCCCTGCGAGGCGTCCACGAAGGCCTGCACCTCGCCGAGGAAGTAGCCCCGCATCCACGGCACCGCGGTGAACTGCGTCCGGTGGGTCACCTCGTGCAGGCAGACCCAGAGCCGGAAGTCTCGGGGGTCGGCCTGAAGCTTGCGCTCCACCTCGACGATGTTCGGCGCGACCAGCAGCAACTGGCCCGGGTCGGCCGAGAAGACCTCGTACTGGCCGAGCACCCGGCCGGACAGGTACGCCAGCACGGTGCCCGCCTGCACCCCGGTGACCCGGGAGCCGACCGCCTCGGTCAGCGCGCCGGGCTGCTTCTCCGGGGCCAGCCGACCGACCAGCGGGGTGATCACCTCACGCAGGCCGGCGATGTTGGTGGCGGCCCAGTCCCGCCGGTCGACCACCCGCACCGGCGGGTGGGCCACCTGCGAGGTGAGCCCGGTGTAGTCGGCCACGTGCCCGGCCGCTTCGTCGGTCAACCGGCGCAGGTCGGCGACCACCTCGGTGGCCTCGTCGTACGACACCCGGGGGCCGGTCTTGCCCAGGGCCCCCGCGGTCGCGACGGCCAGATCCCAGTCCACGAACTGCGCCATGCCACCCACCGTACCCGCGCCGGGACAGCAGTCCACGCCCTCGACGGCGGTCAGCGGCAGCCGCAGGTGGCCAGGGCGGCCGCGATCCGGTCCAGGGCCCCCCGGGCCGGTTCCATCCCGTCGGCCGGAACCCGATCGGTGAGTACGGCGAAGGTGAGCGGCCTGCCCTCGGCCGTGGTCACCACCCCGGCGATGGCGTGCACCCCGGTCAGGGTGCCGGTCTTGGCCCGGACCGTCCCGGCCCCGGCGGCCGTACCGGGCACCGAGCCGTACCGGTCGCGCAGGGTGCCGGACCAGCCGCCGACCGGGAGTCCACCGAAGATGCCGCCCAGCTCGGGGCGGTCCGGGCTGGCCGCCAGCGCCAACAGCTCGGTCAGCAGGGTGGGGCTGATCAGGTTCCGCCGGGACAGGCCGCTGCCGTCGGCCAGGGCCAGCCCCTCGGTCGGCAGGCCCAGGTCGGCGAGCACCTCGGTCATCGCCGAGGCGGCTCCGGCGAAGGACGCCGGAAGCCCTCGGGCCAGGGCCACCTGGCGGGCCAGCGCCTCGCCGAGGATGTTGTCACTGTCGCTGATCATGATGTCGACCAGCCGGATCAGGGGCGGGGAGTGCACCACCCCCAGCTCGGCACCCGGGCCGGTGGCCCCGGTCGCCTCGGTGGCCCCGGTCGTCTCCGGCGGCGCGGCCGGGGCGGTGCCGCTGCGCACCGCGCTCTCCGGCACCCCCAGCAGCCGGGCGAAGGTCCGCCCGGCGACGAGTTCCGGCTGGGTTACCCGCTCGGCCCAGCCCTCGCCGGCCTTCGGATCCTTACGCGCCCCGTCGAGCATCAACGCCGTCATCTGGGCGCCGTATCCGCCGGTCGGGATGTCCTCGTCCCAACCCGGCTCCAGCCGTGGACCGGAATAGAGCGAGGAGTCGACCAGCACCCGGGTCGGCGCGGTGCCGCCCAGCGCGGTCCGCACCTGCTCGGCCAGGTCCTTCAGGCTGGCCGCGCCGGGATAGAAGCCCTTGGCACCGGCCGCCAGGGTGGGGTCGCCGCCGCCGACGAGCACCACCTCTCCCGGTTCGGCGCCCGCGACGACCTTCGTCGGGATCCGGTACCCGGGGCCGCGGGCGGTGAGTACGGTCACCGCGGTCAGCAGCTTCGTCACCGAGGCCGGCACGGTCCCCGTACCGCCACCGCGCTCGAACAACTGCTGCCCGGTCAGGGCGTCCGTCACCGACACGTGGACCCGGCCGCCCAGGGCGGGGTCGGCGATCAGCGGGGCCAGCACGGTCCGCAGCCGGCCGGCGTCCGGCAGCGGCGCGCCGATGTCAGTGGCCGCCAGCACGGCGTTCGGCGACGGCTCCACCGGCAGGGTCTCGGCGGCGGTCGGCTCGTCGGCCAACCACCCCTCGATCGGACCGGGACGCACCACGACCAGCCCCACCAGGGCCAGCACCAGGACCAGCACGGCGGCCAGCAGGATGGGCAGCCGGCGCCGCGCCGGTCGGGGCTGCTCGGGGGGTACGCCGACGGGATCGGGCGACCCACCGCCGCCGGTGGGATTCGACGGGGGTGGACCGGCCGGCGTAGAAGTGCCCGCGCCGACCGTCAGGGGCTGGGTCTGTTCCGCCCGCTCCCGCTCAGCCGGGGCGTCAGGGGCCGCCTGGGGTCGGAGAATCTGCGCCTCGGGCACCGGCACCCGGCCGGTAGCTGGTTTCGGAGTCGGCGGGGCGGAATCACCCTCACCCGCGCCCTCGGGTCGATAGTGTGAATCTTCCCTCCCCACGACCCCCTCCTCCACACCCGTAACCCGGCCTGGGTGACACTACTTCGGTCCGAAGACTATGCGGCGGTCGGAGTCGATGGGCAGGTATTCGCCTGTCCGGGGGTGCTGCCGCCGGTTCCGTCAAGCCAGCGTGGGCGAACGAGGAGCGTGCAGATGGATTTCGACGTCACGGTTGAGATCCCGAAAGGTCACCGCAACAAGTACGAGGTGGACCACGTGACCGGCCGGATCAGGCTGGACCGCACCCTCTTCACCTCCACCCAGTACCCGGCCGACTACGGCTTCATCGAGGGCACCCTGGGCGAGGACGGCGACCCGCTGGACGCCCTGGTGCTGGTGCCCGAGCCCACCTTCCCGGGCTGCCTCATCCGCTGCCGCACCATCGGCATGTTCCGGATGACGGACGAAAAGGGCGGCGACGACAAGGTCCTCTGCGTGCCCTACGAGGACCCGCGGCAGGAGCACCTGCGCGACATCCACCACCTCGGCGAGTTCGACCGCCTGGAGATCCAGCACTTCTTCGAGGTGTACAAGGACCTGGAGCCGGGCAAGTCGGTCGAGGGTGCGACCTGGGTGGGGCGTACCGAGGCCGAGGCCGAGATCCGGGCCTCGTACCGGCGGGCCCAGAAGGCCGCCGAGAGCGGCGAGTCCGCGCACTGACCCACGGCTTTCGCACAGCCCGGGGACCGCTCTAGCCGAGCAGTCCCCGGGCTTGTTCGTAGAGGCCGAGCACGGCGCAGGTGATCGGCACCACGGAGACCACCAGCAGGGTGTCGCTGAGGTCGGCCAGCCGACCCAGGTACGGGGAGACCGGGCGGCGGGCGTACGTGGTGCCACCGGCCACGACCAGCAGGGCGATCAGCAGCCCGGCGGCGGCCAGGACCAGTTGACCGTTCCGCCCCGCCGTGCCGGCCAGATCCAGGCCGAGCAGCAGGTACCCGGCCAGCCCGGCGAGCACGGGCGGCACTCGGTGGCGTACCGCCACGAACAGTCGGGCCCGCAGCAGCAGCACGGCCGCGCTCACCGCGACGAGCAGCCGACCGGCCGTGCCGGAACCGCTGAGCACCAGCGCGGCGGTCGCCGCCAGCAGAGCGTGCCCGATCAGCAGACCGGTGAGCATCTCCTCGGTGCGCGCCACCGCCGCGTACACCCGGCTGCGGTCGGGCAGGTCCCGGACCCGGTCCGGGTCGTTCGGGGCGCCGGTGGGCAGGGTGATCGGCGGCAACGGAACCTTGCCCAGCCGGATGGCCAGCAGCGGGATGGCCCCGATCCCGAAGGCCAGCACGCAGAGCAGCACGGCCGCGGCTCCGGCCGGGGTCAGCCACAGGCCAGCCAGGGCGACCGGTGTCCCGACCGCACCGAGCACCACCCCGGCCACGAAGATCCGTAACCGGGTGGCCACCCCGACCAGCCCCAGCACCGAGGCCAACAGCAGGGTCACCGAGGCGGCCAGCAGTTCCGGGGCACCGATCCAGGGCAGCGGGCGAAACGGGCCGACCGGGTCGCCCGAGCCGACGGCCAGGGCACCGGCCGCCGCCGCGAAGGGCAGGGCGTACCCACCCAGGGTGGCCCCGGCGGGGCCGTCTCCCTGAGCCCGGGACAGCACCGTGCCCGCCAACAGCAGCAGGGTCGCCAGCAGGGTCGCCGCCAGCCAACCGGCCGGCTGTCGTGGGCCGCCGGCCAGGAGGGCGAGCAGCCCGACGGCTAGCGGGACAGCCGCCCCGCCCAGGGCGGCGGCCCGGGTGGCCTCGGGCGACCAGGCGCCACCGCGACGGCGGGCACCCTCGGCGATCGCTTCCACGACGTCGTCGTACTCCAGTTCCGGCCACTGGGTGCTGGCCGGCACCAGGTGCAGCAGCTCACCGTCGCGGACGCCCTGGGCCAGCAGGGCCTGCCCGGCGGTCAGCGCGCTGCCGTCGGCCCGCCGCAGCAGCCATCCGCCGTGGCGTTCCCCGTCGTCGGCCAGCCCGTCCCCGGCGTGTCGCAGCACCTCCGGCAGCAGGTCGGCCAGGGGGACGTGTTCCGGCAGGGCCACGTCGACCCGGCGCTGTGCGGTGCTGACGGTGATCCGGGTCAGCCCGACTGTCATCGACCGACCTCCATTTTCAGCGGGGTGACGGCTGCGCGATCGGGAGGACTTTACCTACGATGAGCCAGCTTCGGGTTACCGAGCGCGGTCAGGAGGTCGAGTGTCCACTGTCGTCATCCGGCGGCCACCCCGGCGTCCGGCACCGCAGATCCCGGTGGGTGAGCTGCCGGTCGAGGCGCCACCGGAGATCCCTGCGGTCACCGGTGGGCGGTGGCACCAGATGCTGATGGTGCTGCCGATGCTGGGCGGCACGGTGGCCATGGCGATGATGTTCGGCCGGGGCGGCGGGGCCTACTCGTACGTGGTGGGGGCCATGTTCGGGCTCTCCTCCCTGGCCATGCTGGTCACCTCCTGGGGCAGCGCCTCGGGTAGCCCCAGGAAGTCCGAGATGATGGCGGCCCGGCGGGAGTACCTGCGACACCTGGCCACCCTGCGGCGACAGGTGCGGCAGGCCGCGACGAGTCAGCGGGCCGGGCTCTGTTACCGGCACCCGGACCCGGCCCTGCTCTGGTCGACCGTGGACAGCCATCGGGTGTGGGAGCGCCGGCCCACCGACGCGGACTTCGCCGTGGTGCGGGTCGCGGTCGGGCCGCAGACCCTGGCCACCCCCCTGGTCCCGCCGGTGACCCGCCCGTTGGAGGAGCTGGAGCCGATGACCGCCGGCGCGCTGCGCCGGTTCCTCGACGCGTACTCCGTGGTGCCGGACCTGCCGGTGGCGCTGTCCCTGCGCAGTTTCGCCCGGGTGTTCGTCCGGGGCCTGCCGTCCACCCCCACCGGTTCGCCGTCCGCCCAGGCCCTGGTCCGGGCGATGCTCACCCAACTGGCGGTGTTCCACGCCCCGGACGAGCTGCTCATCGCCGTCTGCGCCGGGCCGGAGCGCCGCAGCCACTGGGAGTGGACCAAGTGGCTGCCGCACGCCCGGCACCCGACCCGCAGCGACGCCCTGGGCCCGGTACGCCTGGTCACCAGCTCGGCCGTGGAGTTGGAGCGGCTGCTCGACGAGGTGCTGGTCAACCGCCCCCGGTTCAGTCCGGCCGGGCCCACCACGGACGGGCCCCACCTGGTGGTCGTGCTGGACGGCGGAGACCTGACCGGGGCCACCGAACTGGCCGGCGACGGCGGCATCGACGGGGTCACCCTGATCGATCTGGACACCCCACCACCTCGACTGCTCGATCGGTTCACCCTCCTGCTGGAGCTGCACGAAGGGCGGCTGCACTCCCACTCGATCGACCAGGCCGCCGAGGTCGGCACCCCGGACGCCCTGAGCGTCGCCGAGGCCGAGGCGGTGGCCCGTCGGCTGGCACCGCTGCGGCTGGCCACCGCCACCGGCGGTACGGAGGCGGCCCCCGGTGTCGAACCGGGCCTGCCGGAGCTGCTGGGCCTGGGTGACCCGACCGGCTTCACCGCCGAGCAGGGCTGGGCTTCCCGGTCGGCACGCGGGCGGCTGCGGGTGCCGATCGGGGTCGGGGTCGACGGCGGCGCGATCGAGCTGGACCTGAAGGAGTCGGCGCAGGACGGCATGGGCCCGCACGGGCTGCTCATCGGCGCCACCGGCTCCGGCAAGTCCGAACTGCTGCGTACCCTGGTGCTCGGGCTGGCCGCCACCCACTCCTCCGAGCAGCTCAACTTCGTACTCGTGGACTTCAAGGGCGGGGCCACCTTCGCCTCCTTCGACCGGCTGCCGCACACCGCAGCGGTGATCACCAACCTGGCGGACGCCCTGCCGCTGGTCGACCGCATGGTCGACGCGATCAACGGGGAACTGGTCCGCCGACAGGAGTTGCTGCGCCGGGCCGGCAACTTCGCCAGCCTGCGCGACTACGAGCGGGCCCGGGCGGCCGGCAGTCCGCTGGCCCCCCTGCCCTCCCTGCTGTTGATCTGTGACGAGTTCTCCGAACTGCTCTCCGCCAAGCCCGACTTCATCGACCTCTTCGTCCAGATCGGCCGGTTGGGGCGGTCCCTGGGGGTGCACCTGCTGCTGGCCAGCCAGCGCCTGGAGGAGGGGCGACTGCGCGGGCTGGACACCCACCTGTCGTACCGGATCGGTCTGCGTACCTTCTCCTCGCTGGAGTCGCGCACCGTGCTGGGGGTGCCGGACGCCCACGAACTGCCCCGCTCCCCCGGGCACGGGTACCTGCGGTTCGGCACCGAGCCGCTGCTGCGCTTCAAGGCCGCATACGTCTCCGGGCCGGTGCGTAGGCGGGGGGTCTCGGCTTCGACGGCCGGCCCGGACCGGCCCCGGCTGCTCGCCTTCTCCACCCATTTCACCCCCGCCGCCCCGGCCCCCACCCCGGCCATCACCGCCGAGCCGGAGGAGGAGACCGGGCAGACCCTGCTCGACCTGCTGATCGGCCGGCTGGCCGGGCAGGGGCCGCCGGCCCACCAGGTGTGGCTGCCCCCGCTGGAGGGCGCCCCCACCCTGGACGAGCTGGTCGGGCCGCTGACGGTCGACCCCGTGCGGGGCCTGACCTTCGGCAATCCGGAGTTGCACGGTGCCCTCCAGGTGCCGGTGGCCGTGGTCGACAAGCCGTACGAGCAGCGCCGGGACCTGTTCTGGCTGTCCCTGGACGGGGCGGCCGGCCATGTGGCCGTGGTCGGCGGCACCCAGAGCGGCAAGTCCACCGCCCTGCGTACCCTGATCTGTGCCCTGGCGCTCACCCACACCCCGGCCGAGGTGCAGGTCTACTGCCTGGACTTCGGCGGCGGCGGGTTGGCGGCGGTACGCGACCTGCCGCATGTCGGTGGGGTGGTCGGCCGGGCCGACCCGACCGGGGTACGCCGGACGGTGGGCGAGATGGCCACCCTGCTGGCCGACCGGGAGCGGGCCTTCGCGGAGTCCGGCATCGAGTCGATCAGCGCCTGGCGGCGGCGACGCGCCGCCCACCTGACCACCGGGACCCCGCAGGACGATCCCTTCGGGGAGGTCTTCCTGGTCGTCGACGGCTGGGCGACCCTGCGCGGCGAGTACGACGACCTGGAACCCCTGATCACCGACCTGGCCACCCGTGGTCTGTCGTACGGTCTGCACGTCGTGGCGACCGCGGTGCGTTGGTTGGATTTCCGCCCCGCGATCCGGGACCTGTTCGGCTCCCGGTTGGAGTTGCGCCTGGGTGACCCCTCCGACTCCCTGGTCGCCCGGCGGGCCGCGGCGGACGTGCCAGAGCAGACGCCGGGGCGGGGCATCACCGCCGCCGGTCTGCACTTCCTCACCGCCCTGCCCCAGTCCACCGAGGCGGATTCGGCCACCCTGGTCAAACAGATCAGCGGAGCCTGGACCGGGCCGACCGCGCCCCGGGTGCGGCTGCTGCCCGCGGTGCTGCCCTACCCGGACCTGGACCTCCAGACCACCACCGGGCTGCGGATTCCGATCGGGATCGCCGAGGCGGACCTGCGCCCGGTCGTACTCGACTTCGCCACCGAACCGCACTTCGTGGTCTACGGCGACGCGGAGTCCGGCAAGTCCTCCTTCCTGCGTGCCCTGGCCACCACGATCGTCACCCGGTTCACTCCGGAGCAGGCCCGGGTGATCCTGGTCGACTACCGGCGCAGCCTGCTCGGCGCGGTCGAGGAACCACACCTGATCGGGTATGGCACCACGGCCGCGCACACCACCGACCTGATGGAGTCTGCCGCGGGCTACCTGCAGGGCCGCATCCCCGGCCCCGAGGTCAACGCGGCCCAGTTGCGCGAGCGGTCCTGGTGGTCCGGCCCGGAACTGTTCGTGCTGGTCGACGACTACGACCTGGTGGCCAGCGGCCCGGCGAACCCGCTGCGGTCACTTGAGGAGCATCTGCCGCACGCCCGGGACGTGGGGCTGCACCTGGTGCTGGTACGCCGTAGCGGCGGGGCCGGCCGGGCCCAGTACGAGCCGGTCGTCCAGCGGCTACGTGAACTGTCCACCTCGGGCCTGGTGATGTCCGGCAGCCCGGACGAGGGGGCCCTGGTGGGCCCGGTACGACCCGGTCCGCTACCGCCCGGACGCGGCCGACTGTTCACCCGACGGGAGGGGGTACGCCTGGTGCAGTTGGCGTACCTGCCACCACAGTGACGTCGAGTCTCGCGAACGTCTTTGCAAGCGGGACGGAAGCGGTAATCTCCGATCGTCATGTCTGCTGCGACCGAACGGCTGAGAATGTGACCAGGGTGCGGCTCAGGGGTGCCAGGGTGCCCCGACGCCTGACCAGCCGGGCACTGCTCACGATGACGGCCGCCACCGTGTCGGTGGTCGTCGCGGCGGTGCCGGCCGCTGCCGTGCCGGTCAACCCGGTCCTGGCCGCGGCGGTGGCGTTCGCGCCCGGCGACGTGACCGACCGTCCCGACCAGATCCGCGACGAGCAGTGGCAGTTGGACAGGCTCGGCGCACAGGTTGCCTGGCGGACCTCTACCGGCCGAGGGGTGACCGTGGCCGTGATCGATTCCGGGGTGGACGGTTCCCATCCCGATCTGGTCGGGCGGGTGCTGCCCGGCATCGACCTGGTCTCGCCGGACGGGTCGGCCGAGCCGGATCCGGTGGGGCACGGCACCACCGTTGCCGGCCTGATCGCCGGGCGCAACGAGGACCGTCAGGGTGTGGTGGGGCTGGCCCCGGACGCCCGGATCCTGCCCGTGCGGGTCTTGGACGAGGAGAACCGCTACGACGACGCGCTGATCGTCGCCCAGGGGGTGCGGTGGGCGGTCGACAACGGCGCCCAGGTGATCAACCTGTCCCTGGGGGGCAGCGGAGACAGCCCGGCCTTGGCCGCCGCGATCGACTATGCCTTCGCCCGGGACGTCGTGGTGGTCGCGTGTACCGGGAATCTGGCCACCTCACCGGACTCGAAGGTGTGGTATCCGGCGCGCGAGCCCGGGGTGATCGCGGTCTCCGGTCTGGAGCGGTCCAGCGACAACCTGTGGAGTGGCGCGATCACCGGCCGGGCCACCGTGCTGACCGCCCCTGCCAGTGGTCTCGTCGGCGCCCGCCCGCCCGGCGGCTACTGGCGGGTGCAGGGCACCAGCTTCGCGGCACCCCTGGTCGCCGCCACGGCCGCCCTGGTGCGGGCCCGCTATCCGCAGATGTCCGCCGGTGACGTGGTGAACCGGCTGCTGGTCACCGCCAAGGACATCGGCCCCACCGGCCGCGACGACCGGTTCGGCTACGGCCTGGTGGACCCGATCGCGGCGCTGACCGCGGAGGTGCCCCTGGTGGAACACAACCCCTTGGACGACAACGAGACCCCGGGGGTCACCGGGTTCGGCCCGGCGCCGGGCCTCGTCCCGACGGCCACCCCGGAGGCCGACCAACTCGGCTTCACCGGCCCGCAGCAGGAGACCCGCTGGCGGGCCCGGGCGGCCGGGGTGCAGGCCGAGACCGGCTCGGAACGGCTCTGGGTGGGCTCGGCCATCCTCCTGGCCCTGCTCACCGGGGCCCTACTCATGGTGCGCCGGTACCGGCAGTCACACCGCTGACCCAATCTGCCCGAATCCCCGGTACGCCTGCCCGCTCGGGGGTACAACATCGCCGTGGGCAGCGATCGGCGGGTGTCATGGCGGGAGCACAGCCTGCCCGCGGTCACCCCCACCCCCCGCAGCCCTGTCCCCGCCCTCACCCTGCTGCCCCTGCTGCCCTTCACCCTGCTGGCCGGGCTGGTGCTGGGTGGCTGGTCCCCGTTGCGGCGGCTCGATGTGACCGTGACCGAGACCCTGCACGGGTACGCCGTCGTCCACCCGCTGTGGGTACGGGTGATGCGGGTGTGCACGGACCTCTTCGCCCCCTGGCCCCTGCGGGCGGCGGCGTTGTTCCTGGTGCTGTGGCTGGTCAGCCGGGGCGCCAGGCGCCTCGCGGTCTGGGTCCTCACCACCATGGTGGTCGGGGGTCTGCTCGGGCCGTTGCTGAAGCTGCTGGTGGGCCGGGACCGACCGGTGCTGCCGGACCCCGTGGCGGAGGCCCCCGGGCTGGCATTCCCCTCCGGGCACGCCCTGAACGCGATGCTCGCCGCCGGGGTCCTCGTGGTGGTCTTCCTGCCCAGACCCCCCACCTCGACCCGAACCGGTCAGCCGGTGACCCGGGCCGGGCCCCTGACGCAGGCCGCGATCTGGCTGGCTGCCCTGCTGCTCGCCCTGGTCACCGGGTTCAGCCGGATCGCGCTGGGGGTGCACTGGACCAGTGACGTGCTGGCCGGATGGCTGCTCGGCTTGGCGGTGATCATCGGCACCGCCACTGCCCTGGGGGTGTGGCCCCGATCAGCCTCGCCACCACATTCCTGACCGTCAGGTGCACTCCCCGGTGTTCACCCCCCGGGTGCGCTGCGCTCCTTCCAGGGCCACCGGGCGGGCCTCGGCGGCGGTCACCGCGAAGCCGGTGTTCGGATCGTCCGCCGCCGCAGCGAAGATCACCCCCAGGACCAGGCCGTTCGAGGAGACCAGGGGGCCGCCGGAGTTGCCGCTGCGCACCAGCGCCCGGATGGTGTAGATCTCGCGGGTCACACTGCCGGAGGAGTAGATGTCCGGCCCGGTGATCCGGTCGACGTCCCGGACCCGCGCCGACTGGGCGTTGTAGGGGCCGTCCAGCGGGAAGCCGAGCACGATGGCGTCCGCCCCGGTGGAGGCGTTGCCGGCGGCGAACCGCAGGGAGGGGCCGGGCAGCCCGGGCACGTACAGCACGGCCAGGTCCCGGTTCGGGTCGTAGACGACGACCTCCCCCTCGTACCGGTCGCCCCGCAGCTCCACCGCCACCGAACGGGTACCGGCCACCACATGCGCGTTGGTCATCACCCGGTCCTTGGCGTACACGAAACCGGAGCCCTCTATCCGGCGGGAGCAACTGGGGGCGGACCCCAGCACCTTGACCACGGAACGCTGGCCGCTGGCCACCACCTCCGAGCCGGCCAGCGCCGGGTCCGGGGGCTCGACCTGCCGGGCCTGGGTACGCCGCAGCCCGTCGAAGACGTCCGGGAACCCGTTGGTGTCGACCGTGTCGCGCAAGGCGGTCGACAACTGCTGTGCCTGGTCGGGCAACACCCGGTCGACCACGTTGAGCAGGGCGCTGCTGCGTACCGAGGCGGCCAGCCAGGGCAGGGAGGAGGAGCCCAGCGGCACCGCGACCAGCCAGGCGACCAGGAGCACGGCGAAGAGCGAGACGAAGGCGCCGCCGATGTCGTCGATCCGCCGACCCACATCACTGTTGATCGTGCGGCGCAGGTGTGACCCCAACCAGCCGGCCAGGGCCTGACCGACCACGGCCAACCCGAAGATGGCGACGAGTGAGACCAGAACCCGGGTGCCGCCGTCGACGAACTGCTGGGCGAACATCGGCCCGATCTGGAGCCCGATCAGGGCACCCAGGAAGAACCCGGAGAACGACAGCACCCCGATGACGAACCCCTGTCGGTATCCGCTGATCGCGAACACGAGCATGAGCATGAGCAGGACGAGATCCACGGCCGACACGGGTCAAGCGTACGGGCCGACAGCTCGCGGAAGGCTGATCACTAGCGGAAGGTGACCGCTTGATCAGCGCATCGCACTCTCGTCGGCCTGATCCGTTCCGGCCGACGGCGCCGGGGTCTGCCCCATCGGCGGCAGTTCGACGACCCGGTCCTGTGGCCAGGGTCGACTCCACCCACCCATGTCCAGCAGAGCGGAGAGCACCCCGGCGGTGAATCCCCAGACCAGCATTCCGCGTACCGAGAAGGCCGGGCCGATCCAGCCGCTCGAATGGCGTACCCGCATCCGATTGTCCGGGTCCACCAGCTCGGCGATGGGCAGCCGCGCCACATGGGCCACCTCGGCCGGCTCCCGGGCGTGCACCGGGTGCGGCGCGTGCCACCAGGCGAGCACCGGGGTGACCACGAAGTCGCTGACCGGAATCCACAGCCGGGGCAGCTCGGTCAGCAGGGTCACACTGCTGGTGTCGAGCCCGACCTCCTCGTTGGCCTCCCGCAGGGCGGTCGCCGCCGCGTCGGCGTCCTCCGGGTCGGCGGCCCCGCCGGGAAAGGCCGGCTGACCGGCGTGGTTACGCAGGGTCGCGGACCGTTGCAGGACCAGCACGTCCGGGCCGGTCTCGGCTTCGCCGAGCAGCACCAGTACGGCGCTCTCCCGGGCCCCCTGCTCCGGGGTGCGCAGCTGGGTGAAGTCCTCGGTGCGGGCGGTGCCCAGGCGGACCAGCAGGGGTTGCAGCCAGGCCGGGGAGTGCCGGGTGTCGGCCGTCTCCACTCGATGAGTCATCCCGTCACCTCCGATCACGCTCCGACCGTGATGTCGAGGTGCTGCTGGACGAGCGTGGTGAGGCTGGCGTCGTCCAGGGCACCCGAGGTGTCGATGTGCCGGATCTGCCCGTCGGCGGCCAGGAACACCGTCACCGGGAAGGCGTTTCGGCGCAGCGCCCGCTGCATCGCCTGCCCCTGGTCGACGAGCATCGGGAACCGTACCCCGAAGTCCTCGCCGATGGCCTGGGCGGCGGTGCGGCTGTCCTGGGTGTTCACCCCGATCACCTGGAGCTGCCCTTCGGCGCGTTCGCTGAGCCGTTGGAGGGCGGGCAGTTCCTTGCGGCAGGGCGGGCACCAGGAGGCCCAGATGTTGATCACGGCTGGGCCGCGTACCTCCCGCAGGGCCACCGGGGCGCCCCCGGTGAAGCAGGTCAGGGAGAGTTCGGGTAGCCGGCTGCCGCCGGTCTCGCCGACCGCCGGGTCCCCGGTCGCACCGTTCGGCGGGCTGGTCAGGGCGGCGCAGTCGGCGAACGGGGAGGGTCGGCCGGCGGCCTGATCCGGTCGACTGGGCGCGGGTGCCTCGGTGTCGGCCGTGCAGGCCGTGGTGGCGACCAACAGCAGCGGCAGGGCTAGCAGGGCGAGTCGGCGGATCATGGGGCCTCCGCCTGGACGGCCTGCACCGGCACCAGTTGCGGATCGATCCCGGCGGCCACCGCCAGGTCACGGGCCCGGGGCCCCTTGAGTAGCTTCGCCGCAGCGGCCGGCTCGGTCGGCCCGGTGCCGTACGACGGGCAGAGCTTCGCCAGGGTGCAGGCCCCGCAGGCCGGCTTGCGGGCGTGGCAGACCCGCCGGCCGTGGAAGATGATCCGGTGCGACAGCATGGTCCAGTCGCGCTTCGGGAACATCGCCCCGATCGCGTGCTCGATCTTGACCGGGTCGGTCTCCGAGGTGAGCCCCCAGCGCTGCACCAGCCGCTGGAAGTGGGTGTCGACCGTGATGCCGGGCACCCCGAAGGCGTTGCCGAGGATGACGTTGGCGGTCTTGCGGCCGATCCCGGGCAGGGTCACCAGGTCGGCCAACCGGCCGGGCACCTGACCCTCGTGGCGCTCGACCAGGGCCTGACCGAGTTGGATCAGGGAGTTGGTCTTGTTGCGGTAGAACCCGGTGGGCCGGATCAGCTCTTCCATCTCGGCCCGGTCCGCCCCGGCGTAGTCGGCCGCGCTCGGGTAGCGGGCGAAAAGCTTCGGGGTGACCTCGTTGACCTTCTTGTCTGTGCACTGGGCCGACAGGATGGTGGCGACGGCCAACTCCAGCGGGTTGCCGTGGTTGAGCTCACAGTGCGCGTCGGGGTGGGTCTCGGTCAGCACCCGGCCGATCCGCCGGGCCCGCCGGGTACGTCCGAGGTCGGTCTCGGTGGCACTTCGGGTCACGACGGCCAGCCTACGTCGCCCCGACGACAGTGCCACGGACACGCGTACGCCGAGCGGCTCAGTCCTCCTCGGGCAGGCTGATCTTGCCGGAGTCGGTGAACCGGGCGCCGGTCTCCGGGAAGTCGAGCTTGCTGAGTTCCTTCAGCAGTCCCAGCCCTCGGTCGTCGGGATCCACCACCGGCTTGCGCACCCCGTCCATGTACGTCGACACGAAGGAGCCACCCGCCCAGGTGCCGTCCTCCTCCAGCGACACCTTCAGCACCCCGCCCCAGCCGAGCCGCCCGTTGTTGCTGAGCGAGTTGCCCCCACCGGCGAAGTTGCCCAGGCTGTACGCGATCAGCCGGCCCTTGTAGAACTCCATGCCCCGCAGCACGTGCGGACCGTGCCCGACCACCAGGTCGGCCCCGGAATCGATCATGGCTCGGGAGAACTTGATCGGGTCACCCCGGTTCTCGCCGAGGAACATCTCGGTGCCCGGTCGTACCCGGGTCATCTCCGCACCCTCGGCGCCCATGTGCACCTGCACCACCACGATGTCGGCCAGGGTGGCGGCCTTGGCGATCACCTTCTTGGCGGCCGGGATGTCGGTCAGGCTGTTCGACCAGCGGTACGAGGAGAACCCGGCCACGGCCACCTTGACGCCCTTGACCTCCACCACGGTGATCTGGTCGGGGGCGCCGGTGTGCTCCAGGCCGTGCTCCTCCAGGGCCTTCTGGGTGTTCTCGTACCCCTTCTCCCCGAAGTCGTAGCCGTGGTTGTTCGCCTGGTTGAGCAGGTCGAACCCGGCGTCGGCCAGGTGTGCGGCGTACTCCGGCGGGGCCCGGAACTGGAAGCAGCGGGTGGAGTCCGCCCCGCACTTGCCGGCCCCCGTGTCCACGGTCAACGGCTCTTCCAGGTTGCCCATCACCAGGTCAGCGGAGAGGGCCTTCTTCACCGAGTCGAAGAAGCCCTTGCCGTCGTTGGGCGGCATCCGGTTGGGGGCCATCGCCATCACGATGTCGCCGGTGGCCGAGAGCGAGATCTTCTTGACCTTCGGCGTCGGCGACTCGACCGGGGCCCCGGTGTCACCGCCGCCCGCGCCGGGCTGCCAGAGCGGCCTCTCCCCGGCTTGGGCACATCCGGCGAGCAGGAGGGCGGCTAGCAGCGCACCGAGCACCGCAACGGCGGAACGACGTGGCCGGGACGCAGGGGAGGCGGGAGCATACATCGCGGGCGACACTACCGCGCGGGAAAGCCGCATGACGATGGCCGATCGGTCGGGGAGTTTCAGACCCGGAGCCGATCCGACCATGGCACCACTGTGCCGGTCCCGACCGCCAGTACGGCGGCGTGCACCGCCCGGGCCAACGGCGCTCCCCAGTCCGAACGCGGGCCGCCGTACGCATTGACCGGCCCGGTGGGCGGACACAGCACGGTTACCGCGTCGGTGGGGGTGCCGGTGCCGGGCAGTCCCAGGTCGGCGATCGCCTGCGCCTTGGCCTCGGTGGCCGTGGCCACCGCGTTGACCAGGGCGGCGTCACCCAGCCGGGCGGGTACCCAGGCCACGATGTTGACCGTGCCGACCCGCTGAGCCACCGCCGGTGCCGCAGGCGCCGCGGCGGGAATCGGGGTGCCCAGGCCCACGGTGGCCCACACCCGCACCCCGGTGTCCGTACGGATCAGCATCTCCCCGACGTCGACACCGGTCAGCAGCCCCACCCCGGGCCCGTCCAGGCCGAGCCGGCGGGCCATGTCGACCAGGTGGGCGGCCGGGTCCTCCCGGTCGTACGACATCGGCACGGTCGCGTTCAGCACCCACCGCCGTACCCCGATGCCCCCGCCCAGCGGGGCGCTGCTGACCGCCCGTAAGGGTCGCCTCGCCCGCCACACGAGTAGCGGAATGTCCCGTCCGTCCTCACGGCGGGTGGTCAGCACAGGGTCGCTCAGCACGCCGTGACCCTACGACCAGCGGCATCACTCGCTCGGGTGGGCCGGGCGATGGTGGCAGGCTTCGACAACGGGCGGGTACGCCCAACGATCAAGATTCCAGGGGTGGACCTCTGATTCCTGCTCACGTGCGCCTAGACTGGTCGGCGCGCGAGGGGATCAGCGGACGGCAGTCCCGGCCGAGCAGACGGCACGCGCAACCGGAGGTGTGCGCGATGGACGAGGTACTGGCCCGCAGCGGGATCTTCCAGGGCGTTGACCCGGAGGCTGCCGAGGCGCTCGCCAAGGAGATGGAGACCATCGAGGTCCGCAAGGGCGAGGTCGTCTTCAACGAGGGCGAGCCCGGCGACAGTCTCTACATCCTGCTGTCCGGCAAGATCAAAGTTGGCCGCCGCGCGGCGGACGGCCGGCAGAACCTGATCGCGGTCATGGGCCCCTCGGACATGGTGGGCGAGTTGTCCCTGTTCGACCCGGGCCCGCGTACGGCCACCGCCACCGCGGTCACCGACAGCCGGCTGGCTCGACTGCGCAAGCAGGCCCTGCGCCCCTGGCTGAACAACCGGCCGGAGATCGCCGAGCAGTTGCTGCGGGTACTCGCCCGTCGACTGCGCCGGACCAACGACGCCCTGGCCGACCTGATCTTCACCGACGTACCCGGCCGGGTCGCCAAGAACCTGCTCCAGATGGCCGGTCGCTTCGGCACCCGCGACGGCGGCGTGCTGCGGGTGACCCACGACCTGACTCAGGAGGAGATCGCCCAGCTCGTCGGCGCCTCCCGGGAGACCGTCAACAAGGCCCTGGCCGACTTCGCCTCGCGCGGCTGGCTCCGCCTGGACGGCAAGAGCATCATCATCCTCGACCCGGAGCGCCTGGCCCGCCGCGCCCGCGTCTGACCCCGTCTGCTCACGCCACCCGCTCGGCCCACCACCTGGGCCGGGCGGGTGGCGTGTCTCAGCCGTCCCAGCTACCTCGGGCTACCTCAAGCGGCCGAACCGCTGCACCCCGCAACCCCGCCGGAGCCATAAAAAGTCAGGCTTGACTGTTTGTTTCTGGCGGGGCAGGCTGTGCGCGTGTCCACCGCATCGACCCGGGTCCCTCAGCAGGAACGCAGTCGCGCCACTCAGGCCCGACTGCTGGAGGCGACCCTCGACTGCCTGGTGGAGCACGGCTGGTCCGGCACCACCACCACGGTCGTGGCCCATCGGGCGGGGGTTTCCCGGGGTGCCCAGCTGCACCACTACCCGACCAAGGCGACCCTGGTCACCGCCGCCGTCGGGCACCTCAGCGAGCGGCGGGCGGCGGAGTTGCGCGTCGAGGCCGAGGCCCTGCCGGCCGGCCCGGATCGGCTGGATCGAGTCGTCGACCTGCTGGCCGCCGCCTTCACCGGGCCGCTGTTCGTCGCCGCCCTGGAACTCTGGGTGGCCGCCCGCACCGACGCCGAACTACGTGCCGCGCTGCTGCCGTTGGAGGCCAGGGTGGGCCGGGAGATGTACCGGCTGACCGTCGAGCTGCTCGGGGTGGACGAACGGCGGCCGGGCGTACGCGAGGCGGTGCAGGCGACCCTCGACCTGCTGCGTGGGCTGGGCGTGGCCAACCTGCTCAGCGACGACTCGGCCCGGCGGACCGCCCTGCTGCACGCCTGGAAACACCAGCTCGCCGCCCTGCTCACCCCCGCAGCCGACCCGCCGGGGAGCGCGCGGCACTGACGATCCCGCCCGGAGGCATCATGCTCGACCTGCCCGTACCCCTCACCGCACCGGCTGGCACCGGGCGGCTCGCATGAGTCGGACCTTCGGCACGGGTACGGTGCTGCGGGTCGGTAACGCCTCCGGCTTCTACGGCGACCGTTTCTCGGCCTGGCGGGAGATGCTCGACGGCGGCGAGTTGGACGTGTTGACCGGGGACTACCTGGCCGAGTTGACCATGCTCATCCTGGGTCGGGACCGGATGCGCGATCCCGACCTCGGGTACGCGAAGACCTTTCTGCGGCAACTGGAGGGCACCCTCGGCACCGCGTTGGACCGGGGCGTACGAATAGTCACCAACGCCGGTGGGCTGAACCCGGCGGGGCTGGCCGTCGCCGTCCGGTCCCTCGCCGAACGGCTCGGGCTCGAGGTGCGGGTCGGGTACGTCGAGGGCGACGCCCTAGCCAGGCCGGACGCCCTGACCGCCAACGCCTACCTGGGGGCCTTCGGCATCGCCGCCTGCCTTGAGGGTGGGGCCGACATCGTGGTGACCGGCCGGGTCACCGACGCCTCGCTGGCCGTCGGCCCGGCCATCGCCCACTTCGGCTGGGGACGCGACGACCTGGACGCACTGGCCGGGGCGACCGTCGCCGGGCACCTGATCGAGTGCGGGGCCCAGGTGACCGGGGGCAACTTCAGCTTCTTCACCGAACTGCCCGACGGTGGGCACCGGCCGGGCTTCCCGATCGCCGAGCTGCATCCGGACGGCTCGGCCGTGCTGACCAAGCATCCGGGCACCGGCGGGGCGGTCACCGTCGAGACGGTCACCGCCCAACTGTTGTACGAGGTGGGCGGGCCGGATTACCTGGGGCCGGACGTGGTGACCCGGTTGGACACGGTGACCCTGGATCAGCAAGGGCCGGACCGGGTCCGGTTCTGCGGGGTCCGGGGTACGCCCCCACCGGAGACCCTCAAGGTCGGCATCAACAATCTGGGCGGCTTCCGCAACTCGATGACCTTCGTACTCTGCGGGCTGGACATCCCGGCCAAGGCCGCCCTGGTGCAGGCGCAGTTGACCGAGTCGGTAGGCCCGGAGGGGCTGGAGTTCACCCTGGCGCGTACGGATCATCCGGATGCGGTGGAGACCGAGACGGCGAGCGCCCTGCTGCACGTACACCTGCGGGACGGTGACAAGTCGCGGGCCGGGCGGGCCTTCTCGGCGGCGGCGGTGGAGCTGGCGCTCGCCTCCTACCCGGGTTGCACCTTGACCACCTTGCCCGGGGACGCCACCCCGTACGGCGTCTTCACCACTGACACCGTGCCGCAGGGCGACGTCGCGCACGTCGCCGTGCTGCCCGACGGCAGCCGCGTGCCGATCCCGCCGCCCCCGGTGACCTGTTTGGAAGGGCCCCCTGTACAACACCAGGCGTTAATAAGGGGCCCTTCCTTTCACTCGACCCGGCGGGGGGCGCTGGGCGAGGTGGTGGGGGCGCGGTCGGGCGACAAGGGCGGCGACGCGAACCTCGGGGTGTGGGCGCGTACGGACGCGACCTGGGCCTGGCTGCGCGGTTGGCTGAGCGTCGAGCGGTTGGCCGAGCTGCTGCCGGAGACCGCGGCGCTGCGGGTGCAGCGGTACGAGCTGCCCAACCTGCGGGCGGTCAACTTCGTCATCGAGGGGCTGCTGGGTGCCGGGGTGGCCGCCTCCACCCGGTTCGACCCGCAGGCCAAGGCGCTCGGCGAACTGCTGCGTGCCCGGCTGGTCGACCTGCCGGCAGAGCTGACCGCCGGACCGGCATCGGAGGGAGCACCGTGAGCACACTGGACACCGCCGTCGATCCCACCTCGGCGGCGTTCCGCGCCAACCGGGAGGCGTTGCTGGAACGCATCGCCGAACTGGACGACACCGTGCGGCAGGCGCGGGCCGGTGGCGGCGAGAAGTACGTGACCCGGCACCATGGGCGCGGCAAGCTGCTCCCCCGGGAACGCATCGAGCTGCTGCTGGATCAGGACAGCCCGTTCCTGGAGCTGTCGCCGGTCGCCGGGTACGGCACGGATTTCCCGGTCGGGGCCAGCGTGGTGACCGGCATCGGGGTGGTCGAGGGCGTCGAATGCCTGGTGGTCGCCAACGACCCGACCGTACGCGGCGGGGCGGTGAACCCCTGGTCGCTGGCGAAGACCCGGCGGGCCGGTGAGATCGCCCTGGCCAACCGGCTGCCCATGGTGAACCTGGTCGAGTCGGCCGGAGCGGATCTGCCCACCCAGGCGGAGATCTTCATTCCGGGTGGCCGGGTGTTCCGCGACCTGACCCGGCTCTCGGCCGAGAAGATCCCCACGGTCAGCGTGGTTTTCGGCAACGCCACCGCGGGCGGGGCCTACGTGCCCGGCATGTCGGACTACACCATCATGATCCGGGACCGGTCCCAGGTCTACCTGGCCGGACCGCCGCTGGTGAAGATGGCCACCGGTGAGGACGCCGACGACGAGTCCCTCGGTGGGGCGGCCATGCACGCCACGACGAGCGGCCTGGCCGACTTCCTCGCCGCCGACGAGCGGGACGGCATCCGGCTGGCCCGGCAGTGCGTACGCCGGTTGAACTGGCGCAAGCTGGGCTCGGCCCCCCGCAACCCACACCCGCAACCCCCGAAGTACGACCCGGAGGAACTGCTCGGCGTCGTCAGCGCCGACCTCCGGGTGCCCTTCGATCCCCGCGAGGTGCTCGCCCGGGTGCTGGACGGCAGCGAGTTCGACGAGTTCAAGCCGGCCTACGGCACCGCCCTGGTCACCGGTTGGGGCGAGCTGCACGGGTACCCGGTCGGGGTGCTAGCCAACGCCCGTGGGGTGCTGTTCAGCGCCGAGGCGCAGAAGGCCGCCCAGTTCATCCAGCTGGCCAACGCCACCGACACCCCGTTGATCTTCTTGCAGAACACCACCGGGTACATGGTCGGCACCTCCTACGAGCAGGGCGGCATCATCAAGCACGGTGCCCTGATGATCAATGCGGTGTCGAACTCGAAGGTGCCGCACCTGACGGTCAACCTGGGTGCCTCGTACGGGGCCGGCAACTACGGCATGTGCGGTCGGGCATACGAGCCGAGGTTCCTGTTCACCTGGCCGAACGCGAAGTCGGCCGTGATGGGCCCGGCGCAGTTGGCCGGGGTGCTGTCCATCGTGGCCCGGCAGGCCGCCGCCGCCCGGGGCCGGGAGTTCGACGCCGACTCCGACGCGGCGATGCGGATGATGGTCGAGCAGCAGATCGAGTCGCAGTCCGGAGCGCTGTTCCTCTCCGGTCGGCTCTACGACGACGGGGTGATCGATCCTCGGGACACCCGTACCGTCCTCGGGCTCTGCCTGTCGGCCATCCACAACGGACCGGTGAAGGGCGCCGACGGCTTCGGCGTCTTCCGAATGTGAGGCAGATGCCCGTGAGCGCGAGGAATGCAGCGAAGCGGAGTCCCGCAGTCGCGAACGAAAGGTTGGCCCCGTGATCAGTCGGCTGCTCGTCGCCAACCGGGGGGAGATCGCCCGCCGGATCTTCGCCACCTGCCGGGCGCTGGGCATCGAGACGGTGGCGGTGCACTCCGACGCGGACGCCGAGGCGCCTTTCGTCGCCGAGGCCGGCCAGGCCGTACGCCTGCCCGGTCACACCCCCGCCGAGACGTACCTGCGGATCGACCTGATCCTCGACGCGGCCCGGCGCTGTGGGGCGGACGCCGTCCACCCCGGCTACGGCTTCCTGGCCGAGAACGCCGACTTCGCCACGGCGGTGGCCGACGCCGGCCTGACCTGGGTGGGCCCGCCCGCCAAGGCGATCGCCGCGATGGGCGACAAGCTGGCTGCCAAGACCCTGCTGGCCGAGGCCGGGGTACCGATGCTGCCCAGCTGGAGCGAGGCGGACCAGGTGACCGACTTCCCGGTGCTGGTCAAGGCCGCCGCCGGGGGCGGCGGGCGCGGCATGCGGATCGTCCGCGACCCGGCCGGGCTTCCCGAGGCCGTCGCGAGTGCGCGCCGCGAGGCGGCCTCGGCCTTCGGCGACGGCACGGTCTTCATCGAGCGGTACGTCGAACGGGGTCGGCACGTCGAGGTGCAGATCGTCGGGGACCGGCACGGTATGGTGCTGGCCCTCGGCGAGCGGGACTGCTCGATCCAACGCCGGCACCAGAAGATCGTCGAGGAGGCACCGGCCCTGCTCGACGCGGAGTTGCGGGACCGCCTGCATCAGGCGGCGGTGGCCGCCGGCCAGGCGGTCGACTATGTCGGGGCGGGCACGGTGGAGTTCCTGCTCAGCGAGGCGGGCGAGTTCTTCTTCCTGGAGATGAACACCCGACTCCAGGTGGAACACCCGGTCACCGAGGCGGTCACCGGGCTGGACCTGGTCCGGCTGCAACTGCTGGTCGCCGAGGGTGAGCCCCTGCCCCTGTCGGCTACCCCGCCGGTGCGGGGCCACGCCATCGAGGTACGCCTCTGCGCCGAGGACCCCGCCCAGGGGTACCGCCCGGCCACCGGCACCCTGCACCGGTTCACCGTCCCCGGGGTGGCCGCCGAGTTCACCCCGCACCAGGGGCTGCGGCTGGACTCCGGGGTGATCGACGGGTCCGCGGTGAGCGTGCACTACGACTCGATGCTCGCCAAGCTGATCGCCTGGGCACCCACCCGTGCGGAGGCGGCCCGCGCCCTGGCCGGTGCCCTGGCCCGGGCCGAACTGCACGGCGTCACCACCAACCGGGACCTGCTGGTCCGGGTACTGCGCAGCCCGGAGTTCGCCGCCGCGCAGGTCGACACGGGTTTCCTGGACCGTCACCCGGAGGTCCTGGCCCCGCTGCTGCCTCCCGCTGAGCTTCCCCTGGTGGCCCTGGCCGCCGCGCTGGCCTCGGCCGCCGCCCGCCGCGCCGCCGCCCCGGTGCTGGCCGGGCTGCCGTCCGGCTGGCGCAACGTGCCCGCCGTTCCCCAGGTAACCCGGTTCACCGGCGGCGACGGTGGCGAGATCGAGGTCCGCTACCGGTTGGACCGGGTGGGTCGACTGGCCCACTGGTCGACCTCGCCGGTGGGCGACTCGACCGCCACTTCACCCGCCGGCTCGACCCCAGCCACGCCGAACGAGTCCGGCGAGGCCCGTGCGGAGACGGGCGAGGCGGTCACCCTGATCGAGGCCAGCCCGGAGCGGGTCGTGCTGGAGGTGGCCGGGGTGCGGCGGGGGTACCGCGTACACCGGACCGGGTCCGAGGTTTTCGTGGACGGCCCGGACGGCTCGGCGCGGCTGGTCGAGTCGCCGCGGTTCCCGCTGCCCGGCGCGGCGCTGGCCGCCGGGTCGCTGCTGGCCCCGCTGCCCGGCGCGGTGACCCGGGTGCACGTCGAGGTCGGTCAGCAGGTCGCCGCCGGTGACCTGCTGCTGACCCTGGAAGCGATGAAGCTGGAACACCCCGTTTTCGCCCCGACCGACGGCGTGGTCACCGAGCTGCCGGTGTCCCCCGGTGGGCAGGTCGACACGGGTGCCGTGCTGGCCGTGGTCAACCCGCTCGAGGAGGCATCGTGATGAACTTCGACCTCAGCCCGGAACAGGACCAGCTACGCGAGGCGGTACGCGCGCTGGGCCGCCGGTACGGTCACCGCTACTTCGTGGAGAAGGCCAAGGCCGGTGAGCACACCACCGAGCTGTGGCACGAGGCGGGTCGGCTCGGCTACCTGGGGGTCAACATCCCCGAGGAGTACGGCGGGGGTGGCGGTGGCATCACCGAACTGGCCATCGTCTGCGAGGAACTGGCCGCCGCCGGCTGCCCGCTGCTGCTGCTGGTGGTCTCCCCCGCGATCGCCGCCACCGTCATCCACCGACACGGCACCGAGGATCAGCGCAAACGCCACCTGCCCGGGTTGGCCGACGGCTCCCAGAAGATCGTCTTCGCGATCACCGAGCCGGAGGCGGGGTCGAACTTCCACCGCCTGGCCACGGTGGCCCGCCGCGACGGTGACGACTGGCTGCTGTCCGGACGCAAGTGCTACATCTCCGGGGTCGACGAGGCGCAGCACGTACTGGTGGTGGCCCGCACCGAGGACGCCACGACCGGCAAGCTCAAGCCCGCGTTGTTCCTGGTGCCCACCGATGCCCCCGGAATGACCCGCTCCAAGCTCGACATGGAGATCGTGTCCCCGGAGAACCAGTTCCTGCTCTACCTGGACGAGGTCCGGCTGCCCGCCGACGCCCTGGTCGGTGAGTCCCTGGACGCCGGTCTGCCGGCGCTGTTCTCCGGGCTGAACCCGGAGCGGATCACGGTGGCCGCGATGGGTGCCGGCACCGGCCGGTACGCCATCGAACGGGCCACGGAGTACACCGCCACCCGGACGGTCTGGGGCGGCCGGACCATCGGCACCCACCAGGGGGTGTCGCACCCCCTGGCCCACGCCTCCGTGCAGGTGGAGCTGGCCCGGCTGATGATCCAGAAGGCGGCGGCCCTCTACGACGCCGGCCGGGATCTGGAGGCGGGGGTGGCCGGCAACATGGCCAAGTACGCCTCCAGCGAGGCGGCGGCGCTGGCCGTCGACACGGCCGTCCAGGCCCTAGGCGGGGCCGGCATGACCACGGAGTACGGGGTGGCCACCCTGCTGGGGGCGGTACGCGCCAGCCGCATCGCCCCGGTCAGCCGCGAGATGATCCTCAACTTCGTCGCCCAACACCTCCTCGGCCAGGACAAGTCCTACTGAGACCGGGAAGAAGGGCCGGGGTACGGCGGGCGACCCGAACGCCGGCCGTACCCCGGTGAATCGAACGTAACTCAGTGGCCGCTCAGTGTCGCTACCGGCAGCGGCGCCACTACCGGGGGTAGTTGCTTCGGGGCGCTCCGCGCGGCCATGTCGCTGCCGGACACCTGGGCCCGGGTGGTCGCGGCGAACTCCGGCACCTCCTGGAAGGGCTGGATGTCACCCTTGCAGACCGTGCCCTTCCTGGGCAGGGTCACCTGCAGCAGGTAAGCGTCCATGGCATCGGTCACGCAGGCCGAGGTCCCGTACGCGGTGTGTCCCCAACTGTCGCTGGACAGCAGCCGGCTGTTCGGCAGCAGCTTCGAGGTGGACACCGCCCCGTTGTAGTTGGTGGAGGGGTCCCAGTAGTTGCCGACCACCAGCACCGGGTTGGCGGTCCGTCGGTTGAAGGGGCCGGTGAACCGGTCCTCGTCGCGGACGGTCCAACTGTCTCGGGCGCAGGGCGCGCTGGTCCAGGTCCAGAGCCGACCGAAGTAGGGGTCCCGCTTGTCGGCCCGGGCCGCCCGGGCCGGCCAGGAGGCGAGCGCCTTCGGGTGGTTGGCGTCGGCGCAGTCGACGCCGAGGAAGGCCTCCAGCATGTTGTCGTACGGAATGTCGTCGATGTTGGCCTTGGCCAGCCGCTGGGCCAGGGCGGCCCGCGCCTGCTCCCGGTCCGCCTCGGATGCCGTCGGGTCGGTCAACCGAAGCACCTCTGCGGTCAACCACACGATGTCGCCGTCGTTCCAGGGGTAGTACATCAACCTGAGGACGGACCCGATGAAGCTGGTGTAGGTGAAGGTTCGCGGGCCCAGGTACGGGACCTCGATCACCACCGGCCCGGCCTTGAGCCGTTGCATCGCCAACTCGAACTTGGCCATCGGGTCGCCGGGGGCCAGCGGGCAGACCTCGGCGCCGACACTCTCGCACCGCTTCATAATCTCGCTGAGCGCCTTGTATGCGCCCTGGGCGCTGCGCATCCGCGACTCCTGGTCCAGGTCGCCGTACTTCCCGCCGCCGACCCAGGCGGTCGCGTCCAGCACCCCGTCGATCGCCACGGCCCGGACCCGGTCGGGGAACATGTTCGCGTAGTACTGCCCGAGGATGCTGCCGTAGCTGTATCCCAGGTAGGTCAGCTTCTGGTCACCGAGGGCCCGGCGCAGCACGTCCATGTCCCGGGCCACCTGGGCGGTGGACATCGCGCCGCTGATCGGCCTGCCCGTGGTGGAACAGGCCTTACCGACGGCGGCCGAGGAGGCAACGTACGCCTTTTCCTCCGCCCTGGTGTGCGGGAAGGCCACGTTCAACCCCTCGTACGCCCGGGTCTGTTCCGCTACCGACCTGAAGCACCTGATCGGGTTGCTGGCACCCACCCCGCGCGGGTCCATCCCGATGATGTCGAACCGCTCCAGCAGCACGTCACTGAGGAAGTACGGCGAAGCCAGGACGGTGTCGCTGGCCGGAACCCCGGGGCCACCCGGGTTGATGAACAGGCTGCCGATCTTGCGCTGCTGGTCTCGTGCCTTGACCCGCACGACCGCCACCTCGACGGTGGGGCCCTTCGGGTCGTCGTAGTCCAGTGGCAGGTCGACCGTGGCGCACTCGGCGCCCTCGTCGCACTCCGCCCAGTTCATCTTGGGAGTGGGTACCCGGTCGACGCGCAGGCTCTCCGTGATGCTGGTGCGGTGCGAGACGGTCGCACCACCGATGGCGGTCGGGGCGGCAGCGGCGGGTGCCACCGCCATCCCGGCAAGCAGTACGCCGGCTGTAGCTGCCGCGGCCAGTGTCCGGACTGGTGACATATGGATGCCTTCCGGTGGGTGGGGGACGTCGAGTCGAGGCTCGACCATCGACCACTCTAGATACTCAGGACTCGTCACATCTCCGGACAGAGGGGATCATTCATGGCATCCACCCTGAGGAATGTAACAACCTGTTCATCAATGAGGCTGTCTTCACCAGTTGGCAGCCGAGGATTTTCCCAATGATGGGAAGCCCGTGGTTGACAGCGCGGCGATCCCCGACATTCTGGACGGGTGAAGCGCATCTCCGACGCCCGCACCGTCGCGGTGGCCGCCGCCGTCGCGGCCCTCTGGTTGCTGGTGTCACTCATCGCCGGAGGCCGGCAGGATCTGCTCGGCGTGGCGATGGCCCTGCTCTGCGTCCTGCTGGCCACCATCTCCGGGGTGGCCGTGACCGCGGCCCGCCACCAGAAGGCCACCGCTGCCCCCGATCCCCCGCAGCCGCTCGGGCCAGCCGACCCCGCGCCTCCCGGGGTGGACGCCGACACCCTGGAGACCCTGGGTGACCGCGACGCGGTCCGGGCCATGCGAGCCCGCTACCGCCGCGACGACGACCAGTGAGCAGTGTCTACCCCTCAACCACCCGTGAGGGTGGGTGAGGCCAGCCCGTTGAGCCCACGTCCGGCCAGGCAGCGGTACATGCGGTCGGCCTCCCCTTCGGCCGGCGGCAGCACCTCCAGGTTCCAGCCGATGGGCTGACGGCCCCCGGTGACCAGCCGGAAGGTCTCCTCGTTGCAGACCCGCTGGACAGCCGGATCGGCCACGATCTCGTCATGACCGGCGTCCAGCAGCGCCGCCGGCAACTCCCCCAGGGCGTAGCTCTCCCAGGTGTGCCGCGTGTCGCACGGCACCCGACTGGCCTGGGCCCGTTGACCACGCACCTGCACCGGCCCGAAGCACTCCAACTCCTCCGCGCACCGGACACCGCTGGGCAGGGTCTCCGGCACGGTCGCGCAACCCGGGCGGAGGACGCCGGTAGCCGAGGGGCGAGGGGGCAGGGTGGCCTGTGTCGACGGCATGCCACCGGCGGCCCAGGCACCGACCCCGGCCGAGGCGGCCAACGCGGCCACCCCCGCCACCCCGAAGAACCAGCGGCGCCGACGCCGTCGCTGAGTCGAACCGGCGGAGGCCCCCTCGACCAGCTGACCCTCCCGGGCCGTGGGGTACGCGAGGTCGTAGCGGCCACCCCCGTACCCGAACGAACCGCCCTGGGTGTACCCGCCGGGCATCCCCAGGGAGAGGTTGGTCAGCAGGTCGCGCAGTTCCGCGGCGGACGGCCGTTCCCCGGGATCGTTGGCCATTCCCGCGCGGAGCACCTCCATCAGGTCCTCCGGCACCCCGGGCAGGCTGGGAATCGGCTGGTGGAACATCTCCAGCACGGTCACCAGGCTCGGGTTGCGCTCGGACTGCCACCGGGGCGGACGCCCGTGCATGACCGCGTAGAGGGTGGCGCAGAGCGCGTACACGTCCACGGCCGGGGACGGCGGGCTGTGGTTGAACATCTCCGGCGGCGCGTACGCCGGGGTGAGCACCTCCAGGGCGACCGAGGCGTCCCGCATCTCGGCGACCACCGCCAGCCCGAAGTCGGCCAGCACGGCCGTGTTGAAGTGCGAGTACAGGATGTTGGCCGGCTTCACGTCGCGGTGCAGCACCCCGGCGCCGTGCGAGTGGGCGATCGCGTCGGCGATCTTGACACCGAGGTCGCGGGCCTCCACGGCGTCCAACCGGGAGGTGCGCATCCGTTCGGCGTACGACCCGTCACACAATTCCATGATCAGGTACGGGTGCTGGTCGATGGTCACACCGACGTCGAACAGGTCCACCACGTGCGGGTGTGAGGACATCCGGCCGGCGGCCCGCGCCTCGCGCAGGAACCGCGCCTGGTCCCGCTCGCTGACCAGGGTGCGATTCTCCACCTTGACCGCCACCTCACGACCCACCGAGATCTGGGTGGCTCGGTAAACTGTCGCGTACCCGCCCCGGGCGAACACCTGCAAATCAGTCAGACCAGGCACAATGGGCGTCGGCAGGGAGCCGGGCTGCGTGTCGGTCACGGTATCGAAAATACCCAACTGCTACTGCGGCTCAATGAACCGCATCGGCGGACGGTTCCACCCTCGACGTTTCCGCACCGCCGCGCCCAGCCGAATCCGCAGCTCCGCCGCCTCGCCGGGCGTCCCACCACAGACCGGCGGCGGTGGCCAAGGCCCCCACGCCCTCCCAGGCCGCCACCCCGAAGAACCGGCCCGGGGCCACGTCGGCCAGCACCGCGAGGGTGAACACCGTGAAGGTGACCAGACGGAATACCACCGTGAAGCGGTAGAAGGCCCGCCACTCGGTGGCGGTGGCCAGCAGGTAGTAGACCCCCATGTTGAACGAGGCCATCGACGAGGCGGTCACGAAGACCCCGGTGTAGTCACCGGCCGTCCGGGTCTCGGGTATCTCGAAACCGAGCATCCCCAGCAGCGCCTCCGGCCAGAGCAGCCCGACGGCCCCCATCACCAGCGCCAACACACCGAACACCGCGATCGTCCAGCCGGCAACCGAGCGCGGCAGCCTCATCTCATGCCCTCCCCTGTCGGCGTGACCGTCCACATCGACGGCCGCGTGCACCATGCACGCTATCGGCCGACTCCGACGGACAACATCACCGAAACCGACAGAACTGCGTCTGCCGTACCAACTCGCCGCAGCATCGACGGAGTTCGTCGTACGTCCGGGGAGGAGTTTCAGCGCAGGCGGCCGAGCAACTCCTCGGCGGCGGCCCGCTCACTGCGCTGCTCGGTGGCGTACGCCAGGTGGACCGCCTCCTCGGCGCGGGTCCTCGCCTCGGCCCGGTGACCGCAGGCGGCCAACGTCTCGGCGAGCACGCTGAGCCCGATCACCTGGCTGCGCACGTCCTCCGCCGGCATCTGCACCGCCCGCCGGGCCCAGTCCAACGCCTGCTCGGGCTGTCCATGGGCGAGCAGGGCGCAGGCGTACCGGGCCATCGACTGGCGTCGGGAGAACAGCAACGAGGGGGTACCGGCCGCCGCGGTGGCCACCGGCGCCAGCAACCCGACCGCGGTGGCGGAGTCCCCGGCCGCCAGTCGGGCGGTCGCCAACAGCACCCGGGGCGCCACCTGCGCGGGGGCCTGCGGATTGTGCGGCTCGACGCTGGTCAGCACGGCACGGGCGTCCCGTTCGGCGGCGGCGCCGTCGCCGGAGTCCAACGCCACGAAACCCCGCAGGGTGCCGGCCATCCCGGTGAGCAGCGGATGACCCGTACGGCGGGCGTAGGACAGGGCGTCGGTCAACAGGTCGGCGGCATGCTCCGGTTCCCCCAGCCCTCGGGCGATCACCCCGCGTACCACCAGGGCGAAGCCCTGCCCCCAGTCGTCCGAGACGGCGGCGAACTCCCGGTACGCCCGCCTGGCCTCCTGATCGGCGTCGGCCAGCTCGCCGAGTTCGGCCTTGGCGTACGCGTCGACCGCCCGCAGGGTGCCCACCGCCCAGGCCTCGCCGACCCGCTCACCGAACGGCAGGAAGACCCGGGCCAGCCGGTGCGCCTCCCGCAGCCGACCGGCCAGCAGCCGGGCGAAGGCCGTGGTGCCCCGCAGCCACGCCCGGCCGTAGGGGTCCTTGAGTTCGGCGAAGAGTCGCGCCGCCCGACCGAGGACGGCGTCCGTACCCGCGAAGTCCCCCCGGGTGGTGGTCACCCAGGCCAGGTTCTGCAGGGACCAGGCCTGCCCCCGGCGGTCCTGGGCGGCCAGACTGACCTGGTACGAGGCGGCCAACCGGCTGCTGGCCTGACCCAGCCGGCCGGAGATGAAGTCCGCCATGCCCAGTCGCCGCATCGCCGAGGCCCGCAGGGCGGGCAGGTCGGCCTCCGTGGCCACCTGCAGCGCCTCCCGCCACCAGGTCTCCGCCCGACGCAGGTCACCCATCACCTGCTGGGCCTGCCCGGCCAGCAGCAGCGCGCCTACCCGGGTGGCCGCCTGGTCCCCGGCGTTGGCCGCGATCTTCTCGGCGTAGGCCAGGGCGTCGGCAGCCCTACCGACCTGGAACAGGGCCCGGGCGTGCACCACCCGGTCCGCACCCGGCACCTCGCCACGGGCCAGTTCGGCCGCGCGCTCGGCGTACTCGACCGCCAGGGCCGGCTCACCCTCCTGCAAGGATCGGCGGGCGGCCCGGCCCAGCGCCGCCACCCCAAGGGGCAGGACCGCCCGGGCCGGGGCGTCCGGGCGCAGGGTCACCGCGTCGGCCAGGGCGGTGGCCCGTTCCACATGGGCGGCCACGAAGTCGTCCCGGGCCGCGTCGGCGAAGCCACCCGGGCCGCCGGTCGCGCCCTCCCCGGGTGCGGCCCACCGGGCCAGGGCGGCATGCCGTTCGGCCAGCTCCGCCTTGCTGACCCCGGAGTACGCCGCCTCCCGCATCAGGGGGGTGGCGAAGGCGAACCCGGTCCGGGTGCGGTGCAGCATACGGCGTTGCAGCAGCTCCTCCACCGCCCGTTCCAACTCCACCGCGACCACCGCCGCCGGCCGACCGTCCCGGCCCGCGCGTTGTTCCCGCAACACCTCCAGGGCCCCGTCGGGCACGGTGTCACCGACCACGGCCGCGTCCCGCAGCACGGCCCGGGCCTGTGGCGGCAGGGCGTCGATCCGCGCCGCCAGCACGGCCGCCAGGTCCCGGGAGAGCAGTCGACTGCCCAGCGAGCGGGGTGCCAACCGCCAGGTGTTGCCCGCCCCGGCGGTCAGCGCCCCCCGCTCCATCAGCAGGGTCACCAGTTCGGCCAGGTAGAAGGGGTTGCCCTGGGCGGTGGCGAGCAGTCGGTCGGTGTCGGCCTGGGGCAGCCGCCCACCGCCCAGATAGCTGGTGAGCAGCCGGGCCGCGTCGGCGCCCCGCAGCGGCGGCAGGGCGTGCACCTCGGCGTCGGCCACCCGGGTCAGGGTGCCGGCGGTGCGTACCAGTTCGGGTCGGCCCAGCAGCAGCACCAGGACCGGGCCGCTGAGCCGGGACAGGGTGACCTCCAGCGCCTGGATGGTCTCGCTGGTGGCGTCGTGCAGATCGTCCACCACGACCATCAGCGGCGCCTCCGCGGCGAGCGCGCTGAGCAGGTCCGCCACCGCGTTCGGCACCGCGTCCGCGTCCGGCGGCGGGGCGCCGCTCCAGTCGACCTGGTCGGTGCCGGCAGGCAGTTCGGCGTACCCGAGCAGGGCCAGCAACTGGTCGACGGCGACCGGGGTGGGCTCGGAGCGGGACCGGCTGAGGCGCTGTCCCAGCCGACGCAGCCGCTCCTCCACGGCCGCCCGGGTGACCGCGGTGGCGGTGTCGTTGGGCAGGCCGGCGGCGGCGCGTACCAGGTCGGCCAGGGGAGCCAGCCGGCGACGTTCCCCGAAGGCGGCGCAGCGGACCGACAGCACCCGGGCCCCGGTGTGGGTGGCGTACCGCCCGGCGCCCACCTCGTAGCCGGCGGCTAGGCGCTCCACCTCGGCGGCGAACCGGGACTTGCCGATGCCGGCCTCGGCGGTCATCAGCAGCACCCGGGGCTCACCCCGGTCGATCACCTCGGCCAGTCGCCCGGCCACCCGGCCGATCTCGGTCTCCCGGCCGACATAGGGTGCCTCGTCGCCGAGGCCGGACCGGGTCCCCGGGGCGTCCAGCAGGCCGAGCAGCTCGTACGCCTCGACCGGCTCGCGCTTGCCCTTGAGCCGCAACGGCCGCAGCGCCCGCCAACTGGCCACATGTCGGGTGGCCGCGGCGGTGCGGGCCCCCGCGTAGACCGCGCCGACGGCGGCGGCGTCGGCCAGCCGGGCGGCCGTGTTCACGGTGTCCCCGATGACGGTGTACTCGATGGCGGCCTGGATGCCGGCGATCACGTCTCCGGTGTTCAACCCGACCCGCAGCCCCAGCGGCGCGCCGCCGCCCCGCTCGTCGTCCAGCACCCGGCGCACCGCCCGCTGCATGGACAGGGCGGCGCGCACGGCCCGCTCGGCGTCGTCCTCATGGGCCACCGGGGCACCGAAGACCGCCATGATCCCGTCGCCGGTCAGCTTGTCGACATGCCCGCCGAAGGTCTTCACCGCCCCGGCCAGGGAGGCCAGCACCCGGTCGGTGACCGCGCCCACCCGC
This sequence comes from Micromonospora sp. NPDC047134, assembly GCF_040643455.1. NCBI lineage: Bacteria > Bacillati > Actinomycetota > Actinomycetes > Micromonosporales > Micromonosporaceae > Micromonospora > Micromonospora sp. NPDC047134. The sequence continues at coordinate 114,976 of NZ_JBEYUI010000009.1, forward strand.
TCCGGGTCCAGATCCTCCGACCAGGAGGTGAAGTCGGACAGGTCGCCGAAGAGCACGGTCACCACCCGGCGTTCGGCGGCCGGCAGGGTCGCGGCAGCAGGCAGGGCGGCACCACAGTTGTGGCAGAACCGGGCCCCGGGTACGGCGACGGTTCCACAGACCGGGCAGGTCACGGTGTTTCCAACCCCGGGGTCTCAGTGCCGGATTCCCGGCCGAGATATTCCAGTTGGGCGCGGACGGACCACTCCGCCGCCCACCACAGCGACCGGTCCACGTCGGCGTAGACCTTCGCGACCACCTCCGCCGCGTTCTGTGCGCCCTCGTCCAGGGCCAGCCGGACCTGGTCCAGCCGGGCACGTCGGTGGGCCAGGTAGAAGTCGGCGGCGGCACCGCAGTCGGCCAGCGCCGGGCCGTGTCCCGGCAGGGCCGGGATCCCCCGGTACCCCGAGAGCAGTTCCAGACTGGCCAGGTAGTCGCCGAGGTGACCGTCCGGGTGGGCGACCACGGTGGTGCCCCGACCCAGGATGGTGTCGCCGGTCAGCACCACCTGTCGACCCTCCTGCTCGACCAGCAGGCAGATCGAGTCGGCGGTGTGCCCGGGGGTGGGCACCAGCCGGATGGACAGCCCGCATCCCTCGCCGCCCAGTTCGGTGCCGTCCGGCCCGTCGCCGGTCAGGGGCGGGGCGTCGATGCTGTGCGCCGGGTCGACCGCGCGCACCGGCACCCCACCGAGCAGTTCGTGCAGCCGCGGGGAGCCCTCGGTGTGGTCGGAATGCCCGTGGGTGATCAGGACCAGACCGATCGGCCCCTCGGCGGCGATCGCCGCCAGGTGCCCCTCGTCGGCCGGCCCCGGATCGACGAGGACCCCGTACGCCGCACCGGGCGCCCGCAGCAGCCAGGTGTTGGTGCCCTCCAGCGTCATCACGCCCGGATTGGGTGCCCGCAGCAGCGTCGCCCACTCCGGAAGTTCGCTGGCGAGGGCGGTCACCGCCCCCGTCACATGCCCTCCCATGGCTGCGATCGTACGACCCCCACCCCCTGCCCCCGCGATCTTGCACTTCCGGTCGACGATTCGACCTGATTAGCGCCCTTCGTCCCGATCAAAACTGCAAGATCGCGGGGATGAGGGGGTGGGGGTGGGGGTGAGGGAGGGGGTTAGGCGACTTCGACTATGGCTTCTACTTCTACGGGTGCGTCCAGGGGGAGTTCGGCTACGCCTACGGCGCTGCGGGCGTGGCGGCCGGCCTCGCCGAAGACGGCACCGAAGAGGTCCGAGGCGCCGTTGATCACGCCGGGCTGACCGGTGAAGCCCGGGGCGCTGGCGACGAACCCGGTCAGCTTGACGACCTTGACGACGTTCTCCAGGCCGACCAGGGCGTCGATCGCCCCCAGGACGTTGAGGCCACACTGCTGGGCCAACTGCTTGGCCTGCTCGGCGGAGATGCCGGCGCCGACCTTGCCGGTGGCCAGCAGCTTGCCTGCGGCGATCGGCAGTTGCCCGGAGACGTAGACGTGCTGACCCGACTGCACCGCCGGCACGTAGCTGGCCACCGGCGGAACCACCTCCGGCAGGGCCAACCCGAGCTCGGCCAGCTTGGCGTGCGGCCCGTTGCTCATGCCTTGGCCCGCTTCAGGTACGCGACGAGTTGCTCCGGGTTGGGTCCGGGTACGACAGAGACGAGTTCCCAGCCGTCCTCGCCCCAGTTGTCGAGGATCTGCTTGGTCGCGTGGACCAGCAGCGGAACGGTGGCGTATTCCCACTTCTGCATCGGTGGAGAGCTCCCTCGGTGGCATGGACACTTCCGGCCACAGCCTACGGTCCACCGGTCGGCCGGGAGGCGGGACGCTACTCGGGGGCGGTCGGCAGTTCCCCGCAGGGGCCATGGTGGTCGTACGGCTGAGGACACCGGGTGCGGTCCGGCAGGGGCAGATCGCAGAAGACCCGGTGTCGGTTGTTCTGGTCGTCGGCGGTGGACACCTCGGTCTCCCCCGCGTCCAACTCGGGCAGGAAGTTCAACGAGGTGGCCACCCAACCGGCCAGGCTGGTCGCCGTGGTCAGGTCGGTCACCTTGATCGGCAGGTGGATGACGTACCCGGGGTCCTCCTCCCGTGCCTCCAGCGGCTCCGGGCCGGGCGGGTCGACCGGACGCCGGTACGACCGTTCGTTGACCGGCAGCCGGCCGGAGGAGCCGACCCGCTGGGCCCGGGGCGGGAAGGGGGTTCGGGGGGTGTTCTCCGTGTCGCGCATGCGCTTCCTCCGGGCGTCGTACCTGGTCACGGCGCCGCCTGACGGCCCGGAGCGGTTGCCTGCGACCCCGGCCCGAACGTGCCGGAGCGACCGTAGGACGACCCGCTGGTCCCATCAACAGGACGCGCGTATCCGACTGAGTTCGGTCGCATTTGCGACACTCGTCCAGCAGATTGCTGATCGCGCCCCGGCACCGGAGGCACCACGCCCCCCGCGCTACCCACTCAGACCGCTACCCTTCCGGTCTGGACGGGCGCGCGGCCCGGCCGCCCGATCCCACGGCTCGCCAGCGCCACGCGGCGACGCACCCACACCGGGGGGACGCGATGACCCAGCCACCCACCAGCGGCCCGAGCGGCCCCGTGAACCTGCCGCCGACCCCACCCGGTCACCCGCCGTACCCGCCGACCGGTCAGCCGCCGTACCCACCCGCCGGTCAGCCACCCGCCGGTCAGCCGCCGTACCCGCCGGCAGGTCGACCGCCCCGTAAGCGCGGCGCTCTGCTGGCCGCCCTGGCCCTCGCGGTGGTGCTGCTGCTCTGTGCCGGCGGTGGGGTGGCCGCCTTCCTCACCCTGCGCCAGGCCGAGGCCGGCGAGGGGGCGCCGGAGCCCTCGGTGGCGGTGGACGAGTTCCTCACCGCCGTCTACCAGGAGCGGGACGCGGCGAAGGCGGCCCGCCTGGTGTGTTCGGCCGCCCGGGACCAGGAGAAGATCCGCGCCAAGGTCGCCGAGGTCGAGGAGTACCTGTCGGCCCACCAGAGCCCCCGGTTCCGCTGGGACACCCCGACGGTGAACAACGAGACCGGCGACCGGGCCACGGTCACCGCCACCGTGACGGTGACCACGGCCGACGAGAAGATCGCCGACCAGGCGCTGCGCTTCACCGTGATCCGCAAGACGGGCTGGTGGGTCTGCGAGGTGGCCTGAGCCCGTCGGGTGGATAGGCTCGTCAGGTGGGAGCGAAGCAGCGACCGGCCGAGCGGGCCGGCACCGATTGGCCCGCTCGTCTGCACGTGGTGACCGGCAAGGGCGGCACGGGCAAGACCAGCGTGGCAGCCGCCCTGGCCCTGGGCCTGGCCGCTGGTGGGCGTCGCACCCTGCTGGTCGAGGTGGAGGGGCGCCAGGGCATCGCCCAACTGTTCGGCACCGACCCCCTGCCGTACGCCGAGCGGCACCTGGTCGAGGCACCCGACGGTGGCGAGGTGTACGCGCTGGCGGTCGACGCCGAAGAGGCGCTGCTGGAATACCTCGACATGTTCTACAAGCTCGGGGCGGCCGGGCGGGCCCTGCGCAAGCTGGGCGCGATCGACTTCGCCACCACGATCGCCCCCGGGCTACGGGACGTGCTGCTCACCGGCAAGGTCAAGGAGGCCACCACCCGTACGGTCGACAAGCGGCGGGTGTACGACGCGGTGGTGCTGGACGCACCCCCCACCGGCCGGATCGGCCGCTTCCTGAACGTCACCGCCGAAACCGCCCGACTGGCGAAGGTGGGCCCGATCAAGACCCAGAGCGAGGGGGTCGCGGCACTCCTGCGCTCACCGATGACGGCCGTGCACCTGGTGACTCTGCTGGAGGAGATGCCGGTGCAGGAGACGGTCGACGCGATCGGCGAGCTGGCCTCCCTGGGCTTCGGGGTCGGCAAGGTGATCATCAATGGGGCTCGGCCGCCGCTGCCCACCGGAGGACTGGTCACCCAGTCGGAGCTGACGCGTGGGCTGCGTGCCGCCGGGCTGCCGACCGAGGGCAGGATCGTCGCCGGGCTACACGAGGAGGCTCGTGACCAGGTGATTCGCCGGGAGTTGGAGGATTCCCTGCGGGCCGACCTGGTGGAGGTCGGGGTACCCCTCCTGGAGTTGCCGTTGCTGCCCGGCGGGGTGGACCGCGCCGGCCTGGACCTGCTCGCCGCGGCGCTGGTCCCAGGCGATTGACTCACACCTGACGCCGGCCCCACGCGCGGCCGGGGTTGGCCCGATACGCTCGATTGGTGCCTTCCGACAACGCCGCGCCGCCGCTGGACGTCGACCAGATCCTGGCCGACCCCGGCGTACGCATCGTGGTCTGCTGTGGGGCGGGCGGAGTGGGCAAGACGACCACGGCCGCGGCGCTCGCCCTCCGAGCGGCTGAACAGCACGGCCGGCGGACGGTGGTGCTCACCATCGACCCGGCCCGACGGCTGGCCCAGTCGCTCGGCCTGACCGAGCTGGACAACACCCCTCGGCAGGTCAAGGGCATCGACGTCGAGACCAGCGGCGGCGAGTTGCACGCCATGATGCTCGACATGAAGCGCACCTTCGACGACGTTGTGCTGGCGCACACCGATCCGGCGAAGGCAGCGGAGATCTTCGCGAACCCCTTCTACCAGGCGATGAGTTCCACCTTCTCCGGCACCCAGGAGTACATGGCCATGGAGAAGCTGGGCCAGCTGCACGCCCGGGGCGAGTGGGATCTGATCGTGGTGGACACCCCGCCGTCCCGTTCGGCGCTGGACTTCCTCGACGCACCGGCCCGGCTGTCCCGGTTCCTCGACGGGCGGATGCTCCGGCTGCTGCTGGCCCCGGCGCGTACCGGGGGACGCAGCATGTTCAGCCTGGTCACGGCGTCGTTCGGGATGTTCTCCCGGGTGGTGCAGAAGGTGCTCGGCACCCAACTGCTGACCGACCTGTCCGGCTTCGTCGCCGCCCTGGACTCCATGTTCGGGGGCTTCCGGCAGCGCGCGGAGCAGACGTACCGCATCCTCCAGGCCCGGGAGACGGCCTTTCTGCTGGTCGCGGCGCCCGAGCCGGACGCGGTCCGGGAGGCCGCCTACTTCGCCGGCCGGCTCCGCGAGGAGAAGATGCCGCTGGTCGGTCTGGTGCTCAACCGGGTGCACCGCCCGGCGGTTGTCGAGTTGGACGCGCAGACCAGCCGGGCCGCCGCCGACCGGCTGCGGTCTGTCGGGGGCCATGAGGGCACCGTCGAGGTGCTGCTAGCGCATGCCGCCCTGGCCGAGCAGTCGGTACGCGAACAGCAGGTGGCCGCGCGGTTCACGGACGAGTTTCCGCAGGTGCCGACCGTGTCGGTGACGGCGCAGCCCGCCGACGTGCACGACGTCGACGGGCTACGCACGATCGCAGCGGCGATCAGCCGCTCCTGACTCCGGGCGTCGGTACGGCGATCAGCCGCCCTGGACCCCGGGCCGGTGCGGCGATCAGTCGTTGCCGACCGCGCCGGTGGTGACCAGGATCCTGTCCTTGCCGCTCTTGTCCTTGGCGTTCTTCTTCATCGCCGCCTCGAACATCTTGCGCCAGCTGGCTACCTGCGGATGGCGGCGCAGCAGGGCCCGGCGTTCGCGTTCGGTCATGCCGCCCCAGACGCCGAACTCGATGCGATTGTCCAGCGCGTCGGCCAGGCACTCGTACCGGACTGGGCAGCTACGGCAGATCCGCTTCGCCACGTTCTGTTCGGCGCCCTGTACGAACAACGCGTCCGGGTCCCCGTTCTGACACGCCGCCAGCGACGGCCAGTCAGTGATCATGCCCATCTGTACTCGTCCCCCCTTGCAGTACTACCGACGCCGTCGCGGGCCAGCCGGCATTTCCCCCCGTCGTCCGGCACACCTCACCCCAAGGCGGCACGGACGACTCATGTGGCGCTGTCGCCGCCCTCATCATGCTCTGTAGTTGCCCGATTACGCAACGTTGTCGGCTAAATCCATCATTCCGGACACTCCCGGCTTCTCGGGCTCGGGCCCCCCGCTTACCCCACCGGAGTCCACGAAAACGCTGCGAGTCGCCCCCGCACGGAGGAAACTCGACTCGATCACGCAACCGGACACCCGGTGTCACGCGTTTAGCACAACGAGGCCGGCGCGCGCAGGAAATGGGGAAAAGACGCCCCAGCGCCCCTCGTTACCTGTTCGCGTACCCTGACGAGGTGACCTGGATGCGGAAACGTGACCACAATGTCCTGACCAATGCCGCATCGCTGCTCATCTGCGGGCTGTTGGCCGGCGTGGTGGTCGCCGCCGCGGCCTTTCCCGCAGTGGCGATGTCAGGCCTGGCCGCGAAGGCCGGGGCGGACACCTTCGGTGCCCTGCCCAGGGAACTGACCCTGGCCCGCCCTCCCCAGATCAGTTATCTGCTCGCCTCCGACGGCAAGACCCCGCTGGCCACCATGTACGACGAGAACCGGCGGGAAGTGAAGTTCGACGACATCTCTCCGCACATGCGGGCCGCGATCATCGCCGCCGAGGATCACGACTTCTACAAGCACAACGGAGTCGATCTCAACGGGGTGGCCCGGGCCTTCGTCAACAACAGCTCCGCCACCAACGACCGGCAGGGCGCCTCGACCCTGACCATGCAGTTCGTCCGGATGAGCATCGCCTATTCGGCCACCCATCCCGCCGACGTGCTCGCCGCTACCGAGGACACCAGCGCCCGCAAGCTGCGCGAGATGCGCTACGCGATCCAGCTCGACAAGGAGCTGTCGAAGGACGAGATTCTGGAGCGCTACCTCAACCTCGCCGCCTTCGGCAACGGCGCGTACGGCGTCTTCGCCGCCAGTCAGGTCTACTTCAACAAGAAGCCCAAGGACCTGAAGATCGAAGAGGCCGCCATGCTTGCCGGCCTGGTCAAGGCGCCCACCTCGTTCGACCCGACCACCAAGAGCGGCTACCCGCAGGCGGTCGCCCGGCGCGACTACGTCATCGACAACATGGTCAAGACCGGCGCGATCACCCAGCAGCAGGCCGACGAGGCCAAGGCCGTCAAGCTGGTGGTCAAGGGCAAGCGGGCGCCGAACGGCTGCGTGGCCACCAACAAGAACGCCTGGGGCTTCTTCTGCGACTACTTCTACCGCTGGTGGATGTCGCAGGAGACCTTCGGCTCCACCTCGTACGACCGGGAGCGGCGGCTCAAGAGCGGCGGCTACACCATCGTCACCACCCTGGACAAGCAGGCCCAGGACGGCGCCGACAAGGCGGTCCGCGCCGCCAAGCCGGTAACCTCCAAGGAAGCGGTGATGATCGCCGTGGTCGAGCCCGGCACCGGCCGGGTACGCGCCCTGTCGGTGAACCGGAACTTCAAGCTCGACAACCCGAACAACCCGAAGAACCGCCCGCACAGCGATCCGGTCCAACGCAACAAGGGCAAGCTCGGCAACTATCCGAACACGGTGAACCCGCTGCTCACCGGCGGTGACGGCATCACCGGCTACCAGGCCGGCTCGGTGTTCAAGATCTTCACCATCGTGGCCGCGTTGGAGAAGGGCATCCCCCTCAGCTACTCCATCAACGCGCCGCAGCAGTTCAAGTCCGAGTACATCCTCCGCCAGGGCGCCCCGGCCACCTGCGCGGGCACGCACTTCTACTGCCCGATGAACTCCGACCGCAAGCCGGGCGGCATCAAGGACATGTGGAGTGCCTTCTCGGCCTCGACCAACACCTACTTCGTGCCACTGCAACAGCAGGTCGGTGCGGCGAACGTGGTCGACGCGGCCAAGCGCCTGGGCATCCAGTTCCGGCAGAGCGAGGACGCGAAGTTCGCAAACAACAAGGAAGCCGCCAACCAGTGGGGCGCCTTCACCCTGGGTGTCTCACAGACCACTCCCCTGGAACTCGCCAACGCGTACGCCACCCTGGCGGCGGACGGCAAGTACTGCGAGCCCATCCCCGTGCAGGAGATCCGCGACCTGGACGGCAACAAGCTGGACGTGGCCAACCCGCGCTGCGAGAAGCGGGTAAGCACGGAGGTGGCCCGGGCGGCCGTCGACGCGGCCCGCTGCCCGGTCGGTGACAACTCCTCCACCAGCAAGTGCGGCGGCAGCCGTACGGCCGGCGAGGGCCGCTGGAAGGTCGGCAAGCCGATCGCCGGCAAGTCCGGCACCACCGACGGCGAGAAGAGCGCCTCCCTGGTCGCGATGACCAAGCAGTACGCGGTGGCCGGCATTCTGGCCGACCCGGACTGGCCGCAGACCAACGTGAAGATGAAGCACAAGCCCACCGACGGCATCAACCCCCCGGTCTTCGAGACCCTGAAGGCCGCCATGAGCGGCAAGAAGGCGATCAACTTCGAGCCACCCGGCCAGAAGATCGCTCTGGGTGACCAGCGGAGCATCCCCGGGGTCCGGTGCCTCAGCATCGATCAGGCGAAGTCCCGCCTCTCCGGTGCCGGCTTCACACCGGTCGTGTCGAGCAGCCGGGTCGCCTCGGACTGCCCCGCCGGCAGCGCCGCCGGCACCAGTCCGGAGGGTCGCACCATCAAGGGCGGCATCGTGATGATCACGGTCAGCGCCGGTGGCGGTGGCGGCAACGACGATGACGACGGCGGCAATGGTCGACCGGGCGGGCCGCCCACCCGACCGGCGCCGGGCCGGCCTGGCGGCTGACCGTCACCCCGTAACGCCGATCGGGCGGGCACTCCTCGCGGAGTGCCCGCCCGATCGCTTTGTGCTGTACCGCCGGCGGGTCAGAGGCCCAGCTGGCGGCGTACCTCGGCGGCCACCCGGCCACCCTCGGCCCGGCCGGCCACCGCGGCCTGGGCCGCCTTCATCGCCGGGCCCATCTGGGCCTTGCCGGTGAAGCCGCCCGCGGCGAGCGCCCCCGCGACCAGCTCGGTCAGCTCCGCCTCGGAGAGCTGCTGCGGCAGGTAGCGCTCCAGCACCTCGCCCTCGGCGGTCTCCTTGGCGGCCTGCTCGGCGCGGCCCGCCTCGGCGAAGGCGGTGGCGGCCTCGCGGCGCTTCTTGGCCTCCTTGGTCAGTACGGCCAGCACCTCGTCGTCGCTGAGCTCACGCTTGGCCTTGCCGGCGACCTCAGCCGTGCCGACGGCGGCCAGGGCCATCCGCAGGGTAGAGGTGGTCAACTCGTCGCGGGCCTTGAGGGCGACGCGCATGTCGGCGGTCAGGCGGTCCTTCAGCGTGCTCATGGACGCCCAAACTACCCTGATCGCCATGCGAAAGCGCACAATATTCCGGCTCGCGACCGCCACCGTCGCGACGGGCGCCGCCGCCCTGGCGTACGCCTCCCTGGTCGAACGCAACATGTTCACCCTCCGGCGCTTCGACGTCCCGGTGTTGCCGGCCGGCACCGAGCCGCTGCGCGTCCTGCACCTGTCCGACCTACACATGACCCCCAACCAGGTACGCAAACAGCACTGGGTGGCCTCGCTGGCCGCCCTGGACCCCGACCTGGTCGTGGTGACCGGCGACAACATGGCCCACCCGGAGGCGGTACCCGGGGTCCTGCGGGCCCTGCAACCCCTGCTCGACTACCCCGGGGCCTTCGTCTTCGGCTCCAACGACTACACCGGCCCGGTCTGGAAGAACCCGTTCAGCTACTTCCTGCCCGAGCGGGAGTACACCGAGGGGGTCGAGCTGCCCTCCGAGGAGCTGCGGGACGTCCTCGTCGGGGCCGGTTGGGCGGACCTGAACAACCGGCGGACCACCGTCAAGGCGGGTGGCCGGGCCATCGACATGGCCGGCGTGGACGACCCCCACGTCGAACGCGACGACTACAGCGCGGTGGCCGGCGCGGTCTCCGCCTCGGCGGATCTCTCCATCGCCCTTACCCACTCCCCCGAGCCGGCCCTGCTCGACGAGATGGCCGCCGACGGGTTCGCCCTGCTGCTCGCGGGCCACACCCACGGGGGTCAGGTCTGTGTCCCCGGGGTGGGCGCCCTGGTGACCAACTGTGGCCTGCCCCGCTCGATGGCGAAGGGTCTACACCGCTGGCCCGGCTCCGACTCCTGGCTGCACGTCTCCGCCGGCCTCGGCACCCACCCGACCGCCCCGGTCCGGTTCGCCTGCCCCCCCGAGGCCAGTCTGCTGACCCTGATTCCGCGCTGAGCCTGATCCACTCCGTTACGGCGATACGGCGGTAACCAGCCCCGGCTGACCCCGCATTCCGGCGTAACGGAGTGGATCACCGCTGGCCGGGGTACCGAGTTTGACCGTCGGAGCGGGTGGGCTACTATTTGTCGGCACGCCTCGGGGTGTGGCGCAGCTTGGTAGCGCGCTTCGTTCGGGACGAAGAGGTCGTCGGTTCGAATCCGGCCACCCCGACCAGAGGTAACAGCCATCAGGGCTGGCTTTCCGTCACGGAGAGCCAGCCCTGATGGCTTTAAGGCGTACCCCGGCGGCGGCCAGGGCTTGGACGGGCAGGCGGGCGGGATGCCGGGTAGCCTGACCCGGGTGCGGATCATCGCGATTGTGTTCGGCCTCGTTGTCGTGACGACCGCCGTCGTGCTGGTCTCCATGATCGTGACGGCCAACGCCCGACGACGAAGCCGTGCCCTGGAGGCCTCCGCCCGGTGGGCGGTACGTCACTACGCCATCCCGGGTCGCGGGCACACCGTCGTAGGGGTGGCGCTGACCGACTCCGAGGGCCGGATCCGTGGTGAGCATGTGGTCGCACGTATCCCGGACAACGCGCAGGACTGGCAGCGCGACTTCGTCGCCGCTCGGCAGGAGGCCGAGGAGCGTGCCTTCCACCTCAACATCGACCGGCCGCCGATCGAGGGCTGAATCCACGCGAGAGGCCCCGGTGCCGGCCCTCGGACGGGGCCGGCACCGCGTACGGGCTCAGCAGTTGGTGTAGCCCTTGCCCTTCTTGCTCCACGAGCACTTGTCGATCTGCTTGCCGCTGGCGTTTCGCAGGTACGCGGTGTCGCCGGTGTTGTTCCAGATGTAGTTGCCCGAGCCCCAGTACCGGGTGCTGGCGGTGTTCTTGCCCTTGCCGGTACGGATGATGACGCTCTTGCCCTTGCCGAGCTTGAAGTCGCCGCTGAACTTGTAGACGTGGTTGGCCTTGTCCCGCAGGGTCCAGTTCTTCAGGTTGATGGTGCTGGACCGGCGGTTGGTCAGCTTCACGTACTCGGCGTTGAGGCTGGCGTTCGAGCGGTTGTCCGTACCCGGCGAGTCGTAGTACACCTTGGTGATCTCGACCGCCGGGGTGGCGGCCTGCGCCGGGGTGGCGGCGACCAGCGAGCCACCCACCGTCATGGCAACCGCGGTGATGAGTCCGAGAAGCCTTCTCGTCATGCGTCTACCCCCACTGAGAGCGCCGTGAACGGCGCGGTTTGATCACGCCGACGCGCGTGACCGCAGCGAGGTTAGCGACGAAGCCCGGCGACGTGAACATCCACGAGGGTCGCGCCGAGGAATACGATCCGAGCGGCGGAACCGGGCCTCCGCCCGGCTCGCCTCAATCGGCCAATATGGACGGTCGCGATCGACCGAGGTCCAGATCCCCATCCGCCAAAGGGCGACCGCAGCCGACCGAACCGACTGCGGTCGACCAGAACGCTGGTCAGTACCCGCAGGTCATGCCGGCGGTGTGACTCACCTGCACGGTGTGGGTGACACATCCCCGGTCGCTGACCTGGTGCAGCAGCAGGGCGGTCGGCTCGGCCACCCAGCCGATCTGCTCCTCCTCCGTCATCGTCAGAGTGGCCTGCCGCCAGGTGCTCGGCGCGACCGTCAGCACCGTACCGGCGAAGGCGGTCGTCACCGGCCGGTGCAGGTGGCCCGCGGCTACCCGTACGACCTGGGGGTGGCGCAGCAGCACCTCGGCCAGGGCCTCCCCGTCGGTGAGGCGGATCTCGTCGGCCGCCGGAATCCCCACCTCTACCGGCGGATGGTGCAGGCAGACGATCGCCGGCACGTCGGGGCGGGCGGTGAGCACCCCGTTGAGCCAGTCGAGTTGCTCCGCGCCGAGTCGACCGGCATCCGAGCCAGGAACCAGCGAGTCGAGCATCACCAGGGTCAGCCCGGGCCGCTCGACCTGGTAGTAGGCCGAGAAGCCGCCCCCCAGGCAGGGGGTGCCACCGAAGGCGTCCAGCAGTGACTCCCGGTCGTCATGGTTGCCGGTGGTCAGATACAGCGGCAGCGGGAAGCGTCCGATCACCTCCCGCAGGGCGGCGTACTCGTCCGCTCGACCATGGTCGGCCAGGTCCCCGGTGATCACCACACAGTCGGGCCGGGGATTGAGCGCCAGGACCCTACCCAGGGCGTGATGCAGCCCGGCCACCGGCTCGGCGCCGAGCGCCCCTGCGGTGAGGTGCGGATCGCTGAGGTGGGCGATGAGCATGGAGAGCCTCCACTCGACCGGAACCCTCACGCTATCGCTGCGGCAGCCTCCCCGGGGGCCGGTCCACAGGCCCCGTCCACAGCCTGTGGATAGCACATGTGTACGAGCATCAGCCTGCTTCCGCACACCATGAGTACGCTTGATCAGCGCCCCGGTACCCGGCCGGGACCCCTACCTACCTGGAACGACGCACAAGTGGATCACCCGCAAGTCATCCGTGACGTCACGGTCCGTCTCTCTCTGGCGCCGACCGTCGCCGAGGTCTGCCAGGCGAGCGTCGACGCGCTGGCCCGCTACACCCCCGCGACCATCGCCGTCCTGCTGCACGTCAACGGCCGACTCCGCTGCGTCGCCGCCACCGGGTCCTGGCAGGTCTTCGCCACCGTGGCCCCGGACGCCGGGATCGTCGGCCGGGTCTTCACCGGCGGCAACCCGGCCATCGTCCCGGACGTCACCGCCGACACCGACCACATTCCGGTACGCCCCGACGTCACCGCCGAGGTCTGCGTGCCGATATGTGATCCGGCGGGCCGCCGCATCGGCGTACTCGATTTGCAGTGGACCGGCCCGGCCGACCTGGCCGCGTGGCGGGCGACCGCCGAGCGGGTAGCCGGCCGGCTGGGGGCCCGGATCATGGCGCTCGGCGGGCCGGCGGAGAGCTGCGGTGAGAAGCTGCTGCGGCACGCCACCGCGATGACCTCCGCCACCACCGAGTATGACCTGCTGGCCACCGCCATCCGGGCCGCCCGGGACGTGTCCGCCCTCGACACGGCCATCCTGGTGCTCGCCGGCCGCAGCGGGCCCCGGCTCAGCGAACCGACCGCCACCCCGGGCGAGTTGGAGACCCGGATGCGCGCCGAGCTGACGGAGGCCGGTCCGCAGGCGATGCGTGCCATCATCGCCCGAGCCCATCGGTACGGCGCCGGTCACACCCTCGGCGAGGCCGGTCACCCACCCGTCGAGGAACATGAGCCACTGGTCCGGGCCGGGGTACGCACCCTGGTGGCGGTGCCGGTGGGGCCGCCCGAGGGCGGTGGGGTGCTGCTGGTAGCCGACGAACGGCTGCTGCGCCCGGACTCCCAGACGGTCAACCTGCTGGAGCTGCTGGCCGGCCAGGCCTGGAGCTGCCTGGACCGGTTGCGCACCCTGGAGCGGTTACGGGAGCAGGCCAGCTCCGACCCCCTCACCGGGCTGCGGCACACCGGCCCGTTCGGGCAGCGGATCGCCACCGTCACCCCGGGGCGTACCGCCCTGCTGGCGATCGATGTCGACGGCTTCAAGACCGTCAACGACACGTACGGCCACCAGGCCGGTGACCGGGTGCTGGTCGGCCTGGCCCGGGCCCTGGAAGGCGCGCTGCGCCAAGGCGACGAGCTGTACCGCATCGGCGGGGACGAGTTCGTCGCGGTGATCGAGGTCAGCCGCCCCGAGGAAGCCGTCCGGGTCGCCGAACGACTAACCGCAGCCGCCCGCCGCATCGGCCGTACGATCAGCGTCGGAGTCGCCCTCCCCCGCCCCGGTGAGTCCCCCGAACTGACGCTACGCCGCGCCGACCAGGCCCTCTACGCCGTCAAACGCCAAGGCCGCGACGGCGTCCGCCTCTCCGCCGCCTAACCCCTCCCCACCCGGGCCCCCTCCCGCCCCTCTCCGCGTTGATCATGAGGTTAGCGGCAGTTGTCGATCTCCACACTGCCGCCAACCTCATGATCAACGCCGCAAAGGCGGGGGGCCGGGGGGGAGGGTTAGGGGTGGGTTGTTAGGTGTTTGGCTAGGAGTTCGGCTATTTGGGTGGTGTTCAGGGCGGCACCCTTGCGGAGGTTGTCGCCGGTGACGAAGAAGTCGAGGGCCCGGGGGTCGTCCAGGGCGCGGCGGATCCGGCCCACCCAGGAGGGGTCGGTGCCTACGGCGTCGATCGGCATGGGGAACTCGTCCGTGGCCGGGTCGTCGACCACGATCACCCCGGGGGCGTTGCGCAGCACCTCACGGGCCCCGTCGGCGTCGATCTCGGTGGCGAAGACGGCGTGTACCGCCACCGAGTGACCGGTCACCACCGGTACCCGGACGCAGGTGGCGGAGACCTTGAGGTCCGGCAACCCGAGGATCTTGCGCGACTCGTCGCGTAGCTTCATCTCCTCGGACGACCAGCCCTCGTCGGCCAGCGAGCCCGTCCAGGGCACCACGTTGAGCGCCAGGGGGGCCGGGAAGGGACCGAGGTCGTCGCCGACGGCCTGCCGTACGTCGCCGGCCCGGGAGCCTAGGGACCGGTCGCCGGCCACCTTCGTCAACTGGTCGTGCAGGGCGTCCGCACCGGCCCGGCCCACCCCGGAGACCGACTGGTACGAGGCGAGCACCAGCTCACGCAGCCCGTACTCGCGGTGCAGGGGAGCCACCGCGACGATCATCGCCAGGGTGGTGCAGTTGCCGTTGGCCACGATGCCGCGCGGCCGGTGACGCAACTGTTCGGGGTTGATCTCCGGAACCACCAGGGGGACGTCCGGGTCCATCCGGAAGGCGCCGGAGTTGTCCACCACGACCGCGCCCCGGCGGGCGGCGATCGGTGCCCAGTGCGCGGCTACCTCGTCCGGTACGTCGAACATCGCCACGTCGACGCCGTCGAACGCCTGCTCGGTCAGGGCCCGGACGGTCAGGTCCTCGCCCCGGCAGCGGATCGTCCGCCCGGCCGACCGTTCGGAGGCCAGCAGGCGGATCTCACCCCAGACGTTGCGCCGCCCGGAGAGCAGCTCGCACACCACCGTGCCGACGGCTCCCGTCGCCCCGACCACAGCCAGGGTGGGCAGCCCGGCCACCCGCGCTACCGTCCTGTCCCCGCGTACACCACAGCCTCAGTGTCGCCCCCGAGGTCGAATGCCTCGTGGATGGCGCGTACGGCGGCGTCCAGGTCGGTGTCCCGGCAGACCACGGAGACCCGGATCTCCGAGGTGGAGATCATCTCGATGTTGACCCCGGCCTGGCCCAGGGCGGCGAAGAAGCCGGCGGCGACCCCGGGGTGCGAGCGCATCCCGGCCCCGATCAGGGAGACCTTGCCGACGTGGTCGTCGTAGAGCAGGCCCTTGAAGTTGACCGCCTCCTTGATCTTGCTGAGGGCCGCCATCGCGGTGGGCCCGTCGGCCTTGGGCAGGGTGAAGGAGATGTCCGTACGCCCGGTGCCCTCGGTGGAGACGTTCTGCACGATCATGTCGATGTTGATCTCGGCACCCGCTACCGTGTCGAAGATCCGCGCCGCCGCGCCCGGCTCGTCGGGCACCCCGACGATCGTGATCTTGGCTTCGCTGCGGTCGTGGGCCACTCCGGTGATCAGCGCCTGCTCCACGGGAAGCTCCTCCATCGATCCGGTGACCATCGTGCCGGTGTTTGTCGAGTATGACGAACGGACGTGGATCGGCAGCCCCGCCCGGCGGGCGTACTCCACGCTGCGCAGGTGCAGGACCTTCGCACCGCAGGCGGCCAGCTCCAGCGTCTCCTCGTAGGTGATCTGCTTGATGTGCCGGGCGTTCGGCACGATTCGCGGATCGGCGGTGAAGATGCCGTCCACGTCGGTGTAGATCTCGCAGACATCGGCGTTCAGCGCAGCGGCCAGCGCCACCGCCGTGGTGTCCGAACCACCCCGCCCCAGGGTGGTGACGTCCTTGGTGTCCTGGGAGACCCCCTGGAACCCCGCGACGATCACCACCGCACCTTCGTCCAGGGCGCCCTTGAGCCGCCCCGGGGTGACGTCGATGATCCGCGCCCGGCCGTGCACCGAGGTGGTGATCACGCCCGCCTGGGAACCGGTGAAGGAGCGGGCCTCGTACCCCAGGTTGTGGATGGCCATGGCCAGCAGGGCCATGGAGATCCGCTCCCCGGCGGTGAGCAGCATGTCCAGCTCGCGACCGGGCGGCAGCGGACTCACCTGGTTGGCCAGATCGAGCAGTTCGTCCGTGGTGTCACCCATCGCGGAGACCACGACCACCACGTCGTCGCCGGCTTTACGGGCGGCCACGATCCGCTCGGCCACCCGCTTGATCCGCTCGGCGTTGGCGACGGAGGACCCGCCGTACTTCTGCACCACGAGTGCCACGACGGTGCACTCCCTCCCGGTTGCTCGGAGCGTGCCGGCAGGCTTTGGCGGCCGGCACAGGGGCTGAGCGTGCCGACGCCGCCGGCACAGAGGCTTGGCGTGCCGACGCCGCCGGCACCGGGGCCGGCGGCGCGGGTCGGACCAAGTCAGCGTATCGGTCCCCTCTGACCGCCGGGTCAGGTGATCCCACGATCCGGCCCAGGTACTGGGGTGAGGTGGCGCACGACACGCCGGAAACGGGTGCCCGCCCGGGGGTGTCCGCGCGACGCCCACAACGCCGAGAATGACCGGGTGTACGCCCACCGTCCGGCTCGCCGTCGGGTCGCCCCGCTCGTGCCTGCCCTGCCCGTGCTGACCCTGTCCGCGCTGCTCGCCGCCTGCTCGGCAGATCCGCCCGCCGACCCGACGCCGCCGACCTCGGCTCCCCGCCCGGTGGGGATGGACGCCGCCCGCGACGAGTTGGCCGCCCTGGCCGCCGCCGCCCAGGATCGGCACCTGGTCGCCCGCTACACCCTGCGGGTCGACGGGGCCGCCGACCGGTTGATCCAGGTGACCAGCGCGAACGACGGCAGCTGGCGGGTGGATGTGCCCGGCGGGGCCCTGGGTGGCCAGGCGGACATCGCCCTGGCGGCCACGACCGACGGGCTGTTCCAGTGCGCCCTGCCCACCCCGACCCGGCCGGAACCCCCGAGTTGCGTACGCCTCGGCGAGCGGGACGACACCCTGCCCCGGCGGCTGGACCCCCGGGTGCAGCACCCCTTCACGGACTGGCTGGACGTGCTGACCGACCGCCGGGCCCCGCTGTCCGTCTCGCCGGCCATGGCACCGGAGGGGGCCGGCGGCTCCTGCTACTCCGTGGAGACCACCGCAGCCTCGATCAATCCGCCGCTGGATGTGGGGATCTACTGCTTCGACGCCGACGGCACCCTGACGGCGGTACGCGCGGCCTTCGGCACCCTGATGCTGACCGGTACCCCGGAGCCGGCCCCGGCCTCGGTGCAGTTGGCCGGCCCGGTGGTGGAGGGGGACCCCCTGGGCCTGGCGGCCCCGGTCACCGAGGCACCCCCGACCGGTACCGGTGAATCCCCTGATCAGGAGGCCACCGGAACGCCCTGATCGGCCATCCGTTACGGGTGCTTTACCCCACATTCAGCTACCCGCAGCAAAGCGATCAAATGCCCCATAGGGGACACTGTTCGCATGACCAACCTCACCCCGCTGCTGGCCTTCCGGTGGAGCCCCCGGGCCTTCGACCCGTACGCCGAACTCTCCCCGGCCGAGGCGGCGACCCTGCTGGAGGCCGCCCGCTGGGCCCCCTCGATCGGCAACGGGCAGCCGTGGCGGTTCGCGGTCGGACACCGCGACGACGACACCTTCAAACGGATCCTGGTCAACCTGTCCCCGGACGAGCAGCGCTGGGCCGGGCGGGCCAGCCTGCTGGTGCTGGTCGCGCACACCCGCGCCGGCCACCCGACGGCCGCGTACGACCTGGGTCAGGCGGTGGCCCATCTCACCGTGCAGGCCACCGCACTGGGGCTGCACGTACGCCAGGTGACCGAGCTGGACCGCGCTAGCCTGGCGGCAGACCTCGACCTGACCGCCGACCTGCGACCGTACGTGGTGGTGGCGGTGGGCCAACTGGGTGATCCATTGAGCCTGCCGGCCGACCTGGTGGCCGAGGAGACCGGCCTGCGACACCGGCAACCCCTCGCCGAACTGGTCCTGAGCTGCGGAAACACGGCACCCTGAACGGGCGGATGCGAATTGCGTCTCATAGTGCGGACCCACCTTCCCACCTTCCGTCCCATCACGTAGGGTGACTCTGTCATGTGGCAGGCGAGCCTTCTTCTTGGTCGCCGCGACGAGGCCTGAAGGCCGGCACCTCGTCGCGGAGTCGAACCGCGCCGCCAGCACGTCCCCGGATCCCTCCGCTCGGCACATCGCCGCCGACAGCCACTGCTGACGTCACATGACCCAGGAGAACTTCGCCATGGCCCACCAAGCCAGCACCACCGACATCGATTCCGATCAGATCGCCCGGCAGCAGCCCAGCCGGATGCCGTTTCGCCGGTACCAGCCGTACCAGCAGCAGTTCCGCATCGACCTGCCGAACCGCACCTGGCCCACCCGGCACGTCGAGGCCGCCCCCCGCTGGTGCGCGGTCGACCTGCGCGACGGTAACCAGGCCCTGATCGACCCGATGTCCCCGGAGCGCAAGCGCCGGATGTTCCAACTGCTGGTGCAGATGGGCTACAAGGAGATCGAGGTCGGCTTCCCGTCGGCCAGCCAGACCGACTACGACTTCGTCCGGCAGCTGATCGAGCAGGATCTGATCCCCGAGGACGTGACGATCCAGGTGCTCACCCAGTGCCGGGAGCACCTGATCGACCGGACCTTCGAGTCCCTGCGGGGCGCCCGCCGGGCGATCGTGCACTTCTACAACTCCACCTCGACCCTGCAGCGTCGGGTGGTGTTCGGGCTGGACCGCGACGGCATCGCCGACATCGCCACCACGGGCGCCCGGCTCTGCCAGAAGTACGCCGAGATCCACACCCCGGACACCGACATCCACTACGAGTACTCCCCGGAGTCGTACACCGGCACCGAACTGGAGTACGCCCTGGAGGTCTGCGCGAAGGTCATCGAGGTGATCGACCCGACCCCGGACCACAAGCTGATCATCAACCTGCCGGCCACGGTCGAGATGGCCATGCCGAACGTGTACGCCGACTCGATCGAGTGGATGCACCGGCACCTGCCCCGCCGGGACAGCCTGGTGCTCAGCCTGCACCCGCACAACGACCGGGGCACCGGGGTGGCCGCCGCCGAGCTGGGCCTGCTGGCCGGGGCGGACCGGATCGAGGGCTGCCTGTTCGGCAACGGCGAGCGCACCGGCAATGTCGACCTGGTGACCCTGGGGCTGAACCTGTTCTCCCAGGGCATCGACCCGATGATCGACTTCTCGAACATCGACGAGATCAAGCGGGCGGTCGAGTACTGCAACCAACTGCCGGTGCACGAGCGGCACCCGTACGCCGGTGACCTGGTCTACACCGCCTTCTCCGGCTCCCACCAGGACGCCATCAACAAGGGCTTCGCCGCGCTGAACGCCGACGCGGCGGCGGCCGGGGTACCGGTCGACGACTTCACCTGGGCGGTGCCCTACCTGCCGATCGACCCGAAGGACCTGGGCCGCAGCTACGAGGCGGTCATCCGGGTCAACTCCCAGTCCGGCAAGGGCGGGGTCGCGTACATCATGAAGACCGAGCACCAGCTGGACCTGCCCCGCCGGCTCCAGATCGAGTTCTCCGGGGTGGTGCAGCAGGTCACCGACCACGACGGTGGTGAGGTCGGCCCGGACACCATGTGGCAGATCTTCGCCGGGCAGTACCTGCTCGACCACCAGAGCGACCCGAAGGTGACCCTGACCGAGTACGCCATCGGCACCACCGACGGCAAGGTCGAGGTCACCGCGCAGGTAGCCCTCGCCGGGGAGCCGCAGACCCTGAGCGCGATCGGCAACGGTCCGATCGACGCGTACGTCAACGCCCTCGGCTCGACCGGGGTGGCGGTACGGGTGCTCGACTACCACGAGCACGCCCTCTCCTCCGGCGGGGACGCCCAGGCCGCCGCCTACGTCGAGTGCGAGGTCGACGGTCGTACGGTCTGGGGGGTCGGCATGGACGCCAACATCGTCACCGCCTCCATCAAGGCGGTCACCAGCGCCGTCAACCGCGCCCACCACTGAGCTGCCAGGGGAGGGCCGTTGCGGCCCTCCCCTACTCCTTGCGGGGTGGGCGGTGGACGAGCAGGGCGGCGATGACCGCCCCGATCAGCAGCAGCCCGGCGCACCAGAGCAGGGCACCCCGGTAGGCGGCGGTCAGTTCGGCGCGCTGCTCGTACCCGGTGCCGGAGAGCCCGACCAGCAGCGGCAGGGCGGCTACCGCCAGCAGCCCGCCCACCCGGGAGGCGGCGTTGTTGAAGCCGCTGGCCACCCCGGCGAACCGGTCGGCGACCGCGGCCAGCACGGAGGCGGTCAGGGGTGCCACCACCATGGTCAGGCCTACCCCGAACACCACCACCCCGGGCAGCACCTGCCGCCAGTACGAGGCGCCCGGGCCGACCTCGCGCAGCAGCAGCAGACCGACCGCGGCCAGGGCCGGCCCGACGGTCAGCAGCAGCCGTGGCCCGATCTTGGTGGAGAGCGCTCCGGCCGCCGGTGAGCCGACCAGCAGCAACAGGGTCATGGGCAGCAACGCCAGACCGGTCCCCAGCGCCGACCAGCCGACCACGTTCTGCAGGTAGACCGCGATGAAGAAGGTGAACCCGCCGAGGGCGGCGTAGACCAGCACGGTGAAGATGTTCAGGACGGAGAAGAGTCGGCTGCCGAACAGCCCGGTGGGCAGCATCGCGGTCTCCCCCCGCCGCCGCTCCACCAGGACGAACACCACCGCGGCCAGCACCGCCACCAGGGCCGCCCCGACCACCGAGGGGGCACTTGCTCCCCGCTCCGGGGCGTCGACCAGGGCGTAGGTGATCCCGGCCAGGGCCAGCGCCCCCCACAACGCCCCGGCCACGTCGAACCGCCGGCCCGCCCCCCGGGTCCGTGAGGTGCTCTCGTCCCGGCTCTCCGGTACCCACCGCAGGGCGGCCAGCACCACGAGCACGGCCAGCGGCACGTTCAGGAAGAAGATCCACCGCCAGGAGAGGGCGTCGATCAGCCAGCCGCCGATGAAGGGCCCCAGGGCGGTGGAGACCCCGGACAGGCCGGACCAGGCACCGATCGCCTTCGCCCGGTCGTCGGGGTGGAAGCTGGCTTGCAGCAGCGACAGGGAGCCCGGGGCCAGCAGGGCGCCGCCGACCCCCTGGAGCAGCCGGGCGGCCACCAGCCAGTCGGTCCGCAGGGCCAGGCCACAGAGCACCGAGGCGCCGGTGAACCAGATGACCCCGAGCAGGAAGATCCGCCGCCGGCCGAACCGGTCCCCCAGGGCACCCCCGAGCAGTACGAAGGCGGCCAGGGTGAGCAGGTACCCGCTGACCGTCCACTGTAGGCCGGCCACGGAGGCGCCCAGATCGGCGCCGAGCCTGGGCAGCGCCACGTTGACCACGGTGCTGTCCAGGAAGACCATGCCGGAGGCGAGTACGGCGGCCGCCAGGGTGCCCCGGCCGGCTGCCGTGTTCATCCGGAGCACGCGTACGGGTTCAGCCATGTCTACCAATCTGCCGTGCACCATCTGCCAGACACCACGAAACGCCAAAACACCGTACGGGTACTGTGCGGGATCGGCGGATGCCCGCAAGCTGGAGAGGTGTCGTCTGTGCGTACCAGATCAGGACCCCGCGCCCTGGGGGCGCTCGCGCTGGTCGCGGCGCTGACCTTCGGCGCGGCCGGGTGTGTCCCGCTCGAAGAGGAGCCGGGCGCGCGACCCAGCAGCGGCGGTGGTGGTGGCACCGCCGACCAGATGCTCTCCCAGCTCACCGTCGCCGAGGCGGGCTCGATGCGCGGCTACAGTCGCAAGCGCTTCCCGCACTGGCGCAAGACCGGCCAGAACTGCGACGTCCGCGACACCGTGTTGGAACGGGACGGCAAGGGCATCGAGCATTCCGGCTGCAACGTCGTGGGCGGCCAGTGGGAGAGTGTGTACGACGGCCGCAGCTTCACCGATCCGTCGCAGGTGGACATCGACCACATGGTGCCGCTGGCGAACGCCTGGCGATCCGGTGCCGACGAGTGGGATGACACCAAACGGGGTGATTTCGCCAACGACCTGGACCGGCCGCAGCTTTTCGCGGTTTCCGCCTCTTCCAACCGGGCAAAGGGTGACCAGGATCCGTCCCAGTGGAAACCGCCAAGCCAGTCGTACTGGTGCCAATACGCCGGGGACTGGGTGGCGGTCAAGCACCACTGGAAGCTGACGGTGACCAGTGCCGAGAAAGCCGCGCTGGCCGACATGTTGGAGGGCTGCACATGGGAGAGCAAGCCGTAGCCGGGGCCGACGGCGGCTCGACGCCCGAGCAGGCGCCGGATTCCGGCGCAGCGGAGGCGACCGGCAGCCCGGGACCGACCACCGCGGGGATGACCGCGGACGGCACCGCCGCCAGCGAGGTCGCGGTGCCGGGCGCGGGAATGACGGCCGACGCCGAAGCCCCGGCCGGTCCGCAGAGCCGCACCACGGACATCGTGCCCGGCCCGGGCGGGGTGATGACCGACGAGGTCGGGGTGGTCACCGGCGAGTTGACCCTGCGCACGGAGTTCGCCGACGGGCAGGTCACCCTGCATGTCCAGTACAAGGACGCGGACGAGTGGTACGTGGTCAGCGGCGGCAAGGCCGCGCTGGAGGCCGCTTCCGGGCTGGACGCGGTGCACAACATCGCGGTCGGCCTGCTGAACCGCCCCGAGGGCTGAACCCCGCAGACGTGGACAGCAGCCCCTTCCGGTGCGCGTACCGGAAGGGGCTGCTGCTCTACACGAAGGAGCCGGGCTCGCTGGGGGCGGAGACCACCTCGGGTTCCTCGCCCTCGCCGGCCGGCCGGACGATCTCCACGCTCACCTTGTGCGGACGCAGCTCGCCGCTGGCGATCCGCTCGGCGAAGTGGCAGGCGACCCGACTCTCGCCGATCTCCCGCAGCACCGGACGCTCGTCCGCGCAGCGGGTCGGCTGGGCCCACGGGCACCGGGTGTGGAAGCGGCAGCCCGCCGGCGGGTTGGCCGGTGAGGGCAGGTCACCGGCGAGCAGGATGCGCTCCCGACGGTCCTCGACGTCGGGGTCCGGCACCGGCACCGCCGACATCAAGGCCCGGGTGTACGGGTGCAGCGGCTCGGTGTAGAGCCGGTCCCCCGGGGCCTCCTCGACCAGGGCACCCAGATACATCACTCCGACGGTGTCGGAGATGTGCCGGACCACCGCCAGGTCGTGCGCGATCACCAGGTAGGTCAGGCCCAGGCTGTCCTGCAACTCGTCCAGCAGGTTGACCACCTGCGCCTGGATCGACACGTCCAGCGCGGAGACCGGCTCGTCGGCGACGATCAGCTCCGGCCCCAGCACCAGGGCCCGGGCGATGCCGATGCGCTGCCGCTGGCCGCCGGAGAACTCGTGCGGGTAGCGGGACAGGGCCCAGCGGGGCAGCCCGACCTTGTCCAGGGTCTCCGAGATGATCTTCCGGCGTTCCTCCCGGCTGCCCCCGATGCCGTGGGTCTGGAGGCCCTCGGTCAGGATCGACTCGATGTTCTGCCGGGGGTCCAGGCTGGACATCGGGTCCTGGAAGATCATCTGCATCCGCCTGCGCATGGCGCGCAGCTTGTTCGGGGCCAGGGTGGTCAGCTCGACACCGTCGAAGCTGACCTGCCCGGCGGTCGGCGGGTTGAGCTGGAGCAGCGCCCGCCCGAGGGTGGACTTGCCGCAACCCGACTCGCCGACCAGCCCGTAGGTCTTGCCGCGCGGGATGCGCAGATCCACCCCGTCGACCGCCTTGACGTGGCCGACCGTCCGGTCGAACAGCACTCCCCGCTTGATCGGGAAGTGCACCTTCAGGTCCCGTACCTCGACGAGGATGTCGCTGTCGGTCATGGCTTCTCCTCCTCGCGCGGCGCCGGCACCTGGCCACCGGCCGAGGTCGCCTCGCCGGTAGCCGCTGGGTCGACCGGGTCGACGGGTGCTGCCGGGTCGACGGGTGCCGCTGCCGGGGTGGCGCCCGCCGGCGGGGCCGGGTTGACGCAACGGTAGCTGTGACCGTCGTGCGCCGTCACCAGCTCCGGCGGCTGCCCCACACAGGCATCCACCTGCCGGGTGCAGCGCGGCGCGAAGGCACAACCCTCCACCCAGGGCAGCAGATCCCGTACCGAGCCCGGGATGGGGGTGAGCCGCTCGCCACGTCCGGCGTCCAGCCGCGGCACCGACCCGAGCAACCCCACGGTGTACGGGTGCCGGGGCTCGCGGAACAGCGGACGCCGTCGGGCGGTCTCGACCACCCGGCCGCCGTACAGGACGTTGATCGTGTCGCACATGCCGGCCACCACACCGAGATCGTGGGTGATCATCACCAGGGCGGTGCCGGAGTCACGGACCAGGTCCTTGAGCAGTTCCAGGATCTGCGCCTGGATGGTGACGTCCAGGGCGGTCGTCGGCTCGTCGGCGATCAGCAGGCGGGGCTGGCAGGCCACCGCCATGGCGATCAGGGCCCGCTGCCGCATCCCACCGGAGAGCTGGTGGGGATATTCCTTCAGCCGCCGCTTCGGGTCCGGGATGCCCACCCGGTCCAGCAGTTGAGCGGCTTCCTTCGCCGCCGCGTCACCCTTCATCCCGCGGTGCCGGGTCAGCACCTCGGTGACCTGGAGGCCGATCGGGATGACCGGGTTCAGCGAGGAGAGCGGATCCTGGAAGATCATCGCGATGTCCCGGCCCCGGATGTCGCGCCGGGATCGGTCGTCGAGCTGGAGCAGGTCGGTGCCGTCGAAGACGGCCTTGCCGCCCACCGACAACCCGGGCTGCTTGGGCAGCAACCCCATGATGGCCAGCGAGGTCACCGACTTACCGCAGCCGGACTCGCCGACCAGGCCGACCACCTCACCGGCGTCGACCGTGAAGGAAACCCCGTCGACGGCGCGTACGGTGCGCTGACCGCGCCGGGCGAAGCTGACCGAGAGGTCTTCCACTTCAAGGAGGGCCATTGTTCTACTTCCGCAGCTTCGGGTCGAGGGCTTCACGCATCGCCTCACCGAGCAGGGTGAAGCCCAGCGCGGTGATGATGATGGCGACCGCCGGATAGATAGCCAGAGCGGGCCGGATGCCGAGCCACGGCTGCGCGTCGGCCAGCATCACGCCCCACTCGGGTACGGAGGAGTCCGGGTTACCGAGGCCCAGGTAGGACAGGGCGGCGGCCTCGATGATCGCGGTGGCCAGGGTCAGGGTGGCCTGCACGATGACCGGGGCCAGCGAGTTCGGCAGCACGTGCGCCACTGCGATCTTCGGCTTGCTGACGCCGAGGGAGGTGGCCGCCAGCACGTATTCCTTGTTCGACTGGACGATCATCGAACCGCGCAGCAGCCGGGCGAAGACCGGCACCGAGACCATACCCACGGCGATCATGACGGTGATCAGGCTGGGCCCGAGCAGGGCCGCGATGCTCACCGCGAGCAGCAGGCTGGGCAGGGCCAGCAGCATGTCGATGAAACGCATCAGGGTGGTGTCCACCATGCGGCCCCAGCGGCCGCCGAGCCCGGCGGCGGCACCCGCCACCCCACCGATCAGCGCACCGATCGCCAAACCGATCAGAGTGGCGACCACGCCGACCAGCAGGGTCTGCCGGGCTCCGATGATCATCCGGCTGAAGACGTCCCGACCCTGGTGGTCGTAGCCGAGCCAGTGTTCCGAGGAGGGGCCGGGGATCAGGCCCTGCCCCACCTTGACCACACCCTCGCGGATGCCCATGGTGTCCTTCGGGCCGTACGGCACGAAGAACGGTCCGACGATGGCTACCAGGACGAAGATGGCCAGGATGACCGCGCCGACGATGGCGGCGGGGTTACTCCGCAGCCGGCGGAACGCGTCCTGCCACAGGCTTACCCCGCGCTCGTCCTCCCGGGCGGCCAGTTCGGCGAGGCGGTCGATCTTCTCGCGCTTCTTCCCGCTGATGATCGTCATCGGACCCTCACCCTCGGGTCGATCAGGCTGTACGAGAGGTCCACGATCAGGTTCACCAGTACGTAGACCACTGCGATGATCATGATGAAGCCCATCAGAACGGGATAGTCACGGTTACTGATGGACTCGGCGAGGAAGGCTCCGATCCCGCTGAAGGCGAAGACAGTCTCGGTGAGCACCGCCCCGGAGAGCAGGCCGCCGGTGAGCAGACCGATCGAGGTGGCCACCGGCAGCATCGCGTTGCGCAGCACATGCCGACGGCGTACGACGTTCTCGGTCAGGCCCTTGGCCTCGGCGGTGCGGACGAAGTCCTCGCCCAGCACCTCCAGCACACTGGCCCGGGTGATCCGGACGATGATCGCCAACGGGATGCTGGCCAGGGCCATGCCCGGCAGGATCAGATGCCAGAGCGCATCGGCGGCGGCGTCCCACTCCCGGGTCATCAGCCCGTCCAGAACGAAGAAGTTGGTGATCCGGGTGGCCCCGAGGATCGGGTCCTGGCGACCGCTGGAGGGGAACCAGCCGAGGTTCTCCGAGAAGATCGCCTTGAGCACGTACGCCAGGAAGAAGACCGGGATGCAGATGCCGATCAGCGACCCGCCGACGGACGCGTAGTCGAGGAACCGGCCGCGCTTGCGGGCGGCCAGGTAGCCCAGCGGGATGCCGATGCCGATCGCGATCACCATGGCGGTGATGGTCAGCTCGATCGTGCCGGGGAAGCGCTGGAGGAACTCCGTGGTCACCTCGCGCTTGGTGGAGATGGAGGTGCCGAGGTCGAGGCGGACCATCCGCTTCACGAACCGGCCGTACTGGATCAGGATCGGCTCGTCGAGGCCGAGGTTACGGCGGATGGCGGCCCGCATCTCGGGCGTACCCCGCTCGCCGAGGATGGCGGTCTCGGGGCCACCGGGCAACCGCCGGAGCCAGATGAACAACAGGATGGAGAGCCCGAACAGCGTGGGTATCAGCTGTAGTAGGCGTCTGACGATGAACCGGAACACGGCCGCCTCGTGGGTGTGCTGAGGATCGCGGGCGGACGCTGTGGGTAACAGCGCCCGCCCGCGGTCGGTGCTTCAGGTCAGGACTTGAACTCGGCGGTGGAGAACCGCTCGTCGGTGAGCGGGCTCGCCTTGACCCCGGTCACGTCCTTGCCGAACACGATGGCCGGCGGCGAGTGCGAGATCGGCACACCGGGCAGGAAGTTCATGATGTCGGCGTTCAGCTCCTTGTAGAGCGCGATCCGCTCCGCCATGTCGGCAGTGCTGTCAGCCTTCTTGAACTTCTCGAACAGGGCCGGGTTGTTGAAGCCCCACTCGTCCTTCTGCCGGTCGAAGAAGGTACCGATGAAGTTGTAGCCGTCGCCGTAGTCACCGGTCCATCCGAGGAAGTGGATGTCGTGCTTGTCACCGGAGGTGGTGGCGTTGAGGTAGTCCGGGCTCCACTTGAGCGGGATCGCCTCGATCTTGATGCCGGCCGCCTGGAGGTCCGCCGAGACCAGCTCGAACAGGTCCTTCGGGTTCGGCATGTACGGCCGGGTGACCTCGGTCGGGTAGTGGAACCGCAGGGTCAGGTCGGAGGCACCGGCCTCGGCCAGCAGGGCCTTGGCCTTCTCGACGTCGTAGTCGTACTTGGTGACGTCGCCGTTCCAGCCCTCGACGGTGTCGGGGAAGAAGTTCACCGCGACCTGAGCGCCCGGGGGCAGCTTCGAGTCGACCAGGGCCTGGCGGTTGATCGCGTGCGCGAGCGCCTGCCGGACCTTGAGGTCGGCCAGCTTCGGGTTCCCCTTCTGGTTGATCGCCAGGTAGAGGATGTTGAAGGCCGGACGGGTCAGGACGTTGAAGCCCTCGCCCTTCAGCGGCTCCACATCGGCCGGACCAACCAGGTCGTAGCCCTGGATGCCGCCGGAACGCAGCTCCTGCTTACGGGCGTTCTCGTCCGAGATGGTCTTGAAGATCAGGCTCTTGAGCTTGGCCTTCTCGCCCCAGTAGTCCTCGTTGCGCTCCAGGGTCAGCGTCTTGTTCGGAACGTCCCAGGACTTGAACTTGAACGGACCGGTACCGGTCGGGTGCGCGGTCGCGTACGCCGGGTACTTGATGTCATCCGCGCTGCCGGTGATGTTGCTGGCCTCGTACTGCTCCAGCGCCTTGGGGCTGTGGATGGAGAAGGACGGCAGCATCAGCGCGGCCGGAATCTTGCTGGAGACCCGGGTGAAGGCCAGGCTGACCGTGGTCGGGTCGGTGGCGGTGCAGGACTTGAAGAGGCTCTCACCGAGGGTGGGGTCCTCGTTGGCGGCGTAGCCGCCCATGATGTCCTGCCAGTACGCGGTCACGTCCGGGCTCTGCATCAGACCCTTGGCGTTGTACCAACGGTTGAAGTTGTAGCAGACGGCCTCGGCGTTGAACTCCTCGCCGTCGTGGAACTTGACGCCGGAACGCAGCTTGAACGTCCAGGTCGTGCCGGCGGCGTCCGGCTCCCAGGACTCGGCGAGACCGGGGCTGACCTTGGTGCCGCCCTCCTCCGGGCGTACCAGGGTCTCAAAAACCTGACGGGCCACGCGCAGCGATTCACCGTCGCTGGCGAGGCTGGGGTCCAGCACCTTCGGGTCTCCGGCAACGCCGAAGACAAGGGTGTCCTTCTTACTACCGCCGGAACCTTCTTCGCGGTCGCTTTCGGCACAGCCTGCTACCGCGAGGGCCGCGGCCGCCATGGCCGCGATAGCGACCTTCGGCCTGGATGCACGCATGGTGCTTCACCTCGTCCTAGGGGGTACGGACAACGTGGTGACAGGGTCACCGCTGGCGGTGACCATAGCTCCCGTTCGGACAGAGCGGAAACGTCACGACAGGCTCTTGGTACCGGATCGTGTCCTTAGTGACCAGCCGCTGTAATACGACCCCTCGGACTATCGGACAAACGGCTCAATAAGCCCACGCCAATCGATATCATTCTGTTACATCGATCGACCGCCGGATCAAGGCGCTGTCACACCCCGGCGGCCCCGCCGGGCCGTGCCCGCAGCACGCGGACACGGCCCGCAAGGTCTCCCGTGGACTCCCACACGGGCGCCTCTTTAGACGGTTCGGTAACCGATTCAGACGGCCCGACGCCCCTCAAAGGCACGCCCCAGGGTGATCTCGTCGGCGTACTCCAGGTCGCCGCCGACCGGCAGGCCACTGGCGAGCCGGGTCACCGAGATCCCCATCGGCTTGACCAGCAACGCCAGGTAGGTAGCGGTCGCCTCACCCTCGGTGTTCGGATCGGTGGCCAGAATCAGCTCACGGACCACCCCGCTACCGAGCCGGGTCATCAGCTCCCGGATCCGCAGGTTGTCCGGACCGATGCCCTCCAGCGGATTGATCGCTCCACCGAGCACGTGGTAGCGCCCGCGGAACTCACCGGTCCGCTCGATCGCCACGACGTCCTTCGGCTCCTCGACCACGCAGACCACCTCGTCGCTGCGGCGCGGGTCGCGGCAGATCCGGCACTGGTCCGACTCGGCGACGTTGTAACAGTTGGTGCAGAACCGCACCAACTCCTTGACCTTCCGCAACGCCCCCGCCAGCCGATTGACGTCGGCCGGGTCCGCGGACAGCACGTAGAAGGCGATCCGCTGGGCACTCTTGGGACCGACCCCCGGCAGCCGACCCAACTCGTCGATCAGGTCCTGGATGGCACCCTCGTACATCTGCGGGCTCAGAACCCGGGCAGGCCGAGGCCGCCCATCCCGCCCGCCACCGGGCCCATCTTCTGCTCGGTCAACTGGCGGGCCGCCTCGCTGGCGTTGTTCAGCGCCGCGACGACCAGGTCCTCCAGAGTCTCCACATCCTCCGGGTCGACCGCCTTCGGATCGATCTTGATGCTCTTGATCTCGCCAGCACCGGAGACCGTCGCGGTGACCAGACCACCACCGGCGGTGCCGGACACCTCGGCCTCGGCCAACTCGGCCTGCGCCTTGGCGATCTGCTGCTGCATCTTCTGCGCCTGCTTCAGCATCTGCTGCATGTTCGGCTGTCCACCAGGCCGCACGACGGCTCCCTATGACTCGGCTACGTAATTCACGCCCACCCTAACCGCCCCCACCGACCCCACCCCACCACCGCACACCCCCACCACCCTCCCCCGCCGATCTTGCACTTTCGGTCGCCTTATTGCCCCCGAACACGGCATTTGCCCCGACCAAAAGTGCAAGATCGCCGGAGAGTGGGGGTGGCGTGGGTGTGGGGTGGGGGTGGGGGTGGGTCAGCGGGTGTCGGATTCGCTGATCTTTTCGGTGCCGGCGAAGGCTTCGCGGAGCAGGCGTAGCGCCTGTTCCTCGCTCGACTGGCGGGCGGTCTTCTCATCGATGATCTCGTCCAGGGGCTCGTCGCCCGGGTCGAATCCCTCGTAGGCGGCCGTGGGGGCAGCACTGACGCCGCCGCCGCCGCGCAACGGGCCGTCGAAATCCGGATCGTACGGCGGCTCGCCGGCGAACTCGGCGTCCGCGGTCTGCCGGGCCGCCTGGCTGGTACGGGTACCCCGTCCGGCCGCTGCCGCACGGGCTGCCGCGATCGCACTGCTTGCCGGGGCGCTTCTGCCGCCTCCGGGGGCCGGTACCTCCGACCGGGTCGTCCTCGCCCCTGCTGCGACCGCAGTCCCGGTACCCGCCCGCGTGCTCGGCGCCCCGCCGGCAGCCGACCCGACCGGTCCTGCCCCGCTCGCCTGGGCCCTGGCGGTGGCCGATCCGGCCGACTGTGCCCCGCCGTCAGCGGGCCCACCGAACTGTGCCCCGCCGGTAGCCAGCCCGCCGGACTGCGCTCCGCCGGACTGCGCTCCGCCGGAGGCCGGACCGCCCGGCTGCATCCCGCTAGTAGCGGATCTGCCCAACCCGGTTGCGCCGGACCGACCTGCTTGGCCCGGGTCCACTGCAGTCGACCGGGCTTCGCCGGAAGCACCGTTCGTGGAGGTACCGGAGCCGACACCACTGGCGCCACCGGGGCGCGCCGCCTCCGGCCAGTCGTTGTCCGCCTCGCTCGCCTCGGCAGTGCCGGTGGCGGCAGCGCCGCCGGGGCGGGCCGGTTCGGGCCACCCCTCGTCCTCCTCGGCCGGAGCCCCGGCCGCTGCGGAACCCGCCGGTCCCCCGGCCATTGCGGGACGACCCGCCAGTCCGTCGGCCGCTGAAGGATCCGCCGATCCTCCGGGCGCTGCGGGGTGACCTCCGCCCTGGGCCCCGGCCGACGGGGTCGAAGCCATCGGTGGTGCGGCGGGGGTCGTGCCGTTCGAGGGTGCTGGAGACTGGGGACGCGACGGGGCGGTGGCGCGCGGGTTGCCGGGTGACATTCCGCTCCGCTCGCCGGCCACCTCGAACCGGATCTGCCAGCGTCCGCCCAACTCCTCGTAGAGCGCGTCCGTGAGCACCTGCGCGTGGTCGGACATCATCCGGGCCAGTACGGCCGACTTCACGGTCAGTACGAGGGTGTCGCCGTCGAGGTCGCGTACGACCGCGTCACGCATCAGCGCCGCGATCTTCTTGTTGCTCCGGTTGACCTTGCCGACCACCTCCGGCCAGACCCGCCGTACCGCGACCGCGTCGAGCACCCCGGGAGTCACCGCACCCGGTCGGGGCGGCTCGGGGGTGACCGGATCGGGCATCACGGCCGAGGGCGGAACCTGCCGACGTGGGGCAGGTGCTGCCTCGCCCGCCGGGACCGAGCCGTTGTCGGCCGCAGTCCCGGCCTGGGGCGCTCCGCCGTCGTGGCGGGCGGCACTTCCGGCCCGGGTCTCGGGAGCCGGCGAGGCAGCCCGGGTCACCCCGGCGCCGTTGGCGGTAGCCGACGCGGCAGCGGCGGTGGCGGCCCGGGTCGCGGCGGCAGCCGCGGGCGGGGCGGGAGGCTGGGTGCGTACCGTCGGGGGGGTTGTGGCCGACGCGGAGTCGGCGGCGGCCGACGGGGTTTCCGTGCCGGCGAGGGTCAGCCGACGTTCCATGCGTTCCAGGCGGTGGAGCAGGCCGCCGGTGGAGTCGTCCACCCCGGGCAGCAGCATCCGGGCGCAGATCAGCTCCAGCAGCAGCCGGGGGGCGGTCGTACCGCGCATCTGCACCAGGCCGTCGTGCACGATGTCGGCACACCGGGACAGGGTGCCCGGACCCAGCCGCTGGGCCTGGGCGGTCATCCGCTCGATCTGGTCGTCCGGGCCGTCGATCAGGCCCTTGGCGGCGGCGTCCGGCACCTGCTGAAGCACGATCAGGTCACGCAACCGCTCCAGCAGGTCCGAGGCGAACCGACGCGGATCGTGCCCGGCCTCGGCCACCCGGTCGACCGTGGCGTACGCGGCGGCGCCGTCCCCGGCGGCCAGGGCGTCGCACATCTCGTCGATCAGCGCCGAGTCGGTGACACCGAGCAGCGCGGCGGCCCGCGCGTAGGTGACACCGTCCGGACCGGCACCGGCGATGAGCTGATCGAGTACGGAGAGACTGTCCCGGGCGCTACCCCCACCGGCCCGTACGACCAGCGGAAACACCGCCGGCTCGACCTGAACCCCCTCGGCCTGGCAGAGCTGCTCCAGGTAGGGCCGCAGCACCTTCGGCGGGATCAGCCGGAAGGGGTAGTGGTGGGTCCGCGACTTGATCGTGCCGAGGACCTTCTCCGGCTCGGTGGTGGCGAAGATGAACTTGACGTACTCCGGGGGCTCCTCCACCAGCTTGAGCAGGGCGTTGAAGCCGGCCGACGAGACCATGTGCGCCTCGTCGATGACATAGATCTTGAAGCGGCTGCTGGCCGGCGCGAAGAAGGCCTTCTCCCGCAGCTCACGGGCATCGTCCACACCACCGTGGCTGGCCGCGTCGATCTCGATGACGTCGATCGAGCCGGCCCCGTCGCTGCCCAGCGAGCGGCACGACGCGCAGACCCCGCAGGGCTCCGGGGTGGGACCCTGCTCACAGTTGAGGGAGCGGGCCAGGATCCGGGCGCTGGAGGTCTTGCCACACCCACGCGGCCCGGAGAAGAGGTACGCATGGTTGAGCCGCCCGCTGCGAAGTGCCTGCGACAGCGGCTCGGTGACGTGCTCCTGCCCGATGACCTCGGCGAAGGTACGCGGCCGGTACTTGCGGTAGAGCGCCAGTGCCACGGCGTCCCGCCTCCTCTCGACCGCGCCATTCTCCGCCGCCCACGCCCGACTGACCACCCACCCCGCCGGGCCCAGAGCTGAGATCGACTCCGTTACGCCGTTGTGGGGGCATCGACGGGCCAGGGACACCCCCACACCGCCGTAACGGCGTCGATCACGGGGCCTTGAGGTCGATCATGGGGCCTTGAGACAGAAAGGCCTCCCGTGCACCCGGCAGAGCTCGCTTATCCTTGCTGCCTTCCGGCCCTGGGGAGGTTCACGAGGTACCGCCGCACGGGAGGTAGCCCCAGCCTACCCGACCCCTCGTCGATCTTCAGGGGGTGGTGGGGTGGGCAACGTCTCGGGGACCTGTATCCTGGCTCGCGGAGGATTCGCCTAGAGGCCTAGGGCGCACGCTTGGAAAGCGTGTTGGGTTAACACCCTCACGAGTTCGAATCTCGTATCCTCCGCTCGCAAGAGCTGCACGAACGACAGGGCCGGCCCCCAACGGGACCGGCCCTGAGTCGTCTCTACGGTCGCTCTGTCTCAGAGTCAGCCATGGCGACTGACTCCGAGTCGTCCTGATCGCCAGGACAGCGGACGCCTTCAGTCGAACGGCTCGTCCCAGGGATCCACCGTGACGATGCCGGTGTTGGCGAAATCTTTCGGGTTGCGGGTGGCGAGAGTGGCCGCCTGGGAGCGGCAGATCGCAGCGATCTGCGCGTCGAAGCCGTCGATCGGATGGCCGGCGGTCTCCCGGTCAGCGACAATGTCGGCGTAGGCATTGGCTGCGCCGAGACCGAAGGGAAGGATCTGCCGCGGGAAGGCGGAGAATATCTCGTTCGCCGCCTGATGTAGCGACTCCCGACGTCGGCCCTCGGGCAGGCGAGCGATGCCATAGCGGATCTCCGCGACGGTGACCGCCGTGGTGTAGAGACCGCTGTCCGAATTCGCCCGTACCCAGGCAAGCACTCTTGGGGCTGGCTCCGCGCGCATGAGTTCAGAGACGACGTTCGTGTCGAGGACGATCATTCGACCAGATCCGCCGCCCGGGGCGGCGTGGTCCGCTCCGGGATGTCGAGATCCACGCCGCCGAGTTGCTGGAACCGCTCGGTGAGGGCGCCGAACAGATCAGCGCGCTGAGTGTCCTCGGCAACTGCGGTGGTCAGGATGGCTCGGATTTCGGCCTCCATCGACCGACCATGCCGAGCAGCGCGGAGACGGAGCTTGTCCTTCACCGAGTCATCCAAGTCTCGGATGCTGAGGGCAGCCATCGCCTTGCCTCCTTCGCGGTGCAGACAACCATCCCGCTATCAATGCTAGCGCCCGCTGGTCGATGAGTTGGCGGTGTTCGCGCTCACGGCAGGCCCCCTACGGCAGAGGGCAGAGCAGCAACCACAGTCGTCATCGACACTCGGTTGACGGTATATAACGGTGGGCGTACTGTCGGCGGCATGCAGGAACCTACTTTTCTGATCCTCACTGCACTCGCCGCGCAGCCGCTGCACGGCTACGGGGTCATCCGAGCGGTCGATGAGCTGTCGGGGGGCGAGGTCAAGCTGCGACCGGGCACCCTCTACGGCGCCCTCGACCGGCTAGCGGAGCAGGGCCTGGTCACCGTGGACCGGGAGGAGGCCGTCGAGGGCCGGTTACGCCGCTACTACCGGCTCAGTGATCCGGGGGCCGCCGCCCTCAAGGCGCAGATCGAGCGGTTGCGCCGGCACGCCGCCGCCGCTGAGACCCAGCTCGGCAAGCGCCTGGGCAACGCCCTGAGCTTCGGCACGGTGACCGCATGACCGCCGCCTGGCCGCCGGCCGACCACAGTGCCGCCTGGCCGCCCGACACCGCCGCCGGGCAGCAGGCAGGGGTCGACGCGGTTGGCTGGCCGGCGGCGGATGAGCGGCTGGAGCGCGGGTACCGGCGGTTGTTGCTGGCCTATCCGGGTCGGCACCGGCACCGGCATGGCACGGAGTTGGTGACCACCCTGTTGGAGATGGCGGCACCCGGGCAGCGCCGTCCCGGTCTCGGCGATGCCCTGCACCTGGTCGGCAGCGGTCTGCGGCTGCGGTTCAGGTTGCCCGCCGGTCGTCCGATCATGGTGGTGGCGGCGCTGCTCACCGCACTCACCCTGGGCGGTTTCGGTGCCGCCGCCGGTTCGTGGCTGGGTGCCCAGACCTTCACGAGCCTGCCGGACGACGCCGCGATGACCCGGCTCACCCAGCAGGCCGGCGCGACCGGTGAGGTGCAGGCGCACCGGCAGAGCACGAACTGGCACGCCGATCGGGTCGACGCCACCGGTTCCGCCTCGGGCTGGGATGCGGAGCAGGTGCGGCAGCGGTTCGCCGATGAGGGGTGGGCGGTCTCCGGGCTGACTCCACTCTCCGGCAGGACTGTCACGACCGGGGAGAACGGGACCGTGGTCGAGACCCCGTTGAGCGGGGATCGGTTCACCGCCGAATCCAACGGCCTGATCATCCAGGTTCGCGGGTACCTGGCCGAGGATCGGGGCGTCGTCTCGGTCGATGCCCGGCAGACGCGTACCGCCGCGTTTGTGCCCTTGGTCCTGGTCGGCACCCTGCTGGGGCTGGTCGTCGGCTGGCTGATCGCGGCGGCCGTCGCGTACCGGATAGCAGGGGCTGCCCCCGGACGGCGGGTGACCGGTGCCGGGGCCTGGGGGTTGGCGTTGTTGGCGCTGGCGCTGCCGGCGGTCGCGCTCTACGGCAACCTGGTGCGGGTGTTGGGCAGGAGTGCGGACGAGGGCGGGCTGTTGACCGTGCACAGTGCCTTCACCCCGGGCGACTACTACTACCCGGCGGGCCCGGCCTGGCTGATCCTCGGGCTGAGCATCGCCGGGCTGCTGGCCGTCGTGGTGGCGGTGCTCGTGGCCCAGCCCGGGGAGCAACCACCACAATCCGCGGTCGCGGCGGGCTGAGCGCGACGCCAACGGGGGCCGCCGGCGACGCCGCGCGGCTTCCGGTCGTCGCCGGATCCAACACCCCAGGAGGTACGCGGACAGTCTCCTCACCCTCGGACACGCGCCCAGGACACGAAGCGGTCGAGCAGTATGACCGCCGAGATGACGTCACCGAGTTCGGCGGCGGCCTCGGCGTGCAGCGCCGCCAGGTGGGTCAACAGTCCGGCCCGATCCTCCCGGTACCTCCCCAGCAGCCGCAGCTTGGCCGCACTGCACGGCCACGCGCAGCCGCAGGCCCGGCACCGCCACGTCGGCCGGGACGGCAGGTGCTCCTGCCGCCGGGACGGGTACGACCGGCGACGGCTCATCGGCCCTCGTCCCCGGTGCTCTGCTCCCGCCGAGAGCGTCCAACCTGATTCGACACGACTTCACCCCGATCTGCTCGTCGGCCGAGCCGACCGGCACGGGCGCACCGGTCACGACAGGCGCGGACGCACCCGGTCACGACGGGCACGGCCGCAGCGGTCGCGACGGGCGCGGACGCACCGGTCGCGATGTGCACGGCCACAATGTGGACGGCCGTGCCACTCGCGACGGGCAGGAGCACCGTTCGCGACCGGCGCGGACGCACCGGTCGCGGTGGTGCGGGCTCATCGGTCGTGGGCGGGCCGTCTCTGGTGATCCGCCTGCGCTATCAGCTCGACAGGGCCTGATGAGTGGATGGGAGCCGCCGCCGTTGGTCGCCGACGGCGGCCCCCGGACGCCGTGGCCGCCGGGTCAAGGGGGATGAACCTCCACCGGCCACGCCGTCGATACCCCAATTTGGCGCAGGTGACGGGACAACTACATGGCGTAGCTATATGGTGCCCAGATATTCCGGACATCCACTCGGGAGGCACCATGAATGACGCGTTGCGAGTCGCCTTGCGGGACACCGGGCACACCATCGAGTCCCTAGCGGAACGCGTCGGGGTCGACCCCAAGACGGTCAGCCGTTGGCTGCTGGAAGATCGGATCCCACACCCCCGGCACCGGCTCACGGCGGCAGATGCCCTCCAGAAGAATGTCTCGGACATTTGGCCGGACATTTCGCGGCGTCGGGCGTTGGTCTGGTTCCGCCCCTGGCAGGAGATCGAACGCGAGGCGACCACCCTGCGCTGGTTCGAGCCGAACGTCCTACCCGGCCTGCTCCAGACCGAGGCGTACGCCCGCGCGGTGCTCACCGGCGGCGGTCTGATCCCCCGCAGCGAGGTGGAGCGGGTGGTGGCCCACCGAATGTCCCGCCAACTGATTCTGCAACGGGAGGAGCCACCGCGAATCACCGTGGTGCTGGACGAGGCGGTGCTGCGCCGCCCGGTGGGCGGGCCGGCCGTCATGCGTGAGCAGTTGCTGGCCCTGGCCGAATCCGCCGGCCAGCCACACATCCGGGTGTACGTGGTGCCGTCCACTGTGGGGGAATATGCCGGGCTCAATGGGCCCTTCATCCTCGCCACTGCGGAAGATCACCGCATCGCGGGCTACCTGGACAACCAGTTGCAGGGCCAGGTGGTTAGCGAACAGGACGACATCGCGGCGATACTGGCCGTGTGGGAGAACGTGCGCGGCGAGACCCTGTCGCGCTGGCAGTCGGTCGACCTGATCAGGGAGGTAGCGGAGTCGTGGAGCACAACGATGCCGGGCTGACCGGCGCCCGGTGGCGCAAGAGCAGCCGCAGCAGCGGCAACGGCGGCGCCTGCGTCGAGGTCGCGGACAACCTGCCGGGCCTGGTCGGGGTACGCGACTCGAAGGATCCGACCGGGCCGGCGCTGGTCTTCACCCCGACCGCCTGGCGGGCCTTCCTCGCTGAGATCAACTGACCCCCGTCGTACACATGTGCTATCCACAGGCTGTGGACGCCGGGTGAGTTACCAGCTCAGCGCGATTGTCGCGGACGCCGAACTGCTCCGCGAGGAGACCCGCGAGCTGGATCATGCCGTCCTCGGCGAGCTGCGGCAGGACTTCGCCCTACTGCCGGTGACTCCGCAGTTGGTGCAGGAGTTGACCGGCAACGCGCCGGACTACGCGACCGACGAGCCCGGCCCGGAGCAGCCCTTCACGCTGACCTTCTCCCCCGCCCTGACCGAGGTACTGGCCCGCTGGTCGCTGCGAGGGCCGGTGGCGTACCTCGAGGCGGAGTTCGCCGGTGGTGTCGGACGCCAGGCGGCGGCGGTCTGGTTGGACGGGGTGCTGGCCTGGGGGCCGCGTTTCGACTCGACCTTCGACCTGCCGCGCCCGCAGTGGCCGATCAACGCAGCCCTGATCGAGTTGGGCGCGGAGCCCGGCGCATGGATCGACCCCTTCGCCGAGCTGGGGTTACACGTCGAGCGGAGCACCGAAGGGTGGCTGACGCACGGGCGGCGTGGGCTCAGCGCCGACTACTGGGACGAGTTGGCCGAGGAATGGGAAGCCCGGCAATAACCTCAGCCCTCCCGTCCCGTTGGGGACTTGGGGGATTCTGATGAAATTGCGACAATTCGGCTTCATCGCCGCACTGCTTCTGGCTGCCTCGGTATCGGGCAGCGGACCCATGCCACCGGCGGACCTGGCCATGCCCGAACCGGTCGCCTCGGTCACCGTGGTCGATCTGGACGGGCTGGCCGATGTGGACTTCGGCGACACCGAGGACGAGCTGACCCGGCGCGGGATCCTGCGTACCGACGTCGACGCCTGCGGCCCGACCCTGGCCGGGCACGCCATGGTCAGCCCGATCTTCATCGACGATCGGCTGGTGCTGCTCTGGGCCGGTGACCCGGCCCGCACCCCGGAGGGAATCACCGCCGGCACCCCGATCGCCGAGGTCCGGGCCAGCTACCCGACCGTACGCGAGCTGCGCGCTCCACAGGGGACGTACCGCTTCGACGGTCTGCTGGCCCGCGACGGCGACCGCGCCTACCTCTTCCTGCACGACGGCCGGACCGTCCAGAAGATCATCGCCGGGTACGCCCACTGGGCCCACCGCCTCTTCCTGGAAGGCCACGGCCCCTGCTGAGCAGGCTGGGCCGGCTCGCACGCGAGCCGGCCCAGCCAGGTCAGATCAGGTCAGGGGTGCAGATCAGTGGTACATCAGGGCGCCGGACTGGGCGGTGGCCAGGCGACGGCCGTACCACTTGGGCCAGACGAAGTCCGTACGCATACTCGCCCCACTCCACGAGGCGGACTGCGGAACCAACCCACCGGAACCGCCGTGGAACAGGGCGACCGACCCGGAGGCGGGCCGCTCCGGGTCCGCGCTGACCAGTTCCCCGGGCGAGGTCACGATCGCGTCCAGGGGTCCCTTGCCGTCCAGATTGAGGATGGCCACCTCGCCGCCGAACAGGTCGTTGCTCTCGGCCCCACCCGGCACGACCGGGTGGTCCTGGTCGAAGCCCTGGGCGCCGGTGCCGGTCAACCCGGAGGCGGAACCCTTGAGCAGGGCAACCGTGCCCGCCCGCTTCTTCGTACCGATCGCCTCACCGGGCGCGCCCACCAGCACGTCGGCCCGACCGTCGCCGGTCACGTCACCGACCGCCAGGGTGGCACCGAACAGGTCACCGACCTCCGCCGAACCGGGCACCCCGGGCGTACGCTGGCTGAACAGCTTCACCGCGCTGCTGGACAGGCCGGCACCGCCGGTACGACCGGTGAAGACCGCGACCATGCCCTCGTTGCCCTTCGGGGACTGCGTGTACGGCGCCCCGGCGATCACCTCGCCCAACTTGTCGCTATTGACGTCACCGATGGCCAGCGCCATGCCGAGGCTCCGCACGTAACTGTCGTCACGACCGGTCGCCTTTCGCAGCGCCGCCCCGGTGACCGAGGTGGCACCGCTGAGCTTCACCCCGTTCGCCGAGCCCCACATCAGCGTGAGCATCCCGCTGCCGGTCGGCGAGCTGTCCTCGTTCTCGCCGGGTGCGCCGATGACCAGGTCGGCGTACTTGTTGTCGTTGACCTTGCCGATGGCCAGGGTCCAGCCGAAGTGGTCGTTGCGCTCGGCGGAACCCGGAACGGCGGCCTGGTTCTGGTGCAACTGCTGCGCACCTGTGCCGGTCAGCCCGCTGGCCCCGCCGTACAGCACGGTCACCGCCCCGGCGTAGGTGAGCTTGCCGATCGCCTCGCCGTACGCCCCGACCGCCAGGTCGTCCCGGCCGTCGCCGTTGATGTCACCGGCCGCCAGCGCCGAACCGAACCAGTCGCCCTGCTCCGAGGCGCCCGGCACTCCCGGCGTGCTCTGGGTGAAGTGCTTGGCCCCGTCGAGCCGCAGGCCGGTGCCGCTGCCCGGGATCACCCAGACCCCGCCGGCGTTCGCCTTCGCGCTCAGGTCGTACTCGCCGTAGTCGCCGACGGCCAGGTCGTCGTAGCCGTCACCGTTGAAGTCCCCGGCGGCGAGTACCTCGCCGAAGGCGGGCTCACCGGCGCCCGGCGTGACCGCTGTCGCGAAGTAGTCGACGTACGGTGCCGAGGAGTAGCGCACCACCGCCAGACCCATCGGCGCCTGCGGGAAGCGGTACTCAGAGGGGTCGGCGGAGGCGGCGATGTCGTCGATGCCGTCACCGTCGAAGTCGGACCGGGTAGGCCCGGTCCCCTTGACCGGGGTGGTCGCCTTCGCCACCCGGTAGTGCTGAAGGACGATCCCGTCCCGGGTGACCGTCCGGTAGTCGTTCGCCGCCGCCGGGGCGGGCACACTCACCG
Source organism: Micromonospora sp. NPDC047134 (assembly GCF_040643455.1). NCBI lineage: Bacteria > Bacillati > Actinomycetota > Actinomycetes > Micromonosporales > Micromonosporaceae > Micromonospora > Micromonospora sp. NPDC047134. Next base: position 155,709 of record NZ_JBEYUI010000009.1, read on the forward strand.
CCAGGCCAACGCCGATGGCCAAGGTGGACACTCCTGCGACACTTCGCCGCATCAAGAACCCCCGCTTTCAGATGATCAGTAGATATGCCGTTGTCCGCCGCTCTGCGGGCCGGCGATCCTTGAGCCGTACCAGTACGGCCAGAGTCGATCGGTGCGCAGCGACGCGGCGCTCCAAGAGCCCGCCTGCGGCACGAGGCCGCCCGGGGCGCCGTGGAACCGCGACAACGTCCCGGAAGGATACAAGTCTTGATCACCGGCTACGTTCTCACCTGTCGACGCCACCAGAGCATCCAGCGGCCCCTTGCCGTCGAGATTGAGGATGGCGACCGAGGCGCCGAACAGGTCAAAGCGCTCCGTACCGCCCGGCACCACCGCATGGTCCTGGTCGAAGCCCTGGGCGCCGGCGCCGGTCAACCCGGCGGCTGACCCCTTGAGCAGAGCGATCATGCCTGCCCCGGTCTTCTTACCGATCGCCTCAGTAGGGGCACCCACCAGCACGTCGGCCCGGCCGTCACCGGTCACGTCCCCCACCGCGATCGTCGCCCCGAACCCGTCGCCCGGCTCCGGGCTTCCCGGGACACCAGCCGTACGCTGCGTAATGATCTTCACGGCTTTGCCGGACAGGCCCGCGCCACCGGAACGACCGGTAAAGACCGCCAGCAGACCGGCGGTGGTCTGCGGGGTCTGCGCGTTCGGCGCCCCGGCGATCACCTCGCCCAGTCCGTCCCCGTTGACGTCGCCGATCGCCAGCGACTCGCCGAGATTCCAGACGATGGTGTCCTGACGGCCGGTCGCCTTGCGCACTCCTGCGCCGGTAACCGAAGTGGCACCGCTGAGCTTCACCCCGTTCTTGGAGCCCCACATCAGGGTCACCATGCCGTTGCCGTTGCGGTTCTGATCGCCGTTCTCGTGCGGCGCGCCGATGACCAGATCGGCGTACTTGTTCTCATTCACCTTGCCGATGGCCAGGGTCCGGCCGAAGTAATCACGACGCTCGGCGGCACCCGGCACGGCGGCGAGGTTCTGGTGCAGCTGCTGAGCACCGGTCGTCCGCAGGCCACCCACCCCGCCGTACAGCACGGTGACCGCACCGGCCTGCTTGACCTTGCCGATCGACTCGCCGGGCGCCCCGATCGCCAGGTCGTCCCGACCGTCCCCGTTGATGTCACCGGCGGCCAGCGCGGTACCGAACCAGTCGTCGCTCTCCGACGCCCCGGGCACCCCGGGACTGCTCTGGTTGAAGTGCTGCGCCGAGTCGACCACCAGACCATCCCGGCTGCCCGGGATCACCCACACCCCACCGGCACGGGTCCTCTGCACTGGGTCGACCTCGACCGAGTCACCGATGGCCAGGTCGTCGTAACCATCGCCGTTGAAATCGCCGGCGGCCAGCGCTATGCCGAAGCAGCGACAGCCGCCTTCCGCAACGAGCACGCTGGCGAAGTAGTCGACATGCGGTGCGGACGAGTAGCGCACCACCACGAGTCCGGTCGCCCGGTGCGCCAGTCTGTCCTGCGTGAGGTCGCTGGCGACCGCGACGTCGTCAATTCCGTCACCGTCGAAGTCGGAACGGGTAGGCCCGGTCCCCTTCACCGGGGTCATCGGCTTCGGCACCCGGTGGAACTGGAGGATCACGCCCTCCCGGCTGATGGTCCGGAACTCCTCCTCCGCCGCCTGGGCGGGAGTGCCCACCATCAGGCTCGCCGCAACCACCAACACGGAAACTCCGGCAAGCCTGCGCCGCATCTGCGCCCCCTTCTCCCTGCTCAGTACCACGGTCCGCTGCTCTGCGGCCCGGCGATCCGCTGGCCGTACTCCAGCAACTCCAGACGATCGGTGTTCAGGGCACGCCCGCTCCACGAACCGGACTGCGCGACGATCCCGCTGGAGGAGCCGTGGAACCGGGACAACGTCGCGGAGGGATAGCCGGGAATGTCCCCGGCGACCTCCTCCCGGGTCGACGCCACGAGAGCGTCCAGCGGGCCCTTGCCGTTGAGGTTCAGCAGCGCCACCGAACCGCCGAACCGGTCGCCGCGCTCGGCCCCACCCGGAACGACGGAGTGGTTCTGGTCGAACCCCTGCGCGCCGGTGCCGGTCAGCCCGGACGAGGAACCCTTGAGCAGGGTGATCATGCCCGCCTCGTCCTTGGTACCGATCGCCTCGGTGTGGGCACCGACCAGCACGTCGGCCCGACCATCGCCGGTCACGTCACCGGCCGCCAGGGTCGCGCCGAACCGGTCACCGTCCTCCGGTGAACCCGGCACCCCGGCCGTACGCTGGGTAATGATCTTCACGGCCTTGCCGGACAGCCCTGCCCCGCCGGTACGACCGGTGAAGACGGCGATCAGACCACCGTCGAGGTGCGGGGTCTGCGCGTTCGGTGCCCCGGCGATCACCTCGCCCAGCCCGTCACCGTTCACGTCACCGATCGCCAGCGACATGCCCAGGTACCAGGCGATGGTGTCCTTGCGCCCGGTCGCCTTGTACACCCCCGCGCCGGTGACCGAGGTCGCCCCGCTGAGCTTCACCCCGCTCGCTGAACCCCACATCAGGGTCACTATGCCGCTGCCGTTGGCGCCGCTGCCGTCGTTCTCGTGCGGCGCGCCGATGACCAGGTCGGCGTACTTGTTGTTGTTGACCTTGCCGATGGCCAGCGACATGCCGAAATGGTCGCGGCGCTCCGCCGAACCGGGCACCGCCGCCTGGTTCTGGTGCAACTGCTGGGCCCCGGTCCCAGTCAGGCCACCAGTTCCGCCGTAGAGGATGGTGACCGCACCGGCCTCCTTGACACTGCCGATCGCCTCCTTGAAGGCCCCGATCGCCAGGTCGTCCCGTCCGTCGCCGTTGATGTCACCGGCCGCCAGCGAGGCGCCGAACGCGTCCCGGTCCTCCGACTCGCCGGGTACCCCGGGGGAACTCTGGTTGAAGTGCTTGGTCGAGTCGACCACCAGGCCGGTGCGACTGCCTGGGATGATCCAGACACCGCCACCATGCGCATTGTTCTTCCTGGTGTCGGCCTCGTCGGCGTCACCGATCGCCAGGTCGTCGTAGCCGTCACCGTTGAAGTCGCCGGCCACCAGCGCGATGCCGAAGCTGGAGATGTTGTCCACCCCGGTGCCGATGAAGTAGTCGACGTGCGGCGCGGACGAGTAGCGCACCACCACCACGCCGGTCGGATAGCGCGGCAGGCTGTGGGTGAGCCAGCTGGCCGAGGCCGCGATGTCGTCGACCCCGTCGCCGTCGAAGTCGGAACGGGTCGCCCCGGTCCCCTTCACCGGCGTGACCGCCTTCGACACCCGGTGGAACTGCATGGTCAGACCATCCCGGGTGATGGTCCGGAACTCGTCGGCCGCCTGGGCGGGAGCACTCACCGCCAACCCGGCTGCCACCATCGTCAGAACCGTCAGCCCGGCAAGCCTGCGTCGCATCGAAACCCCCGCATCCCGTAAGTAGCTCTCACAGCATAGGGACACGTAGATCGGAAGCCATGTCTGTACGGCCAGACATCGGGGCCTACACCGCCAGAACCGGGGCAGACAGCAGAACGCCCGGCCGATCCTCGCGGATCGACCGGGCGTTCTCGCACTTCACGAGCGGTGGCGGCGGGATTTGAACCCGCGGAGGGCGTAAACCCTCACACGCTTTCGAGGCGTGCTCCTTAGGCCACTCGGACACGCCACCGCCGAAGAGGCTACAGGACTCCCGGTTCGGACGCCGAACCGGTCCCCGGCCGCCCGGCCTGGCAGGATCACTGGCATGAGTACGCACATCGGCGCGAAGCCGGGCGAGATCGCCGAGCGGGTCCTGATGCCGGGTGACCCCCTGCGGGCCAAGTGGATCGCGGAGACCTACCTGGAAGGGGCGAACTGCTACTCGACGGTCCGGGGGATGCTGGGCTTCACCGGCCGTTGGAACGGGGTCGAGGTCTCCGTGCAGGGGTCCGGGATGGGGATGCCCTCGGCCTCGATCTACGCCCACGAGCTGGTCAACGAGTACGGCGTGAAGTCCCTGATCCGGGTCGGCTCCTGTGGCGCCCTGTCCGAGGATCTTCAGCTGCGGGACGTGATCGCGGCGATCGGGTCCTCGACGGATTCGAACATGAACCGGGTGCGGTTCGACGGGCTGATCGACTACGCCCCGGTGGCCGATTTCGGGCTGCTGCGTACCTCGGTGGAGGTGGCCGAGCGGCGCGGCATCGCGATGCGGGTCGGGCCGATCCTGGCGGCGGACGCCTTCTACACGGACCGGCCGGACCTCTACGACCGGCTGGCCGACTACGGGGTGCTGGCGGTGGAGATGGAGTCCGCCGCGCTCTACACGATCGCGGCCCGGTTCAAGGCCCGTTCGTTGACCCTGCTGACCGTCAGCGACCACATCAAGACCGGCGAGAAGACCACCTCCCAGGAGCGGGAGCAGACCTTCAGCCAGATGGTCGAGATCGCCTTGGACACCATCGTCGCCTGACCTGGCGGCACCCGTCGGCGTCCCGTCACCGCTAGTCGGTGGCGGGACGCTTCGCGCACCGGCTTGATCCACTCCATATCGCCGTAATGGCGGTATCCGTGCTGCCGCGTCACCGCCACTACGCCGAAACGGCGAAGCACTCGACGAGAAAATAAGTACGACCGGTCGGTCGGATTGTGTAGGGTCACGGTATGACCGTTGACGGCCGGTTGGCCCGGGGTGAGCGCACCCGCAGCGCAGTGCTGGACGCCGCCGTCGTGCTGGCCAGTGAGAACGGCCTGGACGGGCTGTCGCTCGGGCATCTCGCCGACTCCCTCGGGGTTAGCAAGTCCGGCATCTTCGCGCACTGGCGCTCCAAGGAGGCCCTCCAGCTGGCCACCATCGACCGGGCGGTGGCCCAGTGGCAGGAGCTGATCATCGGCCCGGCCCTGCGCGCCCCCCGGGGGGTACGCCGCATCCACGCCCTGCACGAGGCCCGGATCGACTTCTACGCCACCCGGGTGCTGCCCGGAGGCTGCTTCTTCGGCACGGCCGAGTTCGAGTTCAACGCTCGGCCGGGTGCGGTCCACGACCGGCTGGCCACGGTCCTCACCGACTGGACCGCCTTCCTGGAGCGACTCGTCCGCGAGGCGGTCGAGCTGGGCGAACTCCCGGCCGAGGTGGATGTGGCCCTGCTGGCGTACGAGATCGACTCCTTCGGGATCGCCGCCGCGATGCGCTCCCGACTCTTCGACCCGGACAGCACCTACCGGCACGCCCGCCGAAGCGTGCTGGACCGGCTGCGGGGTCTGTGCCCCGATCCCACCCTGCTACCGGAAGGCACCCCATGAGCAATGTCGTCGCCGAGCCCACCGCCGTCGAGTACGGCCATGTCGAGCACGCCATGGTGCACTTCGACGACCTGGACGCCATGGGCATCCTGCACAACGCCCGGTACGCGCTGCTGCTGGAGCGGGCGCTGACGGCGTACTGGTCCGCCAACGGGGTCGCCTTGCGCAACGGGAAGGCCACCACCCCGGACGTGTTCCACGCGGTCCGGGAGTTCGCGATCACCTACCAGGCCCCGATCACCGGCACCGGCCCGGTCGGGGTGCACTTCTGGGTGGAACACCTCGGCACCAGCAGCGCCGTCTACGGCTTCCGGTTCCACTCCCTCGACGGCATGACGGGGTACGCCGAGGGACGGCGGGCTGTCGTCCGGCTGGACCCGGCCACCCTGCGCCCGGCCCCCTGGACGGACCTCGCCCGAGGCATCGCCGGCGCCCTGCTGCGCCCCGCCTGACAGAAGCACCAACGGCAGCGGCGTCAGCGGAAGAAGGCGCGCATCAGGGTGCCGGTCTCGGTGGCCAGGACCCCGCCGTACACCTCCGGGCGGTGGTTGAGACGGCGGTCGCGCAGGACGTCCCAGAGGGAGCCGGCGGCGCCGGTCTTCGGTTCCCAGGCCCCGAAGACCACGGTGGACACCCGGGACAGCACCAGGGCCCCCGCGCACATGGTGCAGGGTTCCAGGGTGACCACCAGGGTGCAGCCCTCCAGCCGCCAGCGGCTCAGCCGTTCGGCCCCCCGCCGCAGCGCCAGCACCTCGGCGTGGGCGGTCGGGTCTCCGGTCAGTTCCCGCTCGTTGCGGCCGATCGCCAGTTCGTCACCGTCCGGGCCGTAGAGCACCGCCCCCACCGGCACGTCGTCGGCCTGCCGGGCGCGGTCGGAGACCTCCGGGCCGGTCACCGCGACCTCCAGGGCCCGGCGCATCCAGAGTTCGTGGCGCTGCCGGCGGCCGATGCCGGTCGGATCGGCCAGACCCTCGTGCGCGCCCGGCCCCACCCGGCCGACCGCACCGGGGGTGGGCTGCCCGGCCCGGACCGTCTCCAACGCCGGATCGGTCGCGTCCGCCGGTTCCCCACCGCCCATCGGCGCGCCAGCGGATCCGGCGCTACCCAGCGACGATCCGCCGGCAGATCCCACACCACCCGGCAGCGCTCCGCCGACTGGATCAGACCTCACGCAGTTCCTCTACGTCGTCGACGCAGCCCAGCACCTGGCAGACCTCGGCGGTGACGTCGGCCGGCATCATCCCCTCGTGGGCGCAGAGGGCCAGCAACTGCTGCGCGGGAATGCCCAGGTCGGCCAACAGGTCGGCCTCACCCACCGGGTCCGCCTCCGGGTCCAGGGCGGGCTGCTCGTTGTCGTCGTCCGTGGTCGTCGGCGCAGGTGCTTCCTCGGCCTCCTCCAGACCGGTGACCGAGGCGTTGAGGTCACCGATCAGCAGGGCACCCAGCCGGGACTCCTCGGCGAAGGCCGAGTCCGAGCCGAAGATGCGCAGGTCCTCGCCCTCGTCCAGGCGCAGGATGACCAGGTAGGTGTCGTCCGCCTCGACGAACAGCAGCGACAGGTCGGCGTCCGGACCGACATCGCGCAGTCGCTCGGCGACCTCGTCGACGTCGGTGGCACCCCGCAGACTCAACTCGGCGGCCGTCCAGCCACCCTTCTCGCGCACCACGGCCGCAGCGAAGTACGACACGTTCCCCCCAAGTAGCCCTTGGCACAGCTCACGCCAGCCGTTACGCGTGCACGTTAGCCGGTCGGATCGGCAGGAGAGCGGTCAACGCCCCGAAGGGTCGGCATTCCTGGGGAAGTATCTGCCCCGCTCAGCCGGCCAGCCGACGGCGGGTGGCGATCAGTTCGCGCAGCCGCTCGGTACGCACCCGCTGTGGCCGTTCGCGTTCGCGTAACGCGCGGGCGTCCGCCAACTGCGCGAGCAGTTGCATCCGGCGGCGGCTGCGATCCGGATCGAGCCGCGGAGTGGTCCAGGCCATACCGGGAGAGTGCCGAGTCCCGGCGGCCCAGTCAAGATGGGTTTCAGTGCCTGCACGACGACGCAACGCAGTCGATGTCGACAGGAATCACCAGAGGGGCCAGTCACCACCGATCCACCATCGGGCGGCCACCGCGGCTGCGGCGATGCTCCACCCTCCGGCGGTGACGATGGCGATGCCGGTGGCCACCCCCCGGTCGCCGTACCGGACCAGCACCAGGGCCGCCAGCCAGGCCAGCGCTCCGGCCAGCAGGGTCCACCAGGCGTACCCGGCCAGGTCGCGGCCGAGCAACCCGAAGATGACCAACCAGGCGGCCGTGCCGGTGGCGCCGGCGGCGACGGCGGCTCCGCTGACCGGGTGTGGTTCGCGGTAGGTGGGACGCGGGCGGCGCCCGGCGGGGAAGAGGCCCGACGGGCTGTACGGCATCATGGCTGGCCACTCCTGCCACGCTGGGTCGGTGGTACTGCCACCGTACCGGCCCGGTCGTCGCCGACGCCCCTGGCGGGCGTACGCGGTCGGGCCCAGGGGGAGATGGTCTGTCAGGATGGCCGGGTGGTTGCGCTGACCGGACGACCTCTGCCGTACGCGGCGCTGCTGCTCGTGCCGATGCTGGCCGCCGGCTGCGCGACCGGCCCCGCGCCCACCTGGTCCGCCCCGAGCGAGGACCCGACGGCCCCGTCCAGCCCGACGGCTGCTGTCACCCCCACGCCCGGCGCGACCCCGACCGCCGGTGAGCCGGAGGGCACCGGCCAGCCGGGGCCGACCGCCACCCCGGGCCGGGACCGGCTGCCGCACGTCTTTCCGGTACGCGCCCGGAAGGCGGACTACCACCCGACCCACTCCGGGTACCCGGGGACGGACATCTTCGCCGACTGCGGGGAGCCGGTCGTGGCGGTCACCGACGGCACCATCGGCGAGGTCAGCCGCCGAGACCGGTACGACAGACGGGGCCCCCAGGGCCCGTACAACGGTGGTCTTTCGGTGTCCGTGCTCGGCGACGACGGGGTGCGGTACTACGGTTCGCACCTGACCGAGATCGCCGAGGGCATCGAGCCGGGCGTACGGGTGCGGGCCGGTCAGCAACTCGGCACGGTGGGTCGGACCGGCAACGCCAACAACGTCTGCCATCTGCACTTCGGCATCTCTCCGCCGTGCCCGGGTGAGGACGGCTGGTGGATCCGTCGAGGGGTGATCTGGCCGGCGCCGTACCTCGACTCGTGGCGCAAGGGCGGCAACCGCGCACCGGCGGCCGAGGTGGCCGCCTGGCACCGCCGCAACGGCTGTCCGGCGAAACCACCGGGGCGCTGAGGCCGGGGCGGAGGCCGCAGGTCCCGTCCCGCGTCATTCGCACGTCATCACCTCGCAACATTGACGGATGTCTCATTCGTGAACTACCGTCCCGCTAATGACTCAGAGAGCGCTCTCTGACAGCACTTAACTCACAATGACGACGAAACGCGCCGCCGACATCGGTCGGAGGGGCGCGCTGGAGGAAAGATGCGACCTCCCGTCCCACGCCGCACCCACCATCGACTCCTGGCCGCCGGTGCCGCCGCGGCCCTCGTCCTCGGCGGGCTGGCCGTCATCGCCACCCCCGCCGCCCAGGCCGCGCCGGTCGGCGCCGGCAGCTACACCACCACCCCGGTCGGACCGCTCCCCAGCGGCTGCGGAAACATCACCACCAACCCCCGGCAGTACGCCACCAGCTCCGCACCAGCCGGGCCGGTGCCGACCAACGACTGGTGGTCCTCCCTGCTGTGGAAGCGCCTCAACTGCACCTTCAGTGAGCCCCTGCACGCCCACCCGCTGGCCTACCAACCGGTCACCGACGGGCTGGGCTTCTCCGCGACCTCCACCCCCACCATCACCGGCACCGCCACCGGGGTCGGCGAGTTCAAGTACCCCTACGTCGAGGACCTCCGGGTCGGGGTGGCCGGGTTGGCAGCCCCGAACGTGCTGGTCGACGACTGGACGGACTGGACGGTCACCCCGTACTGGAGCGACGGGTCACGCACCCTGCGGGCCACCATCGGCCACGGCCTGCCCTTCACCTACTTCCGCAGCACCGGCGGAGACGCGGTGATCAACGTGACCGGCGGCAGCCCGACGGTCTGGTCCAACAGCGGCGCCACCATCGGCTTCACCGTGCGCGGCCACGACTACGTCGGGTACGCGCCGACCGGGGCCACCTGGACGGTCAGCGGCGGCCGGATCAGCTCCAACCTGGCCGGGCGGGGCTATTTCTCCCTGGCCCTGCTGCCGGCCGGCACGGACGCCACCACCCGGACCCAACTGGCCACCACCTACGGCCGGTACGCGCACGCGCACGTCACCGGCACCCGGGTGTCCTACAGCTACCAGCAGTCCAGCAGCCAGGTGGAGACCCGGTACGCCTTCACCACCACCCCCCGGGAAGGCACCGAGACCCGTACGGTCGTCAGCCTCTACCCGCACCAGTGGAAGGCCCTGACCGGGGCCACCCCGATCACCCAGACCTACCCCTCGGCCCGGGGCCGGATGAAGGTGCTCACCGGGGTAGCCGAGTTCCGCACCTCGATGCGCTTCCACGGGGTACTGCCGGAGGTGCCCGCCGTCGCCACCGGGGGCGGGGCCGACCTGACCACCCTGCGGCAACACCTGGCGGCCGTGCGGGGCAACCCGATGGATCAGCGGGGTGGGGACACCTACTGGACCGGCAAGGGACTGGGCCGGGCGGCCCGGATCGCCGAGATCGCCGACCAGGTCGGCGACACCGAGACCCGTACGGCCGCGCTGAACGCCATCCGGGCCACCCTGACCGACTGGCTCACCGCCTCGCCCGGCGAGACCGAGCGGCTCTTCTACTACGACCAGCGCTGGGGCACCCTGATCGGCTACCCCGGCTCGTACGGCTCGGACCAGGAACTCAACGACCACCACTTCCACTACGGCTACTACATCGCCGCCGCCGCCACCCTGGCCAAGTTCGACCCGACCTGGGCCCGCCAGGACCAGTACGGCGGCATGATCGACCTGCTGATCCGGGACGCCAACAACTACGACCGCACCGACAGCCGCTTCCCGTACCTGCGGGACTTCGACATCTACGCCGGGCACGACTGGGCCTCCGGGCACGGGGCGTTCGCCAGCGGCAACAACCAGGAGTCCTCCTCGGAGGGGATGAACTTCGCCAACGCCCTGATCCAGTGGGGACAGGCCACCGGCAACACCGCCGTACGCGACGCCGGGATCTTCATCTACACCACCCAGGCGGCGGCCATCCACGAGTACTGGTTCGACGTCAGCGGCGAGAACTTCCCCGCCGCCTTCGGCCACAACAACGTCGGCATGGTCTGGGGAGACGGCGGGGCGTACGCCACCTGGTTCAGCGCCGAACCGGAGATGATCCAGGGCATCAACCTGCTGCCGATCACCGGCGGGCACCTCTACCTGGGCTACCACCCCGACGACAACGCCCAGAAGTACGCCGAACTGGTCCGCAACAACGGCGGTGAGCCGACCATCTGGCAGGACCTGCACTGGCAGCACCTGGCCCTCGGCGACCCGGACACCGCCCTGGCCAAGCTGCGGGCCAACCCCGGCTACCCCCCGGAGGAGGGGGAGAGCCGGGCGCACACCTTCCACTGGATACGCAACCTGGCCGCCCTGGGCCGGGTGGACACCGGGGTCACCGCCAACCATCCCCTGGCCGCCGTCTTCAACCGCAACGGCGCCCGGACCTACGTGGCCAGCAACATCTCCAACACCCAACTGACCGTACGGTTCTCCGACGGGACCCAGCTGACCGTGGCCCCGGGGCGGACCGCCACCAGCGGCGCGCACACCTGGAGCGGCGGCAGCGGCGGTGGCGGCACACCCCCACCGACCCCCACCCCGACTCCTACCCGCACTCCGACTCCCACCCCCACCCCGACCCCCACCGGGCCACCGTCCAGCTCGCCGGTGCGGTACCTGCTGTCCGGCGGTGGCCTGGGCGCGGCCGGTAACGCCGGCACGACCACGGTGACCGGTGCCGGTGGCGCCAACTACGACGGCACTCCGCGCAACCCGATGGTGTTCACCGCGACCGGGCTGAACCTCAACCACAACGGCGGGCAGACCGCGTTCGACCTTCTCCTGGACGCCGGTTCGGCGGTCGGCAACGGGGTGCAGACCCGCATCTCGTACGACCTGACCGGCGACGGAAGTTGGGACCGGGTGGAGACCTACCGCTACTTCGCCACCGACCCGGTCTCCGGTTGGGAGAACTACACCCAGGCCGCCGGGCTGCATTCCAGCACCGGTTCGCTGGGCAACCTGCGCGGCGGCACCGTACGGGTGGAGGTCTGGTCCGCCATCGGCACCAACCCCACCACCCTGGGGATCGGCAACCGCTCGCTGATCCGGCTGCCGTACAGCTGATCCCGGTGGCCCCGGTCCCACCTACTCCGCGCCGCCGGTCGTCTCCCGACCGGCGGCGCGGGCGCGTAGGTTGCAGAACATGACCCGTGATCCCATCGCCGACCTGCGTCGGATCGCCTTTCTGCTGGAGCGGGCGAACGAGGCCACCTACCGGGTCCGGGCCTTCCGGTCGGCGGCGAATGCCCTGGCCGCCCTGCCCACGCAGGAGGTGGCCCAGCGGGCCCGCACCGGCAAGCTCACCGAGCTGGCCGGGGTGGGAGACGTCACCGCCCGCTGTGTGGTCGAGTCCCTGGCCGGCGAGGAACCGGTCTACCTGCGGCGGCTGCTAGCCACCGAGGGCACCGACCTGGACGCCGAGGCCACCCGGCTGCGGGCCGCGCTGCGCGGCGACTGCCACACCCACTCCGACTGGTCCGACGGTGGCTCCCCGATCGAGGAGATGGCCCTGGCCGCGGTCGAACTGGGCCACGAGTACCTGGTGCTGACCGACCACTCCCCCCGACTCAAGGTGGCCCGGGGCCTGACCGCGGATCGGTTACGTCGACAGCTCGACCATGTGGCGCAACTCAACGAGGCGTTGCCGGAGGGATTCCGGATCCTCACCGGCATCGAGGTGGACATCCTCGCCGACGGCTCTCTGGATCAGGAGGAGGAGCTGCTGGCCCGGCTGGATGTGGTCGTCGGCTCCGTACACAGTGGCCTCAGCGACGACCGGGCGAAGATGACCCGCCGGATGCTGACCGCGATCGCCAACCCCCACCTGGACATCCTCGGCCACTGCACCGGCCGAATGGTCTCCTCCCGCCCGGCCGGGGTGACCGGCCCCGGGGATCGGGGGCACCGGGCCCGTACCCGCCCGGAGAGCGACTTCGACGCCGACGCGGTCTTCGCCGCCTGCGTCGAACACCGCACCGCCGTGGAGATCAACTCCCGCCCGGAGCGTCAGGACCCGCCGAAGCGGTTGATCCGCCGCGCCCTGGAGGCCGGCTGCCTGTTCGCCATCGACACCGACGCCCACGCCCCGGGCCAGCTCGACTGGCAACGCTTCGGCTGTGAACGGGCAGCCCTCTGCGGAGTCCCCACCGACCGAGTCATCAACACCTGGACCGCCGACAACCTGATCACCTGGACCCATTGATCCACTCCGTATCGCCGTAATGGCGGTATCCGCAGCGCCGCGTCACCGCCATTACGCCGAAACGGCGCCGGCACCAGTCGCTGGTGGTCAGCGGCTCGCCAGCTCCGCGGCCGGGGTCGTCCCGGCGGCCACTGCGTCGGAAGGGCGCGCGACGGGTCGGCGGCGGCCGATCAGCCCCTGCGACACAGCCACCCCTAGCAACACGATCAGCGCACCGACCGGCTGATGCCAGGTGAGCCGCTCGCTGAGCACAAGCACACCGATCACGATGGCGAAGACCGGAATCAGGTAGGTCACCATGGCGGCCGTGGTGGCACCCACGATCCGGATGTTGCGCAGGTTGATGACGAAGGCCAGGCCGGTACCGATCGCGCCCAGCACCAGCACGGCGACGACCACACTCGGCGACAGACTGGTCGGTGCGGGCGGTGCGCCGGCCACCAGCGGCGCCACGATGGCGAGTTGGGCCGTGGCGAGCACCAACTGCGCAGCCGACAGCGACAACCCGGACAGCTTGCTGCCCGCGACGAACTTCTTCTGGTACGGAATAGCCAGGCCATAGCAGGCCGCCGCCCCGAAACACATCAGCTGACCGACCAGGTGGGCACCCCCGACGCCCTGCCAGACGCCGAGCACCACGAGCACACCGGCGAAGCCGAGCGCCAACCCGACGGCATTGCGGACGGTCAACCGCTCGGTACGGAACACCAGCACCGCCATCGGCAGCACCACGAGCGGAGTGGTGGCGTTCCAGATGCCGGCGAGCAACGACTCGATCCGCTGCTCGCCGTAGCCGAACAGGGTGAACGGCACAGCCACCCCGAGGGCGCCGATCACGGAGAGGTGGCCCCACACCAGCGGATCCCGGGGCAGTCGGTCCCGCAGCAGGGCGAGCACCACCAGCAGGGTCAGCGCACCGGCCCCGACCCGGTAGAGGGTGAGGTGCAGGGGGTGCAGTTCCGCCACGCCGACCTTGATGAACAGAAAGCTGGAACCCCAGATGGCGGCGAGGGCGACGAATCCGGGCAGCCAGCTCCGCAAGGCCGGCTTGTCAGGGGTGAAGTCCATGGTCACCCCTGACACTCTGCCCCGGAAACACGGCGTTGTCCTGGGCTTTTCGGCTGCCGTGTCGCGCGCCACAGAAACCACCTACATTGGTACTGCGTTGACCTGCCGAGGAGGTGTTTCCCCGATGGCGATGCCGATGCGCTTCGACCCACTCGTCGACCTCGACGGAATGTGGACGACCCAGCTCGCCGAGCGCTACCTCCCCCTGCCTGAGCTACCCGATGCACGCTACGAGTGCATCGACGGCAGGTTGGTCATGACGCCCGCCGAGGTCGGCACGAACAGCTACGGCGAGATCAAACTCGCCCGCTTGTTGGCGCCAACAGCCGAGAGCCACGGCTTCTACGTGTTCGGTCAGGTGAACCTGACCTTCTCGCCGCAACGGTGGATCCAGCCGGACGTCACCGTCCTGCATGCGCTGCCCAAGACCGACGAGGAGGATCGCTGGATTCCGGTCCACCTGTGCACCATGGCGGTCGAGTTCGTCTCGCCCGGCAGCCGTCGGCAGGACTTCGTCGACAAACCGATGCGCTGCGCTCAGGGGCGGGTGCCGTACTTCATGCGGGTGGAGATCTCCCGCCGACTGCGGCACGCTGCGGTGGAGTTGTTCACCCTCGGCAAGTTCGGCGGTTACGACACAGTGGCCAAGGCGGTCAGCGGCGACCGGCTGCGTGCCGACGAGCCGTTCCCGATCGACTTCGATCCGGCCGACCTGCTGCCCTGACCCTCGGCCGCCACGCCCGGTGGGCAAGGTCCGCGAAAGGCGGCAGCCTCCGCCCGGCCGTCTCGCGTAGGGTCGCGGGCGTGGGACGAATCGACGATATCGCCAACCGTTATGTTGCCGAGTGGGCCGCGCTGAGCCCGACCGGCGCCACCTACGTCGGCATCTCCGGCTACGACGACCGGTTGGATGACCTGTCGCCGGACGGGTACGCCGCTCAGGCCGACTTGACCCGCCGCACCCTGGCCGACCTGGACGTCACCGAGCCGGACACCGAGGGCGAGCGCATCGCCCGGGAGGCGATGCAGGAGCGGCTGGGTCTGGACCTGGCCCGTTACCAGGCCGGCGAGACGACCAGCGAGGTCAACGTCATCACCAGCGGGCTGCACCACACCCGAATGGTCTTCGACCTGATGCCCACCGCGGGTACGCAGGCGCAGGCCAACATCGCCGCCCGGTTGAACCACTTCGCCGGTGCGCTGGAGGGCTACAAGACGACTCTGCGTGAGGCGGCGGCGGCCGGCAAGATCAGCTCGCAGGCCCAGTTGATCGAGGTGGCCAAGCAGTGCGACGCCTGGGTGGATCCGGAGGGGGACAACGTCTTCCACGGGCTGGTCGAGCGCCTGGGCGCCGAGGGCACCCTCGACGCCGACCTGCGTCGGGGTGCGGCGGCGGCCACTGCGGCCACGGCGGAGTTCGGGCAGTTCCTGCGTACCGAGCTGGCTCCGCGAGGGCGGGAGAAGCAGGCCGCCGGGCGGGAGCGGTACGAGCTGGCCTCGCAGTACTTCCTCGGTGCCCGGATCGACCTCGACGAGACGTACGCCTGGGGGTTCTCCGAGCTGGCCCGCCTGGAGGCCGACATGCGGACGGTGGCCGGGCAGATCCTCACCCCCGGCGCCACCATCGAGGAGGCGGTCCGGGCGTTGGACGCCGATCCGGCCCGGACCATCGTGGGCAAGGAGGCCTTCCGGGACTGGATGCAGCAGCTCGCCGACCAGGCGATCAGCGATCTCAACGGCACCCACTTCGACATCCCCGAGCAGGTACGCCGCATCGAATGCATGATCGCGCCGACCAGTGACGGGGCCATCTACTACACCGGTCCCAGCGAGGATTTCAGCCGGCCGGGCCAGATGTGGTGGGCGGTGCCGCCGGGTGTCACGGACTTCTCCACCTGGCGTGAGGTGACCACGGTCTACCACGAGGGGGTGCCCGGTCACCATCTCCAGGTCGGCCAGACCGCCGTGCGGGCCGGGCTGCTCAACCGCTGGCAGCGACTGCTCTGCTGGGTCTCCGGGCACGGTGAGGGCTGGGCCCTGTACGCCGAGCGGCTGATGGACGAGCTTGGCTACCTGGAGGATCCGGGTGACAAGCTCGGCATGTTGGACGGGCAGGCCTTCCGGGCGGCCCGGGTGATCGTCGACATCGGAATGCATCTGGAGTTGGAGATCCCGAAGGACAACCCCTTCGACTTCCACCCCGGGGAACGCTGGACCCCCGAGCTGGGCTGGGAGTTCCTGCGGGCGCACTGCCGGGTGCCGGACGAGCAACTGCGCTTCGAGTTGAACCGCTACCTGGGCTGGCCGGGGCAGGCCCCCTCTTACAAGGTGGGTGAGCGGATCTGGCTGCAGGCCCGCGACGAGGCCAAGACCCGCAAGGGCGCGGACTTCGACCTGCGTGAGTTCCACCGGCAGGCCCTCGACCTGGGCGCCCTCGGGCTGGACCCGCTGCGCCGGGCGTTGGCCCGGTTCTGAGTCCAGACACGGTGAAGGGGTGGACCCGGGCGGGTCCACCCCTTCACCGTTGCCGTGCCCGGCGGGTCAGTGCCGCTCCGATTCGCCCTGGTTGCCGCGCTGAATCGGCACTGTGGGGTCGTCGGAACGCCAGTTGGTCGAGGCCGGCGGGATCTCGTCGGTCAGCGGACCCCCCTCGCGTACCGGCGGCTGGTCCACCCGGGTCGGGGGCGAGTCCGCCCGGTGGCGCCGGGTGGTCACGGCCGCCGGGGCGGGCCGACGGGAGAGCAGCAGGGCGGCCACGATCAGCGCCAGACCCAGCACGACCAGGCCGAGCGGGGCCCAGACCCCCAGGATCGTCAGCTGTCCCCGGCTGGACTTGGCCCGGTCGGCCGAGGCCGTGACGGTCTCCTCGTTGTAGAGGAAGTCCGCGTCCAGCAGGGTCACCGGGCTGCCCGCGTTCGGCATCAGGGTCTTCTTCTGCTGCTCCCGCACCTTGATGTAGGAGCCGGTCACCGGGTCGACCCAGACCGTACGGGTGTTGCTGTAGACGATGTCGCCGGAGGTGGCACCCGGGGCCAGGGCGCCCAGCAGCAGGGCGATCCGCTCGGCGGGCAGGGGCAGCTTCTCGTCGCTGATGACCTGCTCGTACCGGTAGGTCTCCAGGCCCTCGATCTCCTCGGTGCCCTTGAACTCGGCCATCCGGGTCTGCCGCAGGTCCCGGTCGAAGACCTCGTGGTTCTCCTGCTCCGCGTTGAACGGGAACTTGTAGACCTGCCCGGCGAAGGAGACCTTCTCCGGGGCGCCGCTGTCGTCGAGGAACTGGTCGTTCCACTCCACGGCCGCACCGGAGACCCGGTCCAGGGCCAGCTCCGCGCCGTACGCGCTGATCAGTTCCTTGGTGTCGGTCCGGTCGACGGTCTGCCCGACCCGCCACACCACGGTGTCACCGGCGAGGTCACCGCTGAGCGCGGCGGTCTTGTCGCGGTCCGGGGTGACCAGGATGGTGGACTTCAGGTCGGCCTGGTTGATGGCGACCGCGCCATTGGTGATCTGGAGGAAGGTCGCCCCCTTGGCCTCGGCGACCGAGGTGGAGGGCTCCAGGTCGTAGGGCAGTTTGGTCATCGCCGGTTTGACGACGAACACCAGTCCGGCGGCCAACGCCAGGAGCAGAACGCCCCCGCCGAACAGCACGGCACCCACGGCGCGGTGCTTCATGTTTCCTCCCCAGAGGAGCGAATTTCGTCGGTGTCAATCAGTGGGATGGCCGCGAGGTTACTACTTGGTCACATAGCAACGCGACCCCCGGTCAGCTCTGATTTCTGCACCGTGTCGGGCTGATGCTCGGTGCGGCGGCGCAACACCAGGACGAAATTCCAGGCCACCACCTCCCGGACACCGGGCACCCGGATCACCCAGCGCGCCCACCAGGGGTGATAGCGAGGTAACGCATCGACCATCTCGATCTCGCCGTTGCCCCACGCCCAGCGCAGGGTTTCCGCGATCGACACCGGGAACAGGGTCTCCCGGAACCGGTTCTTCGGCGGCCGTCCGGTGCGCCGTTCGTACCGACGCCGGGCCCGGTCGCCGCCGAGGTAGTGCCAGGGGGCGGTCTCATGCCCGCCCCACGGCGAAAACCACGGGGTGTACGACACGAAGATCAACCCGCCGGGCCGGGTGACCCGGACCATCTCGTCGAGCATCCGGGGCGGTTCGGCGACATGTTCCACCACGTTGGAGGAGAAGGCCACGTCCACGCTGCCGGTGCGTACCGGCAGAGCCGTCCCGCTGCCCCGCAGCATCCCGGCCACAGACTCCCCGGCCGCGGAGAAGTCCCCCACGTCCGGGTCCAGCCCGACGTAGTAGGCCCCGGCCGCGCGGAAGGCCGCCGCGAAGTATCCCGGCCCACCGCCCACGTCCAGCACGGTCCGGCCGGCCAGCTCCGTGTAGCCCTCCAGCTGGCGCACCGAGTCGTCGGCGAGCAGGCCGTAGAAGTGGTCCGGGTCGGTCTGCTCGACCAGGAAGGCCCGGAACAGGGTCACCGACCGGCGCAGGGTGGCGAAGCGACGCCGCGCCGCCCGCCGCGCCCGATCGTCAGTAGCCGTCACCGCGTCACCGTCCCGTCCTCACCATCGGCCCTGACCGCACCGTCAGTCCTGGCCTCACCATCAGTCCTGGCCTCGGGGTCCGTCGTCAGCTCGTCGGATGTGCCCGGCGTCACATCATGTGGGACTGGCAGGTCGGCCGGTACGCCGGGTGCGGGCATCACCGCCGCGACCACCGCACCGATCGCCACCAGCATCGCCGCCTGCACCCAGGAGCTGTAGGCCCACGCCTGTCCGTGACCCTGCACCCGGCCGGTCACCGAGATCACCGTGGCCGCCGTCAGCCCGCCCAGCACCACCACCGGCAGGGCCCGTACGGCCAGTTGCCGCAGCACCATCGCGGCCAGCACGATCGCCACCGGCAACACCCCGCCCAGGGCGGCGAGCAGCACCACCAGCAGGCCACCGATCATCCAGGCGGGTGCCTCCGGGGGGATCACCCCCGCCGGGCCACCCTCCACGGCAGCCCGCGCCTCGGTGCCGACCGCCAGCCGGCGGCGCACCGGCCAGGCGGCCAGCAGCAGCACCCCCACGGCCGTCAGGGCACCGACCAGCAGGGCCCCCCGGTACGCCCGGTCCGGGGCGAAGATCAGCCTGACCTCCCCCCCGGCACCGGCCGGCAGAACCCACGCCTGCTGCCACCCGTCGACCCGGGTGGCGGTCAGCGGCGCACCGTCGAGGGTGGCCTGCCAGCCCGGGTTGGCGTTCTCCGGCACCACCAGCAGCGCCGACTCCCCACCGGCGACCCGGATCCGACGATCCGTCGGCGCCCAGTCCAGCACGGTCACGGCCCGATGCCGGGGCCCGTCGACTTCCGGCGAACCCGAGTCGTCGCCCTCCCCAGGCGAGGTCTGGTCCGACGCCGGTTGCAGGCTCGCGGACTGGACCAGGAACCCCTTCGAGGGGGAGGTCGCCAGCCGGTGCCCACCGGCCGGCAGGTCCAGCACCGCGCCGCCCGCCCCGCAGATCTGCAGCGGCACCGGTCGCCCCGCCAGCACGTCGCCGAACCGGGCGCTGACCGAGGTGGCGTAGCGCTGGCCGTCCAGCTCGACGGTCGGTCCGTCACCACACCGTTCGACCACCCGGGTCTCGGCGTCGATCGGCTTCAGCAGCTTCGCCAGGGCGGGGATCTCCACCTCGGCGATCCCGGCCGTGGCGGGCCAGCCGTTGCCCCGTTGGTCGGCGATCCGCAGTTCGGTCGAGCGCACCACGATCTCGATCCGGTCGGTGCGTACCGCCGGGAAGGTCACCGTCCCGTCGGGGCTGACCGGCACCACCACCTCCCGCCCGGGGGTGTGGATTTCCACCTCGTCGGGCAGGGAGCCGATCGGCAGTTGCGCGGCCCGTAGCCGCAGTTCGTCGATCCGGCGCGGGCCCGACCAGCTCAGCCGCAGGGTCGGGCGCAGGTCACCGGTGTCGGCCAGCCAGGCAGTACCGGGGTCGCCGTCGATAGCCGCGTACGGCGTCACGGCGGGGTCGCCGGCCAACCGGGAGGAGGCGCCGGCCGTCACCCCCACCCCGGCCAGCTTCAGCTCGCCGCCCGGACGGGGCATCGCCTGCAACGCCATCCGGTACGTGCCGGCGGCCGGGTTGCGGAATATCCGGTCCACTCCCAGCGGTTCCTCACCGACCCGGGCCAGGAACCGGTCGCAGCGGATCACCGTGTCGGCGGCCCGCACCGGTGGCCTGCTCACCGACCCGACCGGGACGATCCGGTCCGCCTCCGCCGCCTCGGTCAGGTGGCACGCCGGGCGGTCGGCCGGGCCCCGGCTGAACACCCAGCTCACCGGCGCGGCCGGATTCTGCGGCAGGTCCGTGGGGGTGCGCAGCACCCGCCGCGGCTCGGTGTCGGCGATGGTCAGCTCCCGGATGCCCACGGCACCGTCCAGGCGTCCCTCGGCCACCGCCAGCACGGTGACCCGCACCCGGCTGGTCGGGCCGGGCAGGGTGTAGTACGTGTGACCGCCCAGCACCGGGGCCACCTCGTGATCCACCGAACCCCGGTCGGTGGTGAGCCGGAACTTGGTCACCGGCCAGCCCACGGCCAGGTCGGTGACGAACTCCAGGCGTACGTTCTCCACCTGTCGAGGGGTGTCCAGGTCGACCTGGAGCCACTGCCCGATCGGCCCGCTCAGCGGCGCCGAGTGCCAGGCGGTGTGCGACTGGCCGTCGATGGCCGCGAACGGCAGGCGGGAGGGGTCGGCGGGGCCCAGGGTGTCCACGAAACTCACCGCCGAGGAGGCGGAGACCTCGCGTACCCCCTGGTAGGTCGCCGTGGTCTGGTGCTGCTCACCGGCGAAGGGCAGCAGGTCCAGGGCGACCCGGCCCTGTCGTCCCTCTTCGTTAGCGGTCAAGGTCTGGGAGAGGTTGTTCCCTACCCGGCCGATGTCGCGTTCCCGGCGGCGCAGGCCGTCGGTGACGATCCAGGTGTCACCGGTCGCCTCCGGTGTCTGCTCCCGGTCACCGGCCAGCACCACCGGCCGGTCCCGTTCCACCACCCCCTGCTCCAGCAGGGGCAGCAGGGACTCCGGGCCCCCGCTGACCGTGGGCACGTCGGCGGTGAGCACCGCCGAGGCCACCGGCACCGGCGGGTCGACCTCGTACACCTCGATCGCCGGTAGGACCGGGGTGCCCTCGTCGACCGGGCTGTTGATCATCCGGGACAGGACCTCGGTGCTGCCGAAGGTGGCTACCCGGGTGATGCCGGGCGACTCGGCCAGGGCCCGACGCAGCACCGCCACCGGCGGGGCGTCCACCTGGGTCCGGTCCAGGTCGTTGCGCAGCAGCAGATGCCGGAATCCGGAGCGGGCCAGCAGGTCGGCCAGCCCGGCGGAGCCACGGCCGCTGGCCAGCACCTCCTCGACGGTGTCCATCATCCGGGTGTTACCGGCCGAGCCGAGCGGGATCTGGTGCCGGACCGCCCACGGCGCACCGGCCAGGGCCTGCAGGGGTTCGTCGACCGTACGCCCCCACTCGTACTGGCCGAACCCGGCGCCGGGCACCATCAGGGTGCGGGCCAGCGCGTCCCGATCGGCCAGCCAGGTGGCCGCGGACCGCCAGTGCGGGGGCAGGTCCGCCCAACCCGGGCCGGGACGCAGCTGCCCCAGCCAGGCCGGTGCGGCGGCCCCCAGCACGAGCAGCAGCACCGGTACGAACATCAGCGGGCGCAGCCGCAGACCGGGCCGGCGTCGGGCCGGCGAGTGATGCATCCGGGTGACCACCGCGTCGACGCCGTGGGCGAACCCGAGCATCAGCGGCAGCCGCAGCACCGGGTCCAGCTTGTGCACGTTGCGCAGCGGGGCCAGCGGCCCGTCCAGCAGCCCTCGGACCACCTCGGAGACCGGGCTGTCCAGGGCACCGACGTAACCGATGGTGAGCAGGGTCAGCCCGGTGAGGAAACCGGCCACCAGGAACCGGCGCTGCGGCAGCAGGTTGCCGGCCAGCCCGGCCAGCCCGATCAACGCGACCACCGCGGTGAGGGCCATCAACACCGGGTGGTCGATCAGCAGCCACCCGGCCGGCCACCACGGCTCGCCCTGCACGATGTACGCGACCCACTGGTTGGTGCCGCGTACCGCCTGGAACAGCGAGGCCACCGCCGTGGTGGTGGTAGAGGACTCGATGAAGTCCAGGAAGGGCAGGCTGTACTGGCCGAGCAGCAGCAGCGGCACGATCCACCACAGGCACACTCCGAGCACGCAGACGCACCACCAGGCGACCAGCCGCCGGTGTGCGGCGTCCCAGCGTCGGGTGAGCAGCCAGATACCGGGCAGCACCAGGGCCATCAGCACCACGGCCGCGTTGATCCCACCCATGCCGAGCACGGCCAGCGCGGACAGCGCGGCGGCCCGGCGGGGTGAACCGATCCGGCGTACGGCCACCAGCGGCAGCAGCACCCAGGGCAGCATCGCGGCGGAGAGGCTCTCCGAGGAGAGCGCGCCGATCTCGGTGAGAATACGGGGAGCCAGGGCGTAGCCGAGGGCCGCCGCGTACCGGGTCGGTTCGGTGCCGATGTTCATCACCCGGGCCAGGCGCAGCAGCCCGTAGAAGGCGGCGGCGAGCAGCAACGCCGTCCACAGTCGCTGGGTGATCCAGGGTGGCACCCCCAGCAGCTGACCGACGGCGAAGAACGGCCCCATCGGGAACAGATAGCCGTACGCCTGGTTCTGCAGTTCCCCGGCGGTGGCCTCCGGGTTCCACAGGTGCAGGGCCCGGGCCATGAAGTGGATCGGGTTCGCGGCCAGGTCGATCTTGGTGTCGAAGGTGACCTGACCGGGCCGCTGCGCGAAGGCGATCGCGGTGAGCAGCAGCAGCGACAACACCGTGCCGGGCGAGCGGCGTAGCCGAGCCACCAGCCTGCTCACCGAGGGTGCCGGCAGCCGGCTCATCGGCGGCACTCCGGCGGCAGGCAGCTCAGGTCGGCCAGGGCGGAGAAGAAGATGCGGCGCATGCCGCTGGGCTGGGCGGTGACGAAGACCCGCCCGCCGGTGACCTTCGCGATCGCCTTCAACTCCTCGGGATCGATCTCTTCGCCCAGCCCGATGAAGATGATCGGCAGTGGGCGGCGGGGTTCCTGCATCCGCTTCAGTTCGGCCAGGAGGGCGGCCCGGCCGATGCTGTCGTCGTCCTCGTTGCGGCCGTCCGTCATCACCAGCACCAGGTTGATCCGCCCGGGAGTCCAGTGCCGCCGGGCCTCCCGGTACGCGGCCAGGGTGCTGTCGTACAGCCCGGTGCCGCCCTGGGGCTTGGCCCGGACGGTGTCCAGGGCCTCGGCCAACCGTTCGCGCTGGGCGCCCAGCGGCGCCACCGGCAGGATCTCCCGATGGTCCCGTTCACCGTCGAGCCTGGTGGCGAAGGCCCAGACACCCAGTTCGGTGTTGTCCAGCAACAGGGCCGCACCCGCCTCGGCGGCACGGACGGTCGCCTCGAGCCGGGTGCCCCCGCCGGGCACCTGGGCCGCCATCGAGCCGGAGACGTCCAGCAGGGTGAGGATCCGGGCGCTGCGCTGCACCCCGCTCCAACCGGTCAGCACCTCGGTGACGGTCTCCTCGTCCGGCAGCGGCACCGGTCGACGTTCCTCCGCGGCCAGCCGGTCGTCGCTCGGCATGGCCGGCGGGAAACCCGAGGCGGTCCGGAAGCCGTGCCCGAGGAGCATCTCCCGGGCGGTGCTGTTGAGCAGTTCGGCCAGGAACCCGGCCGCGGCGTCCCGCGCCCGCCCCTCGGCGGAGGGCAGCACCACGTACGGCAGGTCGAGCCAGGGAACGGCGATCTCCGGGTACGCGGCGACCAGCTTCTTGCCGGAGGTGGTCAACGCGTTGTGTTCGAGCACCGCCTGCTCAGTGGCGGCGACCATGTCCACCCCGCCCGGCAGGTCCCGGCCGGGATTCAGGAAACTGGTCTGCTCGGCGGGGCTGAAGGTGTCGGTGGCCAGGCGCCGCAGGGTGGCCGTCCGAGTCGCCGCCGAGTCGCCGTTCTCGTCGGCCAGCATCCTTACCCCCAGCAGGGCGCCGACCCCGGCGGGGTCGGCCGCCGGGTCGGGCAGCCCGACCGTACGCTCGGCACCGAGCAGGGATTCCCAGGTCAGCGACTTGGCCGGCCAGCCGGAACGACGGGCCACCCGGTCGGTCACCGCCAGCACCACCGGGGTGCTGGCCACCGAGGTGCCCGCGGCGGGAACCTCGAAGGCACCGGCGGCCCGGGCCCGCCGCAGCCAGAAGGTCGACTCCGGCAGCCAGGCGTCGGCCACCTCGCCACCCTCGGCTAGTTCCCGGATCACCTCCGCCGAGGGCCGCACCTGCACCTCGACGGAGACGCACGGCTGGTTGCCGGTGTTGGCCCGGGCCACCCGGTCCAGCGCGGGCGCGATCACCGGGGCGGCGGCCACCCGCAGCCGTACCTGTTCGACGCAGGTCGGCGTGCCCCGGTCGGCGCGCACGTACGCCACCGCCGCCCAGCCGGCCAGCAGCACCGCCAGGGCGGCACTGAGCAGCACCACCGGGGAACGGTGGGACAGGGCGCGCGTGGGCGCGCGACGGTCGGCCTCCACCGCCGCCTCACCTCCTCGTCACCCCTGCGGACGACACGCCATCGCAGGTCACAGGCGTCGCGACGGGTTCACCGCACCGGGCAGGCGAGCATCGCACGCTGTTGCGCTGCACACCCTGCCAAGGTTTGTCCGCCTCGGCAAACCCCTGATCGACGAACCGACATCGGACCCCACCCTGCCGGATCTGCCCATTGCGCACCCGGGCCGCACCGCCCTAGGGTGGCGCGATCGTGCTCACTTACTCGTCGGTAGGAGCAGCGTGGACCACTCCGACACCCCCTCCCGCCACGTTCTGTTCCTCAACTGGCGCGACACCACCAACCCCGAAGGCGGCGGCTCCGAGGTCTACATCGAACGCATCGCCGCCGAACTGGTCACCGCCGGTCACCGGGTGACTCTGCTCTGTGCCGCGCACGACCAGGGGGGACCGGCCGAGACCACCGACACCGGGGTACGGGTGCTGCGCCGCGGCTCCCGGATGACGGTCTACCTGCGGGCGGCGCTGATCTGTCTGGTCGGCCGGTTCGGCTTCGGCCCGCTGGGCCGCCGTGGTCTCGGTCGACCGGATCTGGTCGTGGACGTCTGCAACGGGGTGCCCTTCTTCGCCCCCCTCTATGCCGGTCGGCCGGTCATCGCCCTGGTGCATCACGTGCACCGGGAACAGTGGCCGGTGGTGTTCGGCCCCTGGATGAGTCGGCTGGGCTGGTGGATCGAATCGTGGCTGGCGGTCCGCCTCTACCGCCGTTGCCGGTACGTCACCGTCTCCGAGGCCAGCCGGGCCGAGCTGACCGACCTGGGGGTGGACGCCGACCGGATCGACGTGGTGCCCAACGGCACCCCCGCGGTGACCGGCCCTGCCCTGCCGCGTACCCCGCACCCCTCGCTGCTGGTGCTGGGCCGACTGGTGCCGCACAAGCGGGTGGAGATCGCCCTGCGGGCGGTCGCCGAACTGGTCGACGAACTGCCCGACCTGGAACTGGTGGTGGCCGGGCAGGGCTGGTGGGAGGGACCCCTGCGCGAGTTGTCCGAGTCCCTGGGCATCACCGACCGGGTCCGGTTCACCGGCTTCGTCAGCGAGGAGGAGAAGCACGCCCTGCTCTGCTCGGCCTGGCTGGCCCTGACCCCCTCACTCAAGGAGGGCTGGGGACTGACCATCGTGGAGGCCGCCGCGTGCAGCACCCCTACAGTGGCCTTCCGCTACGCCGGTGGGGTGGCCGAGGCGATGGTCGACACGGAGACCGGACTGCTCGTCGACAGCGAGCAGGAGTTCACCGCCGTGGTCCGGGAACTGCTGGCCGACGACGTACGCCGCAAGGCGATGGGGGAGGCCGCGCTGACCCACGCGGCCCAGTTCACCTGGACCGCCACCGGCGCCCGCTTCGCCCAACTGGTCGCTCAGGCCACCGCCGGAGACGACCGCGCGGGCCACGACCGGAAGACGACCGCCCGGGTCACCGCCGGAAGCTGACCCGCCGATCAGGACCGTCCGGCGGCCGGACGTAGACACGCGAAGAAGACGCCCGCATCATGCAGGCGCCTTCGCCTCGTTCGAGGTCAGCGCGTGCCGTACAGCGGGGCCTCGGTCTGCTCACTCACCTTGGAGTTCGCGGCCTCCTTGGCGGACGGGCTGAGCACGTTCGCCAGACCGACGCTGCCCAGCATGCCGAGCACCACACCGAGTACCCCGACGGCCACGAACGCGGGCAGGTTCCTCATCCACCTTCTCCTTCCGCGGGACTCGCGTGCCGGGACGCTACCACGCGGTAGCACCGTCGCGCAGCGGCCGAAAAACCGATGGCCAGCACCGCCGTTCCGGCCAACAGGTGCGCCAGGCCTACCGGCCCCGGGCGGGCGGGGGTGGGCGGGGGTCGCCACTGCGGGTTCTCGTACAGGGTCAGGTCCTCGCCCGCGTACACCCGGTGCAGCCCGGCCAGGGTCGCCGGGTCCACCGGCGGGCCGGCCGCCCGTTGCACCAGCACCCACCGGGAGCCGGCCGCCGCCACCGGCTGGTTCGCGTCCAGCAGCTGCCGAATCCCGGCGGCGCGGGGGTCCTCACCGGCCACCGCCGTGCCGTCCACCCGCAAGGTGTCGTCGATCGCCACCGGCACCCCCAGATACCGGGGCGCCGGATCGATCACCACCTGCCCCCGGTTCCAGGGGTAGCTCTGATACTCCTGGAACGGCAGCGACACCACCTCACCCGGCCGCTGCTCCACCAGCCGGGCGACGGTCGGCCAGTCCGCCGGCCAGGCCACCGGACGCAGCCGACCCGCCCCACCGAAGGCCAGATCGGGCAGGACCGCCACCGGCAGCAACGCCGCCCCGACCAGCAACACCCGCCCGGTCGCCAGGTCGAACCGGGCAGTCAGCAGGTCCGCCAGCCGCTCCGCCCCCAACGCCACCGCGATCGCCAACAGCAGGGCGTACGGCATGAGCAGCTTCTGCCCGTCGCGCAGCAACCCCGCCCCCGGCAGATGAGCCACCGACCAGCCGAGCAGCGCCGCCGCCCCCGGCAGCACCCCGAGGGCCGCCGCCAGCCACGACCCGACCGCCAGCAGGCCCAGCCGACCGACCCCACGCCCCGCCCAGCGACGCCGCAGCAGCGGTACCCCGACAGCGGCCACCACCAGCAGCAGTACGGTCGCCAACGGCACCAGCAGCCCGGCCCGCGAGGCCGGGGTGGCCTGGGCGTTCCAGATGCCACCGGTGCCGGCCAGCGCCACCAGTGGACCGGCCCAGTTCTCCGCTCGGGCGGCGAAGGCGGCCACCCCGGCCGGGTCGGAGCGGCCGTCACCGGCGCTGGTGAACCCGGCCACCAGCCAGGGCGCGTTCAGCAGCAGGCTCACCCCCACCCCGACCGACACCGCGCGGGCCGCACCCGGGTACCGCCCGAGAGTCAGGACGACGACGACCACCAGGGCCAGCAGGCCACCGGTAGGGGTGATGGCGGAGACCGCCACCGCCAGCAGCAGCCGGCTCAGCGCCCCCCGCTCACCGGCCCGCACCCCGAAGGCCGCGCGCACCAGCCACGGCAGGGCGGCGTACGCGACCAGCAGTCCCCACTGACCGATCAGCAGCCGCTCGGCCAGGTACGGCGTCCAGGCGTACCCGAGGGCGGCCACCACCCGCACGGCGGTCCGTCCGGTCGGCACCAGCCGGGCGGCCCCCAGGGCGGCGAAGTAGACGATCGCCACCAGCACCAGGCGTTGCAGCAGCCACCCCGGAACCAGTTGGTTGGCCAAGGCCACCACGGCGTCCTGCGGAACCGCCCGGGGCAGGGCGGTGGCCGGGGCGATCAGCTCCCAGCTCAGGGTCTGCCTGGGCACGAAGACCATGTCGTACCGCAGCAGGTAGCCGGGCAGGGCCAACGGTGCCAGCACGACGGCCGTCACCGCGGCGGCCACCAGATGCGGCAGCCAGGACCGACGGCCGACCGCCGCATCGGCACCACCCTCGGGCACCGAGCCGCTCCGTTCCCGCATCCGTCGACCTCACCTAGCCGGTACGCGGCGAGGTGGCCGCGTCGGTGGCGGCCACTGTAACCGCCCCGCCAGGCACCCGGCGCCGCCGGTTGCACCAGCCGTTGACCTGATAGGGGACCCGGTGAGCGGTATGGCAGTCTTCCCGCCATGGCATCGGCGGGGGACAGCGTGACAACGGCACCGAGTAGGACGGGCGGCTGGCTGCGCAGCGACCGGATCGGCACGGCGGCACTGGTCATGATCGCGATCAGTGTGTTGTGGCGCGCCCAGGTGGCCGCCCGTGGCTTCCTGGCCGCCGACGACTACGTGCTGATCACCCAGGCGGCGGAGTCCCGGCTGACGGTCACCCATCTGCTGGAGCTCTACAACAACCACCTCATGCCCGGCGGACGGCTGCTCATCTGGCTGGTCACCGAGTACGTGGGCCTGGCCTACTGGCCGTACGTGCTGCTCATGTCGATCGGCCAGGCGATTCTGGGGATCACCTTCTTCCGGCTGCTGCGCCGGATGCTGCGGCCCTCCGCCCTGCTACTCCTGCCGCTCGGCCTGCTGCTGTTCAGCCCGCTGACCCTGGAGGCGAGCACCTGGTGGGCCGTCGGGGTCAACATGCTGCCGATGCAGATCGCCATGGTGCTGGCGGTCGGCGCACAGGTCGGCTACGTGCAGACCGGACGCCGACGGCACCTGGTGACCCTGGCCCTGTCCGTACTGCTCGGCCTCTTCTTCTTCGAGAAGTCGATCCTGATCGTGCCGTTGGTCTTCCTGCTGACGGTCGCCTGCTACGCCGACGGCGGCCCGGTACGCGCCGTCTGGACCACCATCCGCCGGTGGTGGACCTCCTGGCTGGTGCTGACCGTGCTGTCCCTGGGCTTCGCGGCGGCCTACCTGACCCGCTCGGAGTCCTCGCTGCGTCGCCCGGAATCGGTCGGGGAGGTGTTCTCCTTCCTGACCCAGATGTTCGGGTCCACGGTGATTCCCGGCCTGGTCGGCGGCCCGTGGCAGTGGCTGGGGGCCGGTGACGGCGCCCCCGTCGCCGCACCGCCCCAACTGGGGACCTGGGTGGGTTGGACCATCGTCGCCGCCGTGGTCGCGGCGACCGTACGCCAGCGCCGCCGGGCCGGGCGGGCCTGGCTGCTGCTCGCGGCCTACCTGGCCATGGTGGCGGGCATGCTGGCCGCGACCCGGCTCGGCTCGGCCTTCAGCGGGGTGGCCGGTGGGGTGCCCCGGTACGTCAGCGACGTCGTCGTGGTGGCGGCGATCTGCCTGGGGGTGGCCGTGGTCGGGCTGGCCCGAACCACCAGCACCACCGTGCCCCCGGCACCGGCCGACCCGCCCGAGCCGGGACTGCTCGGCCCGGTACCGGAGCGTTACCGGGAGTCGGTGACGGTCGCCCTCGTGCTCGTGTTGGTGGCGGTCGGCCTGGGCACGGTCTGGACCACCGCCCGGTACGGCGACGAGTGGGAGGCGAAGTCCGGCCGGTCGTACATCGACACCGTGCGGATCGAGATGGCCAGCGCACCGCCGGACACGGTCTTCTTCGACGCCCCGGTGCCGGACAACGTCGTTCCCCGCCTCTCCTCGCCGTACAACCTCCAGTCCCGGTTCTTCCGGGCCTTCGGCACCCGGCCCACCTTCGTGGACGAGACCGACAACGCCTCGGTCCTCGACGCCCTGGGCCGCATCCAGGTGGCCACGATCGTGGGCAGCACCATCCAGCCCGGCCCCCAGGAGGGATGCGGCTACCTGGTCAGCACCGGCAAGACCGTACGGATGCCGCTGAACGAGCCGCGTTTCCACTGGCACTGGGTGGTCCGCATCGGCTACCTCAGCTCGGCGGACGGCACCGCCACCCTGCGGCTCGGTGACGGGGAAGCCCAGTTCCCGGTCCGCAAGGGCCTGAACCAGCGCTTCTTCCGCATCACCGGCGGTGGCGACACGGTGGAACTGACCGTGACCAGCGGCGAGGTGTCGCTCTGCACCAACGAGATCGCCATCGGCGACCCGGCTCCCCGCCCCGAGTGAGGGTCACCGGCCGGGTCACTCCGGGCGGAACAGCACGGAGTTGACGTACCGGGGTCGGGGCCAGAGGACCCGGCGGGCGAAGCTCTGCCCGACCCGTACGATCGCCTCCCGCTGGTGCCCGCCGAGGTCGAAGTCGGCCAGCGGCACCCACTCGCGGCCCGGCAGCACGTAGCCGCGGTAGCCCCAGCCGGTCAGCAGCTCCAGCAGCGGCTCGACCGGCTGGATCCGTTCCTCCACCTCGATCAGCAGCACCGGACGGTCCCGCTTGACGGTCTCCGCCGCGCCGCGCAGGGCGGGCAGCTCGTGACCCTCGATGTCAATCTTGATGAACCGCACCTCGGTCAGGCCCAGCGAGTCCAGGGTGATCCGGCGGACCGGCACCGGGGCGCCCTGGGTCGGATCCTCCAGCGAGGAGGTGCCGACGATAGCGCCCCCTTCGGGCAGATACAGGGTGGCCGTGCCCTCGTGGTCGGAGACCGCCGCCTCGACCACCTCCACCCGGGGGAAGGCCGTACGCAACTGGCCGGCCAGTGCGGTCGTCGGTTCCACCGCGACCACCCGCGCCGCCCGCCGCAGCAACCGGGCGGTCCACGGGCCGTACCAGGCGCCGACGTCCACCGCCGTGCCGCCGACAGGAACGAACTCGGCCAACCGGGCCAGTTCCGGCTCCACCCGTGGATAGACCCGACGGATCGCCGCCCCGAGCAGCCGCTCGGGGAGCATGGCCGCCAGGCCGGAGGTCGCTGCGGGGGCCAGCTTCGTCGACGCCATGGAGCAGCACACTAGACCTTCGCGGCCGCCCTGGGCAGAGGGTGCCGGTAAGGGGCTGTCCGCGGAGGCTACCGGCCGGTACCGTCTTGCCGGTCGGGCCCCTCGCCCGGCGACGATCAGCCGACCGGTCGGGTGGGCGGCAGACGCGGAGTGGCATGACGCAGACGACGGGCAGCGACACCAGCCGGTTCCGGCTGGGTGCGGCCGGTGCCGCCGTCACCCTCGCCACCCTGGTGACCAACGCCCTGGCCTATGTCGTCCCGGTGCTGGGCGCCCGCCGGCTCAGCGCCGCCGATCTGGGGGCCCTGGCCACCGTCCTGGCGCTGGGTGCCATCGCGGCGGTACCCGGCTTCGGGCTCCAGATCGCGGTCGCCGCGCACCGGGCCCGCTCGGGTGGCGGCGGTGCCGGACCACTCGGGCTGCGTACCGCCGCGCTGACCGGGGCGGTCACCCTGGCCGCGGTACCCCTGTTGACCGTCCTCCTCCGGCTGCCGGTCCCGTTGACCATGCTGCTGGCCGCCACCACCTTCACCACCGTGCTGGCCGGTCGGTGGCTGGGTGAGTTGCAGGGTGATCAGCGTTTCCTCCGGCTCGCCGTAGCCATGGCCGTGGTGGCCACCGGCCGGTACGGCGGCCTGGTCCTCGGTCTCCTGCTCGGCGCCGGGCCGGTCACCTGCCTGCTGTTGGCGGCGGTCACCGGGCTGCTGGCCCTGCCGATCCTGGCCCGCCTGGCCACCCCACCGAGCGCCACCACCGCCGTACCACCCACGGTGCCACCCCCGCCGCGAGCCGACGAACCCGCCGCCGCCCTGTTGCGAGCCGCCGAGACGCCGCGCACGACGGACCTCGCGCCGCGTGGGCTGGGGGCCCGGCAGGTGGCGACCGCCTGCACCGCCACTCTGGCGATGCTCACCATCTCGTACGCTGACCTGATCCTCGCCCGCCAACTGCTGCCCGCCGTCGACTCCGGCGCGTACGCGGTCGGTTCGGTACTCACCAAGGGTGCGCTGTGGGCGCCTCAGGTGGTCACCCTGCTGGTGCTGCCCCGACTGGCCCGGGGCGACCGCCGTGCCCGCCTGGCCGCGCTGGGTCTGATCATGGCTTGTGGGGTGGCCCTCGTCGCCGCCGCCACCATCGGCGGCGAGTTGGCCTTCCGGCTCGCCGGCGGCGCCGACTACCTGCACCTGGCCGACACGGCACCGTTCTTCGCCGCCACCGGGGCCCTGTACGCGGTGGTGTTCATGCTGGTCAACGAGAGGGTGGCGACCGGCGCCCGGTGGCCGGCCGCACCCCTGTGGGTGGCCACCCTGGGCCTGGCCGCCGCGGCCGCCCTCATCGCGCCCCGTACCCTCACCGGAGTCCTGTCCTGCGCGCTGGCCGCCGCCGCCGTCACCGCCACGGCGATGGCCTGGCAGGTCTTCCGGCCCAGCCGGGTGACCGACTCGACCACCGGCAGCCGGTCCTCCGTCAGGACGGGCGAAGCAGGCCACCCGGAGACTACGCAGCGTGAGCGCCCTGCTGCCGGTAGGCGGTAAACCCGTGTCGATGGCGACTCCCAGCGCGCTGAGACCCCCCGCACCCCGTCGGGTTGGCTACCGTAGTTGCCTCCGGGGTGAAGGTTCCACCCACGGCCATTTCCGAAGAGGTAGCTGTGACCCTGTACGGCGAGAACCGTCCGCCCGCTGACGACGACCGGCCCACGGTCCAGGTGACAGCGGTCAGTTGGCCTGTCGAGGAACCGGAGCGTCCCTCCCCGGTGGCACCGCAGGGCGGCGGCGTGAAGCGTTCCCGTCGGTTCCGGATCCTGCTCGCCACCGGGATCGCCACCACCGTGCTGGCCTCGGTCGGCGTCGTGGCCGCCTGGGCGTACGTCGGTGAGGTCCCGCGCGGCACCACCGTGCTCGGCACCGAACTCGGCGGGCGCAGCCGCGCGGACGCGGCCCGGGACCTACAGGCCCACCTGGACCGGCGGGCCGACGAACTGGCCGCCCCGATCGAGGTACGAGTGGGCGAACGCACGGCGCAGATCAACCCGGCCGAGGTAGGCCTGACGGTCGACGTGGAAGCCACCGTGGCCGCCGCGGCGGCGGCCCAGGCGCACGCCGTGGACCGCCTGGTCGGGTCCCGCGAGATCGAGCCGGTGGTCTCCGTCGACGTGCCGAAGCTGGAGACCGAGCTGCAGAAGCTCGTCGGTAAGCAGGGCCGAAAGATGACCATGCCGGCGATCACCTTCACCGGCACCACCCCGAAGGCACGGCACCCGAAGCCCAGCCTGACCATCGACCCGGAGCATTCGGCGCAGGTGGTCAAGGAGGGCTGGCTCAACGGGCAGCCGGTGAACGTGCCGCTGGTGGAGAACCACCCGGTCACCTCCGCCGAGGAGGTGGACCGCCTGGTCGAGGAGTTGGCCAAGCCGGCGGTCTCGGCGCCGGTCAAGGTGACCACCGATCGGGGCACGGTGACCATCCCGCCGCAGGCGATCGCCAAGAGTCTCCGGTTCAAGGCCGACAAGGCCGGCAAGCTGACCCCCGGCCTGGACGCCAAGAAGCTGCGGTCCGCCCTCGGCGACCGGCTCGACAAGGTCGAGGTGGCACCGAAGAACGCCACCATGACCATCTCCGGGGGCAAGCCGAAGGTGGTCGACGGGCGCTCCGGCAAGCAGGTGGACCTGGGCGCCCTCCGCGAGGACCTGCTGGCCGTCCTACCCCGCACCGATGGTCGTACGCTCCCCGCCGTGCTCAAGCCGGTCACCCCGAAGGTCACCGCGGAGAAGATCGCCGGCCTGGGGATCAAGGAGAAGGTCTCCTCCTTCACCACCTACTTCACCGGTGGGCTGTCCTCGCCGCGTAGCCAGAACATCGTGACGATCGCCAAGCACGTCGACGGCACAGTGGTCCTGCCCGGCGAAACCTTCTCGCTCAACGGCCACACCGGGGAGCGGGGCTACGCCCAGGGCTACCGGGACGCCCCGGTGATCCTCGACGGCAAACTGGTGCCCGGGGTCGGCGGCGGCACCTCCCAGTTCACCACCACGCTGTTCAACGCGACGTACTACGCCGGCCTCGAGGACGTCGAGCACAAACCGCACTCGTACTACTTCAGCCGCTACCCGGCCGTCATCGAGTCCACGATCTTCTGGCCCAACCTCGACTTCAAGTTCCGCAACAACACCGAGTACGGGGTGCTGATCGACACCTCGTACACCGGCAACTCGGTCACCGTGTCGATCTGGAGCACGAAGATCTGGGACAGCGTCAAGACGGAGTACGGCCCCCGACGCAACATCACCTCACCGCGGACCGTCTACCTGGATCCGGGGCCCACCTGCATCCCGGCCAATGGCAGCCAGGGCTTCACTCAGGACGCCTTCCGGGTCATCAAGAAGGACGGCAAGGTCGTCAAGCGGGAGAAGTTCACCTGGACCTACGACGCGGAACCCCGCTTCATCTGCGCCAGGGAACCCGCCTGACCAGGCCCCTTGCGGGACGGTGAGGGCCCGAATCGGCGGCTTTCACCATACGTCTCCTCGGCCTTGCCGTACTCGTCACTGTCCGCGTTGGCGGGGTCCCCACCACGGCAGCAGCGGCGGAAGGTCGGCAAGCGGTCGGCGGGGAGGTTTCGGCGGCTGCGACCCGCCGTCGTCGCCGTCCCAGCGCCGGCCATACTGGTCGGGCAAGTCACCCCAGCCGAAGTACGGCATCGGCTCGGCAGGCAGACCGCCGAGCGTCTCGAGCGGGTCGATACGGGACTCGGCGACCGTGCACAGGTGCGCCCAGTCGTCACCGAAGTCGAACAGGTACGCGAACTGCTCGCCGCCGCCCAGCCGACTCAGCTTGGTCCGGTCGCTGTCGATGCTGCCCTCGGGCGCTTCGCCATCCCACAACTCAAGCGGTGTGACCTGGGTCTGGTCGGCCAGCGTGAACATGTGCATGTGGGCCAGGTCCCAACGGGCGAACGCCAGGTCGATCGCCTCAGCCAGCTGAGCGAAGGTGTGGGACCGGCCTGCGGCGAAGACCCTGCCAGGTCGAGGCCACAGGTCGAGGCCACGACCGGAGACCAGCTCAACCCGGATGGACAGCCAGGTACGCGCCACCGCTCACCCTTTCATCGAATGGGGCCCCACTCCGCCTGGAAGGCTACGCAACGTCACCGACACCGACCGCAGCCGGGTCAGCGGCCGGGTGAGTAGAGCGAAGGAGGGTGTCCCTATAGGTTCGTCATGGCTCGAACCTCACCACTGGTCGTCGAGTCTGCCTCCGAGGTCAGAGGTCTCCGGTCCCCTGGACCGTCAAATCGTCGGTTCGCCGTCGGTCATGCGATGAACTGGAAGATCTTGCCGCTCCCCAGCTGCTGTGGGGTGCCGGTGAAGCGATGGACGCCGACGGAGAACAGCACGTCGTCGGGAGCGGTGAACGCCTCTTCGGCGAACCCTGCTTCGGCCAGCCATCCTCGGACAGCCGGTGTCAGGTCGGGTGCTCGTCGTGTCCTGGTCCAGATAACCGTGGCGTCGGCGGCGCAGAGCTGCGGCAATGCCTGAATGGTGGTGTGCACATCAGCGTCGCTGATGTTGCCCAGAACGCCAGCCATGATGACCAGGTCCGCAGGCACCGCCTGCCGGTATGAGGCGAGGTCACCGGCGTCGGCCTGCGCAACGGTCACCGTGTCGTGGCCCTCGGCCATTGCCCGGGCTGCGACGACGTTGCGCGGTTCGTACTCGATCAGGGTGGCGCTGACTCGCCTCGCATCGGGGCGTGACGCCAGCACGGCCAGGATGTCGTGGCCTTGGCCGGCGCACATGCTGACCACGGAGACCGGTCCGCCGGGTCGCTCATCGAGCCAGGCGGCGATGTGCTGCTGGACCAGCCTCAGCCGGCGTGCCAGGGGCGAGCCGGGATCGGTGTACGGGCCATGCCAGGCGTACCAGTCCTTGCCGTCCTTCATGGACGCCGAGTTTGCCAGTGTCACTGCGCAGCGGCGGCCGCGGACATGCCGCGCATGGGAAGGCATTGCCGGGGGCGGCAGAGCTGTCCCCGGACTGGCACCAGGAGGCAGCTGGGTGGGGAAACGTATGAGGGCCACCCCATTGGGGTGGCCCTCATATCGAAGTGTGTCCGGCGGTGTCCTACTCTCCCACACCCTCCCGAGTGCAGTACCATCGGCGCTGGAGGGCTTAGCTTCCGGGTTCGGAATGTAACCGGGC
>NZ_JBEYUI010000010.1:0-191528 GCF_040643455.1 Micromonospora sp. NPDC047134
CCGAGTACGAAGCGACCGCCTATACCCGCAGGTCAACCAGCAAGGTAGCGTGAGATCAACTTATCGACCCTGTCCGTCAAACCGGGTCAACCCCAGGGGTTCGGAATGAATCGGGCAAGGATTCCGCCTATGCGTGGGTCCTCGGCCCAACGGTTGTACTGGGCAGTCTTGGCTTGTGTAGGCAGACGCTCCCAGTCAAGGTAGTCAGCGTCGGCGTAGAGAAGCTTAACGACCTCGTCACGGACGCTGGGCGGTATTGTCGGCATCTCTCAATTTCCTGTCTCAAGCGTGGCGGGAAACTGTAGGCGGTGCTCGTCGTAGGCGGTTTCGAGGCTCGCCGCGTCTTTGATCCATTCCTCCATCAGTGATTCGACGCGTTGGTCAGAGAAGGTGATCGTAGATTCATGGCCCAGCGGCAGCGTCTCGACGTCGTCGGCGTCTATGTCGCGGCGCAGTTTCAGGGTGGCGGCGATACGGCGCAGATCACTGACGAAGTCGAGGACGGCGACGCGATCCTTGCCTTCTCGTAGCCGCAGGCCGCGACCGAGTTGTTGGACGAAGATGCGCCGGCTGTGGGTGACGCGGGCGAAACAGAGGATGTTGACGTCGGGAATGTCCACACCCTCGTTGAGGATGTCCACGGCGGTGAGTACCCGGGTCTCACCTGCTCGGAAAGCCAGCAACCGCCGCTGTCGTTCTCGCATCGGCAGGCCGGCGTGGATAGCTTGGCTGCTGCCCCAGGGCGGTGAGTCGTTGAGCATGTCGGCCATACGTTCGGCGTGCTCAATGGTGCGGCAGAAGACCAGGGCACGGGGTCGTGGCGTGCGGTTCCATGTAGTAGCGAGTTCGTCGCGGATTGCCTCGTCGCGCTCTGGCAGGAACAACCTGGCGTTGAGCTCTTTGAGGCTGTAACCGTATTCGCTGGCCGTGCGGACGACGTCCCAGTCGATGTTGTCGACAAAGAGCCGGTAGTCGACCTGGGCGAGGTAGCCACGGCGCATGCCCTCTTCGATGCCCAGCGTGTAGCTGGGTTCACCGAAGTGCGTGGTCAGGTCGTAACGGTCGCCGCGCCAGGGGGTGGCGGTGACGCCGAACTGCCGTGCTGGCGCGAGCCGGTCGAGGAGTTCGGCGAACTGGCCGTTCTCACCGATGTGGTGCGCCTCGTCGACCATCACGAGGTCAGGCTTGTACCCAGTCCGGACGACAGCGAGCGCTGAGGCGACCGTGGCGCAGGTAACCCCCCCGAGGTCGTCGGGGCGATCGTCGCCAGTGAGTAGCCGGGTGCGAGCACGCTTTGGAAGGTGTGTCCAGAGGGCTCGTTCAAGCTGGGCGACCAGGTCGCGGGTGTGCGCGACCACCAGAACGTTGGCGCTGGGTGCGTGCCGCAGGTGTTCGGCGATAACGGAGCCACCGACGACGGTCTTGCCCATGCCGGTGGCCAGGATGAGCATGGCTCGGCGCCGGTCGGCCAGGTCAGCATTGATGGCCGCGACGGCGTCGCGCTGGTACGGACGCAGGGTGACTGGTGCGAGATGGCTGGGAGCGCGGTCGTACGCGCGACGTAGCACATCCCCAGTCCAGAACTTGATGGGGCGGGTGATCGCGGCGAGTTCGTCGGCGCGGCGGATCGCCTTAGGGCCGGGTGAACTGGTCGTGACCACAGCGGCCTCATCGGCTCCGTAGAGCTCTCGGGCGCGCTGGACCTCGTCGACGGCCTCGGCGCCGATGGGTCCGTTGAGCTTCCACTTGCATTGCAGTACCCAACCGCGGCTGCCGTGCCAGCCGAGGACGTCGGCGCCGCCGTCACCGGACCCGTCGATGGTCGCGAGGTTGGTGAAGCCGAGGTGCATCAGGAGGCGTTCGACCTGACGGGGGAACTGACGTGGTCCGACATCGCGCAGGAATGACGCGTCCATGAAGGTCATGAGGGTCCGTCTACGCCGCGTCAAGTTCACGTTCGACAAGGTCACAGCTGAGTCGCATGCGCTGCAGCTCGTCGACCTCCAGACGTGGTGTGTGGTCGGCCATGAGGGCGATCTCGTTGACGAGGCTAGTCACCCGGGATAGGCCGAGAGCGCGGGCGGTCTCGTCGGTAAGGGTGCTGAAGCGCCGGCGGAATACGCGGCCGTCGAGGAAGGCGTCGGGTCGTCGTTCGATGAGACGCACGATGGCCGAGGCCGGTACGTAGTGAACGAACTCACCGGTGTCGATCGCGTCCTCCCAGCCGCCACTGACGCGTTCCAGGGCGAATCGACGTTCGGCCTCGGCGGTCTCGCCGGGCAGCAGCATCTCCCAGTAACCGGTTGGCGAGCCCTTGATCTCGTGGAGCATGAGGGTTCTGATGCGGTCAAGCAGGTCGCGCGATCGCTTCGCGAGAGAGTCGACGGTGATCCGACGGTCGTTGGACGCACGAATCTTGATCTTCTCGAGGACCGTGATCAGCGGCTGCCGTGCGCCGGGCGTCCTGGCGATAAGGAACTCGGCGAGGATGACCTGGACCAGCTCGGTGAGGTCGACACCGAAGTCGGTCAGCATGGGATGTCTGCGGGCGAGGTAGACCTCTACGCGGGGCGCCCGGGTGAGATGGGCGAAGATCGCTACCGATCGTCCGGTCGGGTCGACCAGTTCGGCCTCGTCGACGGCGTAGACGGTGACATCAGCCTTACCGAGCTCGGCGGCGTCGAACTTGCCACCGAGCGCGGGCGCTAGCGTGGCGGCCTCGCGGTAACGGCTGAGCCGCTCATCGACGGTCTCCGGCCGACCGGGGGACACCGACGGTGTCGGCGAAGGACCGTCGGCGGTACGTGAGGGCTTATCGCTGCTCGAGATCCCCGGTTCGGCGGTTGTGCCGCTACCCGCCGGAGGCTCGGTCAGGCCCATTTCGTCGAGGACGTCCCCAGGCTCTCGGGGGGTGGGTACGGTAAGGCCCTTGTCGTGTTGTTCGGCCGCCTGGTACCAGATGTCATCGTCCTGGTAGGCAGGGTCGCCCTTGCGGAAACGGTCAACCCAGTCGGTGACCTTGTCGCGCAGGGCCGTCTGGCCGTTGCCGGGGATCAGATACTTCAGGCCAGGCTTGTCGGTGCGGAACCCGGTATACAGCAAGGCCAGAGGGCTGCGATTCTCCTCGAAGCCGCGCCTTCTCGCGATGTTCGGTCGTAGCGGGGCCTCTCCGCGGACGGTCCGGACGACCTTCTTCCACTCGCGGGTGTCGTATTCGAAGGCGGTCTTCTGGTAGTTGACGGCGACGTGGTCGCAGTGGATCTCACCGACGATTCGGCCCTCGTTGCGAGGGTTGTCGACGGGGTACTCCTTCTCGGGGTCCTCGTTCCCGGTGGGGTCGACCCAGTCGAAGATGTTGTGATCCCGCAGGAGGATCTTGCGGCCGTTGCGGAGGAAGTCGATCCCGTAGTCGCTGGAGTGCAGGTAGCGCTGGATGCCGATCCATCCGTGGATGCGTTGTTCGCGGATCTCGAGCCGGCCGCCGTTCGGACAGAACACGCAGACCTCGTGGTCGGCGGTCTGCCACTTTCCGCATACGGCACAGGCCTTCATCGTGCCCATAGTGACGTCGATGCGCTGTACGGCTCGGATGTCGACCCCGTTGCGTGTGACGTACCGATCCTCGCCCCAGATACAGGGCCGCCGCGGTTCGACCTTCCGCCGGTTGACAGTGAGTTCGAATTCGTGTTCGCGCAACAGGTAGCTGTAGACGTCACCCAGCTTGGTGCGGATGGCTTGGTGACCCTGGAGCAGGGCCAGTCGCTCGGGGCGCAGCGCGCTGATGATGACCTTCGTGCCGTGGTCGGCAGGGTCGTCCTTGGGCTCGTAGGTCACCGGAACGTCATAAGTGTTACCAGTGCTGAGACTCGGCAGGTCGAGCGTGACCAGAGTCCAGTGTGGGTCCCCGGCGCGGGTGGTTCGCACCTGAGTGCGCTGACCGAGCCGAGCAGTGGCGATATTGAAGCCCATACCGAAGAGGCCAAGCGCCCCGTGCGCGTTGTTGGAGGTCCAGCCGGCACGGATCGCGTTGTTCAACGTTGCAAGGTCCATGCCACGACCGTTGTCGACGACCCAGACCTCGGCGCTCTTCAGGTCGCTGCCCTTCGGCGGCAGGGAGATCTGCACCGATGGCCTCTCACCGCCGGCGTGGCCAGCGGAGAGGAACTCGTCGAAGGCATTGTCGATCAGTTCCGCCAAGCACTGCCACGGGCTGAACTCGATGTCACCCAGGACCGTGAGGATCCGCGGATCCGGTGTCACGTCGATGGCCTCGATCGCCACTCACACCCCCAAATTGATCATGCCCGCAGCGGCTGGCGATGACGAAGGGCGCGCGTCGATTGATATCGACGCCAACCCGGTGCGGAGCGTATCGGATAACCCGCTCGGCGCGCATCCCAATCGGGGTGGCGGGAAAGACCAGCCGCAGCGCCGAAGGCGTATGCCCCCACAATTGGGAGCGGTTCTTGAATCACGCCTGCGGCTTAGAGACTAACAAGCCGTTCGGAGTCGGTCAAGCAATCGCTACAGATGGGCCCAGAAGCCTCCAAACGGGCAATTCTCTCCGTCGTCGGGCCAATGCTAGTGAAACTGTTTCGGGGGCACCCCGCCGGCGAATGTTGTCGCACCTGTGTGCTCTCATCGTTCGCCTAAGGACAGACGCGAAGATGCGGAGGCCTGGCCATGCGTGAGGAGCTGGTCGCGAGAACTGTCGAGGTACTTGCCGAGGACGCTGATCGCCTCGGCGAGTTGACCTGGGACCATTTCGTGGGCATCGTCAGTCGGCGAAAACTCGACGCCGATGAGGTGTCCAGTGCCCTCGCTGAGCTCGCGCGTCACGGCTTGACCATCGAGCGAGAACGCGACGAGGAGCGACAGCTCGACGAGTCGCCCGAGCTCGCACGCTCTTGGCGTTTGCCCGCCGAGATGCGACGTCACCGTATCTTGACGGCGGAGGAGGAGGTTGCCCTCGGTCGGCGGATCCAGCTCGGTATGGCGGCTAAGGGTCGGCTTGAGGAAGACGGTGGTGACGCCTCGGCGTGGCACCTAGTCGAGGATGGACGTCAGGCTCGCGACGAGCTGGTGCGCTCGAACCTGCGGCTGGTGGTCAGCATCGCCCAAAGGTACGGCCCCAGCGCGGGCGATCTCGACCTCGACGATCTCGTTCAGGAAGGGACCCTTGGGCTTCAGCGCGCGGCCGAGAAGTTTGATCCCGCTCTGGGGTATAAGTTCTCCACCTATGCGACCTGGTGGATCAGGCAGTCTATCGGTCGCGGGATTGACATGACTGGCTCCGCTATCCGCCTTCCCGTACATATCTGTGAGAAGGTTCGGAAGATCAATGGATACGCACGTTCATTCGAATCGCGAAACGGTCGACTTCCATCTCTGTCAGAGCTCGCCGAGGGAACCGAGATGGATGCTGCTGACGTTCAGGCCCTGCTGGATATCACACGCCCTCTCATTCGGCTCGACACACCGGTAGGCGATGACGGCGGAGCAAGCACACTGGGTGACTACCTGATGAACGATCCAATGCCCGCGCCGGACGAGGTCGCTACCGCCGAGAACGTCTCCGCACAAGTCACCGGCGTACTTCAAGCGAACTTCGACCCTCGCTCGGTCGACATCCTCGAGCGTCGATTCGGACTCGTCACCGACGAGCCCGCGACGCTCGAGGAGATCGCACAG
The DNA here is from genome assembly GCF_040643455.1 of Micromonospora sp. NPDC047134. NCBI lineage: Bacteria > Bacillati > Actinomycetota > Actinomycetes > Micromonosporales > Micromonosporaceae > Micromonospora > Micromonospora sp. NPDC047134. Next base: position 5,692 of record NZ_JBEYUI010000010.1, read on the forward strand.
GTCCACGGTGTCACCCGCGAACGCGTGCGACAGATCGAACTGAAGCTGCTCATGGCCCTGTCATCCGATCACGTGATCCTGGACCTCGCCCGGTCTTGGGGTCTTCGACCGCAACCGAACTCACCCGCCGCCAAGCGCGCGGCCGTCGCGACCCCGTCCGGTCGACCGACGCGCACCAAGGCGACCGCCTCGCAGGAGGGCAAATGATCGACTACAAGGAACGCTTCGTCCAGTGGCTGGACCAGCGGGTCACCAGCGCCGGATTGGGCACCGAAGATACGACCAGCACCGTCGACCCTTCCGGCGTGTTCTGGCTGGGGCGTCTCGCGCCCGAGAAGGAGGCGATGGCAGAGACTCGCAGAGAGCGGCGGATGGACCCATGCTCCGTGGGAATACGGTTCAAACCCGCGGCCCCTGGGCCGTGGTCGTTTCAGGTGCGGGTACGCGCTCGGGGATGGAACCGGATCACGGTCGGCTCCAAGGATCTCGACACCCCTGAGGAGTGGGCGAAATCTGCGGTAGCGGAGGAGACGATCGACGTCACGGCACACGGGGGTATGCGGCCAACTGACTTCGGAGCCGAACTGCTTACGTCCGCCCTACGACGGGTTGGCATCGGCACGGCTACCGCTGTGGTGCAGGTGTCGGACGAGTCCTGGCGGGGGACACCGGAACTCGTCGTGACGGTGGTGAACACCACAGCCGAGTCGGGTCAGCCAAAGGGCGAGCGTTACCTATTTGAGGTGGAGCTCGCGGTCGAGGGACTCCCCACCAGCCCGTTTATCCTCGAATCGCTGCCAGACAGCTTCCGCTACGAGCGCGAGATGCAAGCGCTGGGCATCAACTGCGGCGTCGAGATGCGGGGGACGACGTTCGTCACCAGGGACACGGTGGTCGTGTCGACCAAACGGCCTACGTTCCGTTTCGGCTACACCGCTGAGGACAAACTGGACCTGTCGTTCGCAGGGCTTACTGATGACCCTCTTCCCCGGCTACGCCAGCTTGTCGAGGGATACGCCCAGTGGGGCCAGGCCGCTTGGTCACCCGAGGCCCTCGCGCGGCTGCAAGGTGACGGACCGGCGTGGACACCAGAGATGATCGCCGAGGCCGACCGTGGACGGGCGGCGTACGAGGCGGAACTCGATCGGCTGCGCCGCGGAGTCGCGGCCCTGGAGTCCTCCCCGCAGCTACTACGGGCCTACCGCCTGATGAACAAGGCCATGGGACGCACGGCAAGTCGCCGCGGCATCACGTCCTGGCGTCCGTTCCAGGTGGGCTTCCTGCTAGGCGTACTACCCAGCCTCGTCGAGGGCCGACGCGACTGGAATATCGTCGAGATCGTCTGGTTCGCCACCGGTGGCGGCAAGACCGAGACCTACCTTAGTCTGCTAGTTCTCGCTGTTTTCCACGATCGGCTCCGCGGCAAACACTCCGGTATTACCGCCTGGTCCCGGTTCCCCCTGCGCCTGCTGTCGTTGCAGCAGACCCAACGTTTCGCCGACGCGCTCGGTGCCGCCGAGCTGGTGCGCAGAGAGCACCGCGTGCCCGGCGACCCGATCGCGCTCGGCTATTACGTCGGCAAGAGCAGCACGCCCAATGACATCCCGGTGGAGCCAACCAAGGACAACCCCATCGATGTCGAGGACGACACCATGCCAGCACGCTTCAACGTGCTGCTGCGTTGCCCATTCTGCGCGGCCCGCGACGTCTCCACCCGATTTAACCGGCGGCACTGGCGCCTCGAACACTTCTGCTCGGCGCCCGACTGCCCGTCCACCGGAGAGGCGCTACCGCTGTTCGTGGTCGACAGCGAGATCTATCGCTTCCTTCCCAGCGTCGTGATCGGCACCCTAGACAAGGCCGCGCTGATCTCCATGCAAGCCGCCATGCGTGGTTTCATACACGGCCCCGCAGGACGATGCCGGCGCCCCGGCCACGGCTTCACCTATGCCAAGCGCGGCAGCAGACCAGCGGGCTGCCTCGTGCCCGGCTGCAAGGATCCGAGCGAGACCATCAAGTCACACGATCGCGCGATGTTCGCGCCGTCGTTTCGACTGCAGGACGAGCTGCACCTGCTGCGGGACTCCCTCGGCGCGGTCGACTCACACTACGAGTCGATCCTCGACGACCTGCAGGTCAAGAACACTGACACCGACCCGCCGAAGATCATCGCCTCCTCGGCCACCCTGTCGGGCTACCAGAGGCAGACCTCCACGCTCTATGGCCGGCAGGGACGGGTCTTCCCGGCGCTCGGACCGTCGGTCCACGAGAGCTACTGGAGCGCCGCGACACCGGGAATATTGCGCCGGTACGTCGCCGTCTGGCCCCGCGGAGTGACCCTCGAATGGGTGTCCGACCGCACCATCACCGTCCTGCAGCAGTCCGTACGAAGACTGCTCAGCGAGCCCGACGTGGTGTGCGCCCAGGCCGGGATCGAGCCAGTCCACGTGCCCGAACTCCTGGATCTCTATGGCACGAACGTGATCTACGGCAACACCGTCAAGGACGTCGAGGCCGCCCGCCGATCGATGGGCACCCAGGTGGACGTCAATCCGCTCAACACCGTCTCCCTCACTGGCCAAACCCCCTTCGACGACGTGCGCACGGCCATCGCCGAACTCGACAGACCACCGGTGGACTTCGATGAGCGCGTCCACGTCGTCGCCGCGTCATCCATGTTCTCGCACGGGGTGGACATCGACCGATTGAACATCATGACCGTCCTGGGCGTGCCGCTGACCACGGCCGAGTTCATCCAGACCACCGCCCGCGTCGGCCGTACCCACCCTGGCCTCGTCTACGTCGTTCATAAGATCGGACGGGAACGCGATGCCGGCGTCTACAGCCACTTCCAGGCCTTCGTCGAGCACGGCGACCGCCTCGTCGAGCCGATCCCCGTGACCCGCAGCAGCCGACGCGTCCTCGACCTAACGAGCGCTGCGGCGATCGAGGCCCGACGATTGTTCTTCCACGAACCCCGCTCCGAGCGGCTCAAACTCACCACGGCCGACCTTCTGCGCGCCCACCACCGCACGGTCGTCACCACCGTCGACGACGAGACCAAGGCTTTACGCGAGATGCTCGGCATCCGCGACGACGAGCACCTGCTCGACGAGGACCTGCGCCGCGCCGTGGAGATCTACTTCGCCAAACTCAACGACCTTGGCTCCGGCGCCAAGTGGCCCCACGACATCCTGCACCGCCGCCCAATGACCTCCCTGCGAGATGTCGAAACCCAGATCCCGATCAGCGACGACTAAGGAGCACACCACTGTGAAGGACAAGCGCAGCGGCACGCAGGTGCTCTACGGCCTGCTACCCGAGCAGACCGCCGACCTGCAGGGCGGAATCTGGAAGACGGTCGAGTGGCGCGACCCCATCAAGGTCGACGTCGATGAGGCGGCGATCCGCCAACGCCTGGAAACCGAGATCCTCGGCTGGACCAGAGACGTCGGAGCCGTCCACGCCTCCCGCACCCTCGACATCGAGGTCGTCAAGGTCAACGACGCCCGGGGTGTCAAGGTCGAGCGGTACCCCGAGATCTACATCTGCCGTCACTGCCGGCGCGTCGAATCCGTACGGGACAGGAACTGCGCGTGCGGTCAGCAAAGCTGGCAGCAGAGCCACTTCGTCGGGTACCACGAGTGCGGCCGTCTCGAGGCCCCCCGCATACCCCGCTGTGAACGGCACAACCAGGTGCGCATGGAGTACCAGCCCACGATCGACGCGAGCAAAATCCTCTTCAAGTGCCCAATCTGCCAGACGACACTGCAACGCGGCTTCTCATACCGCCGCTGTCCGTGTGGCCGCCGCTGGCCTCAACGAGACTCCCACGCTCTGGCCTACACCGTGCACCGATCCGCCAGCGTCTACGCACCCCAGAGCTTCGTGCTGATCAACCCGGGGACCAGACGCCGCATCATCGAAATCACTGAGTCGGGTGGCCCGCGCCGTGCGCTCACATGGGTTCTCAACGGCATGCGGGAAGATCGTCCCAGCGAACGTCAACACACCACCAGTTCCTTGGTCGACCAGCTCGTCGCAAGCGGCGTGTCCCGTGCGGTCGCTGAACAGATGGCCGGGGTGGCCGCCAGCCACGGTGAACTGACGAGCGAGGACGACCTCGGCCCTCTCGCCGCCGCGCCCCACGAGCGGCTGCTCCAGGCTGAACGCGAGGCGGTTGACCTCGCGCTGGCCACCTTCGACGGACGGGTTCGAGTGCAGGACCTGATTAGCGACGGCGTGCCTGCCGCAGTGCGGGACCGATACACGAACGCCTACCCAGAGGCCATACAGCGTGCAGGGCTAGAGACAGTCGAGCTCGCCGACCGCTTCCCCGTGATGCGCGCGGTCTACGGCTTCACTCGTGGCGGCACTGTGCCAGGCGCGGTGAACCTCAACCTATTCAGCGGGAAGCGAGGCCGCCGCGTCTACGCCGACCCGCAACAATCCGAGGCCCTGATGTTTCGGCTGAACCCCACGCTCGTCGCCCGCTGGCTGCGTCAACGGGGACATGATCTGTCCACCGCGCCCGACGACCGCAGCATACGCGCCGCGATCGCCAGCGCCATTGATCTTCCCGACAGATTCAATGAACACACGGGCCAGCCGACACCTGGTTCGGACCTCCTGGCGCTAGTGCACTCCTACGCGCACCGGGTTATACGTCAGCTGTCCGTTTTCGCAGGCGTGGACCGCGAGAGCCTCGGCGAGTACCTACTGCCCAGTCACGGCGTGTTCTTCGTGTTCGCCGCCGCGCGGGGCGACTTCGTGCTCGGCGGCCTGCAGGCGGTATTCGAGAACGACCTACAGACGTTCCTCGACGCTGTCGTCAACGCCGAGCACCGCTGCCCCCTCGACCCCGCTTGCGAGCGCAACGGCGGCGCCTGCCACGCCTGCGCACACCTGGGCGAGCCGGTATGCGGACACTTCAACCGCTACCTTCGCCGCAGGACCCTCTTCGGCCCACACGGCTACCTCAGGCTAGTGAGCTAAAGAGGATTCGACCAGGGCGCGGGCCGTTGCGACTGCGGCCCGCACCCTGTCAGCCGCGACCGCAGCCCCCTCATGTTCCCAGATCCGCAGGACCGTCCACCCCGCCTCACGCAACCGGAGATCTGTCTCGACGTCTCGCCTACGATTGCCCTCGATCTTCGACGCCCAGAATTCCGCGTTAAGCCGCGCGGGGCGGTAATGCGCCGGACAGCCATGCCAATAACAGCCATCTACGAACACCGCGACCCTCGCCCGCGTAAAGACCAGGTCCGCAGTACGTCGCAACGACGGTATGGGGCGGATGCCCACACGGTAGCGCATGCCCATCGACCAGACCGCGCGACGAACACGCATCTCCGGTCGGGTATCGCGACCACGATTTCCGCGCATCACCCGTGCGATCGCATCTGACGATGCTGCTGGCGACGGCAGCGAGCTAGCGTCGAGCCCCATCACAGTTGCGAAGTCCGTTTCGTCACCCCTTTTGGCCTCAACTGAGCCCGCACGGATTCACCTACGACCCTCGCCAAGTCCACGGGCACCGCGTTGCCCAACTGGCGCATCTGCGGACCCCGCGAACCGTCAAGCTTCCACTTGTCGTCAAAGGTCATCAACCGTGCCACCTCCCGAACAGTCAAGTATCGGTAACGCCCCAGCCGGTCGATGACGGTCAGCTCACCGCCTGCGACCCCGTGGACACCAGCCTTGATCGTCTTCGAGGGCAAGTCGAGATCGCTGGGATGATGGCCCCGATACATCCTCGCCCCGGGCCATCCCACGTGATGCAGTGGGCCGCCGGCGTGCTTCCGATCCAGCGCGGGCTCGTCAAGGCCCTTGATCCCGTCCCGTACGGTCCGCCATGGTGCCTTGTCGTCGGGCAGCATCTCCGTCAAGGACTCGGTCAGTTCCTTGCGAGGAGCAACCCCATGCCTTTCCCAATATTCGCCGTTAAGAAGTTCTCGGATTAGACTTGAGCGGCTATGAGTCGGCTCTGGCGGGACCCATTCCACGTTCAGGCTAGCCCTGAATGCGACGATGAAAAGGCGCTTCCTCAGTTGGGGAACGCCGTAGTCGGCGGCGTTGAGCGGCACGCCCTTCACTATGTAGCGATCCTCGTCAGGGACGTCCTTTGCCTTGATTCGCTTGCGTAGGCGTTCGTGATGGTGCCGCCAGTGCTCGCCTTCGAGACGTTCCTCGTGGGGTATGCGAAGGCCATCGAGGATGTACTCGTAGTAATCCTTGAACGATGGACGCATTAGGCCGATCACGTTCTCGGCGATGACGACGTCGGGGCGAGCCTCGTGGGCGGCGCGGAACATCTCCGGCCAGAGGTTGCGCTCCCCGCCGATCTTCTCCTCGATGTCCTGGGCTTTGCCGGCAATGCTCCAAGGCTGGCATGGGACTCCGCCGGCGAGAACATGAACTTTGCCGGAGAAAGGATAGAACTTTACATCCTGGACTTTGCCCTCATAAAGCGGCCACGGACTGTTGGCGGTCGGTACCGACTCGGCAGCGGTGGCAGGATCCGTGCAATCTACCGCTCGGTTATATCGGAGAGACTCGCAGGCTCGGTGATAGGACTCAACGGCCAGAAGGTGGCGAAAACCTGCTAGATGCAGCCCCTCAGCGAGCCCTCCAGTGCCAGTGAACAACTCAACGCTGGTCAGAGGATCGTCGTCGCTTCCCTCCTGGGCACTGCGACTAGAACGTTCGTCCACAACCATCCCTAGTACCCTACCGCCGCCACAGCAAGAAAGAAGCCCCACGTGGTTCCCTGCAGCCGGGCTGGTCCCATCAAACATGTTGGCACCCCGTCTTGCCAAGTCACGCGCCGACAACCCCTCAGTGGCAACGGCGGCGTCACACCCACGAGCTCGCCCAGAGGCTCGCCCTTGTTCAACAGGTCGGTGCGCCCAGAATTGTCATTCTGGTGCGGCGCGCGCGTCCCGTGACGACGGGCGGTCGGCCCGCCGGCGGTCGTCAGTCCAGGGCGACGCTGCCGAACCCGGGACAGGGGCCGGTCCGAAGATGAGCGGGACGGTGGTGCATCCACAGCACGACGTCCAGGACCCGCAGCAGGCCGACGGTGGACGGGATCCCGGCGCGGTCGCGCAGCAGCGCCAGCTCGTCGCGCAGGATGCCGCCGTCGGCCGCGAGCCGCCGGTGCAGTCGCAGCCACCTATCCGTCACCGCAGGCTAGCCGCGCGACGATGGCCTCGATGAGAGTTGTCAGCACCGCACTGCTGGCGCGGGCCCGCCGGTATCCGAGAGTCAGGGCCGCCATAGCGATTACGGCGGCGGGCCACCAACGTATTGCCCAAGGCAGGCAGAGCAGGCCCCACGCGGCAAGGGCCGCGTCGGCGTAATAGCGTCGGCTTGCGGTGCTGATCAGAGTACGGGTGTCAGCGTCGGTCAGAATACAAATGGACACCCATGCCATCGGACTGGCCCAAGACACTCGGCGTCGATCTACCCGAAGGTCGCCTTGCGCCCGAGGAAGGTAATCGGATCAACAACTTGCTCGGCAGGCGAGAGCCTGAGCCTGGCACTTCGTGCTGTACCTGGAACCGGGATGGTGGGCAGCGCTTGGTGCGCCTCGCGGAGTGTCGCTATCATGCGCGGCAACACCAATTGGCCAAATTGGCAAAGTCATCGACTTCGGGGCTGGTAGAGGGGTTCACCCTTACGTGCTCGCCTCTCGAATTCCGCTACCGTAGTTGCTGCCTGGGTAATGAATTCAGCGGCGACCTTGTCAGCCAGAGTTCTGATCTCCTTGCTGCCGCTGGGAGTTCGCGCATCGTAATCGAAAACGGGTTTGTAGTGGCGGTATCCGCCGCATGCCATGAACTCCCGTAGAGGCATCTCGCGCACGTTGCGGCTGTTCCAGTTCGGCCCCCACGCCGCCCCTAACGCATTGTCGCCGCGGACCATTATGGTGGCATCACCAACTAGCGGAACTCGAATTTCGCCGATCTGCCAACCGTCAACAACAAATGCCTTAGACCATAGAATGCCGAAGCTCGTTAGTCTCGGCTTGCTAGGCCATGAACCGTGACCGTACACGTTGGGAAGGTATTCGGATGCGCCCAGGTAGAAGGTTTTACCACCCGGAGCGAAACCTCGCAGTGCGGCGATGGCGGCCTCTACGTCCGCTACTAACTTCCTCGCCCCTGCAGTGGCTGCTTGGAGATCGCGATTCCATGCAATCTCAATTGCCATCTCCCTTGCCTTTGCCTCAACCTCCTTTCGGTCTTCGTGAACCTTCTCGGCGCGAGCGGCTGCTAGCGCATCCTCGAATGACGTTCCCATGCGGGCATGGTAGGCCAACGACTCTCGCGGCGGTAGAGGAGAGTGTACGGAACAGTTCGGAAAATCGAACAATCCCGAGCATTTCATGATCGGATAACGGACGTCCGGCAGCGTCACCCAAACTGGCCAGACCGATACCTGCCGATGTCATGTTGAGTGAAGTTCGAGGGCGTGAAGCGCCCGACAACAGCAGGCTCTGCCCCTCGGCAGGTAGTAGGGCGGGCGCATCCCGGTCGTCTTCACGCCTACATAGGCTGCGGGCTGTAAGTGAGGAGTGACGTGAATGTGATCCTCATGTTTGACTGTCGGGTATGCGACCGGGGCAGGCGCGGCTGGCGATCGACTGTGGAAGCGCCACGACGACGGCGGTGCTGGCGTGGCCGGACGGGTCGTGGTCGCCGCTGCTGTTCGACGGTGAGCCCGGGCTGCCCAGCGCCGTGCTCGTCGCCGCCGACAAGTCGGTGGTGACGGGGCAGCGGGCGTGGCGGGCGGCCGCTACCGATCCGCAGCGGTTCGTTCCCCACCCCCGGCGTCCCGGCGACGAGCAGGTGAGCGTGGCCGGTGAGCAGGTCGCCCCGGCGGATCTGGTGGCGGCGACCCTGCGGCGGGTCGTCGACGAGGCCCGCCGGGTGGCCGGCGCTCCAGCGGAAGACGTGCGGTTGGTCGTGCCGGCGGGATGGGGGCCGCGGCGACGCACCTGGCTACGCCACGCCGCCCACCGCGCCGGGCTGCCTCAACCGCAGCTGGTGGAGGCGCCGGTGGCGGTGGCCTCGCATGCGCTCGCCGGGGGTGTGCAGCTACCGGTGGGTTCCGTGGTGGTCATATGCGACTTGGGCGGCGGCGCCGAGGTCAGCGTGCTGCGGCGCAGCTCGGTCGGTTTCGAGGTGTTGTCCACCCTCGCCGACCCGGACGCCGGCGGTGACGCCATCGACGCCGCGATGACCGCCGCCCTAGCCCCTGCAGGAATGCCCGCGGGGGACGGGTGGGCGCTGGCGGCGAGCGTCCGCACGGCGAAGCACGCCCTGGCGGGGCACCCGGCCGTGACGGTGCCCGTGCCGTCCGGGCCGGCGGTGGTGCTCAACCATCTGGTGTTGGAGCAGGCGGCCCGCCCGGTGATCGTGCGGGCGGCGGGGCTGGTACGGGACGCGGTCGACGCCGCCGAAGTCGCTCCGGCGGCGGTCGTGGGGTTGTGGTGTGTCGGCGGTACGGCGCAGATGCCCCTGGTTGCCGATGTCCTAGTGGCCGAGACCGGGCTGCGGCCGTTGTTGGTGCCGGATCCGCTGCTCGCGGCGGCCCGAGGGGCGGCCGACGCTGGCGGTCTGGACGCCGGACAGGCGCCGGGGTCGGTGGTGGAGGAGCCGCTGCCGACGATCTGGCGGGCCGCCGCGATCGGGGTGCCGGGGTTCGCGTCGTTGGCGTTGGTGTCGCACATGCTGTTCACCCCGACGTGGCATTCCGGGCAGATGCGGCCCTGGGCGTTTCTCAACTGGGGCGAGTTGGCGATGGCGTCGGTGTTCGCCGTGCTCGCCTGTCTGGCTGCCGGCACCGTGCTGGGCTCGGCGCTGGCGTCTCGTACCGATAGTGGGGTGCCGTTGTCGCCGGGGGCGCAGGTCGCCACTGGCGTCCTGACCGCTGCTTGGCTCGGTGTCGCCATCACCGGTATGTACGCCGTGGTGGGTTCCCAGTACATCGGCACCGAGCTGGGGGCGTTCCTGCGGTGGACTGTCGTGCCGGTCGTACCGATCCTGCTGGTCGCGGCGGTGCTGGCGCTGATCGCGTTTCGTCAGTGGCGTACCCCGCGTGGTGGCTGGTCGGAGTTCCTGGCGTTTCCGGTCTCCTCAGTGGTGACGGCCACGGTGGGAATGATGTTGGTCCAGTGGTCGATGCCCGATAGATATCCGGCGCACATGGAGCTGTGGTTGGGGTTCGGAGGGCGCGTCGGTGGCTTGCTGATCGGTGTCGGGGTGATCACGGCTTTGGTGTCGGGCCTGTGGTTGCGGCTGGTGATGGGCCTTCCGTTTGCGATTCTCACCGCCACGCTGGTTGACAAGTACAACACCGGGACCGTCGCCTCCCTTTACGTCGTCGCGGTCACCGTGTGGTGGCTGCGTCGTCTGTGGACCCGCATCCTTTACTCGACAATTGCGTCCGCCCGCCCTCGAGGAACCCACCAACTGCCATCTGGTCCAACAGGTGTGTGAGGCAGGTTCCGGGTAGGGGGTGAGTGAGAGTGCGGTGGCTGCGGCAGGTCGCGTCGCTGCTGTTGGCCGCGGTGCTGCTGGCCGGCCCGCCGCTGCTGCTCGTGCGGGTGGTGGGTTGGCCGTCGGCCGGTGGCGCGCGTGCGGCGTTCTGGCAGTGGGTACGTGAGCCGCTGACCGACCAGAGCCTGATCATGATGGTGGGGGTGCTGGCCTGGCTGTTGTGGGCGTTCGTCGCCTACATCGTCACCGTTCGCACCGTTCAACGCCTGTGGGCGGGGGTGCGGTGGCTCCGCCGCCTGCCGCTGCCCACCCCGTGGCAGGCCACCGCCACCGGCATGGCCGGCGCCGCCGCCCTGACCATCGCCACCCCGGCCACCTCCGCCGTCGGCGTCGACGGCGAAGGGACGACGACCAGCGCCACCGACACCGTCCGCGACGACGTGGAGCGGCGTGGCACCGTGGACGGGGTCGCGGTGTCCGGCGGGTGGTTGCCGCATAGCCTCGCCGAGCAGGTGAGCGTCGCGGCGGGGTTGGTGTGGCTGCGCCGCCGCCGCGTCTACCTCCCGACCCACCCGCGACGCTACGACGAGGGCGCAGGCGATCTGGCGCCGCTACCGGCCACCGTGGCGGCCATCCAGGCCACCACCTCCCACCATTCCACGTCGCCGCCCGCGCAGGCGGCGGCCGGAGTACCGGTCATCGGATTCCCGCCCACCAGGGTGGGGCTGACGGGCCCGGGGGCGCTGGACGCCGCCCGCGGACTGCTGATCACCGTTCTCCTCAGCAGGATGCGGCAGAGCACGACGGGGCTGCTGATCACCCGCCGCGCGTTGGACATGCTGTTAGGGCCGGCCGCCGCACGCCTGCAGCCCGGGGCGGGGTTACGGATCGCCGACAGCGCCGCACACGCCACGACCCTGCTGACCGCCCCTGACACCGCGACCGCACCGGGTGGGGTCGATGGCGGGCGGCTGCCGGTGCTGATCCTCGACCAGCCACCCGAGGGCATGCTCGCTGACGCTCTTCCCCGGGTGGCGACCGTGGTCGTGCTGGCCGGATGGCCGCACGCGACGACGTGGCACGTCGCCGCCGACGGCCACACCCACGCTTCCGACGCGGCGGCCGCCGGAGGGCGGGTGTGCGTGCTCGACGCCGTCGCCACCACGGACCTGCTCACGGTCACCGGCCACCTGCACCCACCGGCACCCGACACCCCGACACACTCCGCGCCGCAGGCTCGGATTCCGCGCCAGGCGGCCCCGCGGCACGACGGCGTCGAACTCGGCCGGCGGTTGCGGGTGCGCGTTCTGGGTGAGCCGACGCTGCTCGTCGACGGCACCGTCCTGGCCTTGCGGCGCACCGCGGCACGCCAGGCCCTGGTCTTCCTCGCCGTGCACCCCGACGGCGTCGACAGCCATCTCATGGCCGAAGCCCTCTGGCCCGGACTGCCCGCTCACCGGCTCACCGGACGTCTCTACACCACCCTCAGCGAGCTGCGCACCGTCGTGCACGCCACCACCGGCCTGCACGTCGTCGACCGCGCCGGGAACCGTTACCGTCTGCATCCCGACCACGTCGATGTCGACCTGTGGCGCCTGCGGGCCGTGGTCGACCACGCCGCGGCTGCCCTCACCGACGCTGCCGCGGCCTGGCGGGCGGTCATCGACGCCTACACCGGCGACCTCGCCGCCGGACACACCTGGGCATGGCTCGACCCACACCGCGAAACCGCCCGCCGCCACGTGCTCGACGCCTACACCGCCCTCGCCGCCGCCGCGCCCGACCCCCGGCAGGCCCTGGCCTATCTGCAGGACGGCATCCGCGTCGACCCGTACAACGCCGACCTGCACCAGCGCGCCGCCCGCATCCTCACCGACCTGGGCGAGCACACGGCCGCCGCCGAACTGTCCGACCGCTACACGCGCCGCCTCACCACCGCCGGCCTACACCTCGACGACACCGCGCTCATACGCCCCGGCGCCTGACCACCACCGCCTACTGCTGTTCCGCACGCACCAGCTGGTCCTCACACCGGATCGGCCGGCTGGCCCGACCGCGTCAACGAGCGGCACCGGGCGGCCGGCAGCACCCGGCACGGTGACGTTGCGGCCTGTTGCCCGCCACCGCAACGGGCCACCGGCAGCGGAACCGACCCGACGACGACGGCACGGCGGCACCGGGCCTGACCTGCGTTTGTAAGGTTGTGTGAGGTCGTGTGAGGTTCTGTTAGCACCTCACACCCTCTCAACTGCCCGTCCTTCTCCTACGTTCGGTGGCGCGGCCATATCAGTGGCCGCCGATGGACGATGCGGGGAGGGCAGTGTGAAGCCACCGGTTTCGACAGCGGGCGTCGCCGCGCTGGTGCTCGCGGCGGCACCACTGGTGCTGCTGTACCTGGCGGGCTGGTCGGCGCCCACGATGCCGTCCAACAGCGAGCTGCGCGCCTGGCTGCACCAGCCCCTGACCACCGGCTTCCTCACCACACTGCTGCAGGCCAGCGCCTGGCTGCTGTGGGCCATGCTCGCCACCACTGTCACCCGCCACCTACACAGGGTCGTCGCGGCGCGGCTCAGGTGGCGCATCGCGCTGCGCGTACCGGGACCGATGCAGGGTCTCGCGGCGGCGCTGCTCGGAGCCACCGCCGTCACCTCCGCCGCCCTGCCCGCCGCCGCCCACGCCACGTCCACGACCGACACTCCGCTCGACATCACGCCACGCGACGACGCGCAGCCGGCCACCAACCGGTCCACGCCGAGCCGCACCGTCGCCGACGGCGCGTCAGCGGCGGACACCGGCCGGCCAGCCGGTGACGACGGCCTGAACGTCACCGCCGCTGGCCACGACCCGTCCGTTCTCACCGGCGCCTCTGCCTCGGCGCACGGAACGCCGTCGATGACGCGGCCGGCGGATAGCCGCGCCGACAGGACATCGTCCGCGCCGGCCTACACCTGCGTGGTCCGTGACGGCGACACCCTCTCCGCGATCGCCCAGCAGTGGCTCGGTGACCCCGACCGCTGGCCCGAGATCTGGGAACTCAACCGCGGCACCCGTTTCGGCACGGTCGGGGGCACCTTCACCGACCCCGACCTGATCTACCCCGGCTGGACCCTCGACCTTCCCACGGACGCGGTCCCACCAGCCGCGACGCCACCCGCGCCTGCGGCGGAGCCTGAGCCAGACCCACCCCGTACGCAGAAACCGCCCGCACCGGCCACCCCGGATGGCAGCGATACGCCGCCGAGCCCAGCCCACGACCCCGCTGCCAAGACCACCTCCGCGCCGTCCGACAGCGCCGCGACGCCGAGCGACCAGGGCACCGGAACGCCACCGGCCACGAGCCCGTCGGCCGAGTCAGGTTCCCCTGAGGGCATCACGTTGGGAACGGGGAGTTGGCTGGACCTCGGTCTGGCTGCCGCGATCGCGGCAGCCGCCAGCCTGGTCTGGGCGCGGCGTCGCCGCCGATACCAACCACTGCCAGCCGGCGTGCACAGCCGATCAGGCGATCCCGACCTCACACCAATGCCCGCGATCGTCACACGCGTACGGCGGGCCCTGCGCCAACCGACGACCGAGACCACCGACGACCTCGACATCGACGACATCACCGGCCCGGTCAAGACCCGCCCCGAGGACGAACTACCCGCGATCGACGACACGGCCGAAGACTCGCGCGCCACTGGCCCTGACCCCGCCGACGGACCCGAGCCATACCCGCCGGTTCCGGTGGTGCCGGCGCAGGACAACGCGCTGGGCGAGGTGTGGCCACCCGCCGGCCTCGGACTGACCGGCCCCGGCGCCGACGCCGCCGGGCGGGGATTCCTCTGCGCCGCCCTGGCCGCCGGTAACAGCAACGACCCCACCAGCCGCAGCCAGGTGATCATTCCCGCGGCGACCATGGCCAGCCTGCTCGGCGCGGCCGTCGTCCTACCCGCCACCGCCCGCCTCACCATCACCGCAGGACTCGACGACGCCCTGGAGATCCTCGAAACACAGACCCTGCGCCGTAGCCGCCTCGTCTACCAACACGAAGTCGACACCCTCGCCGACCTGCACCGTACCGCCGAGCACGAGCAGCCGCAGCCGCCCATCCTGCTCATCGCCCACGCGGCAGCCCGCCACGAACGCACCCGGATCGCCGCTCTCCTGACGCAAGGACAACGCCTCGACATCCACGGCATCCTCCTCGGCCCCTGGCCCGACGGCGACACCGTCACCGTCGACTCCGACGGCACCACCAGCAGGCCTGCGGACGGGCCGACCCGCCACGGCAGCCACCCCGCCGACCTGGGCCGACTGGCCGTACTCACCCCGACCGAGACGATCGACCTGATCACTACACTCGCCGAAGCGCACACCGGCGAACGCCCCGCCTCGACACCAGCGCCACCCACCACACCGCAGCCGGCCCCGAACGCCATCGGCGACGCTGACCACACCGACCAGCACGAACCCAACGACCCCGACAAACCAACGCCCGCCGGCGACAAACTGCCGCCAATGCCAGCTGACACCCCGACCCCTGACACCCTCCCGCCCGGCACGCACACGCGACACCACCCACAAGACGGGCCACGAAGCGACGACCTACCGCCTCGGCGCGTCACGGTGCGGACTCTGGGCGACGCGCGCATCGTCGACATGGACACCACGGTGCCGCTACGCGCCAAGTCCCTCGAACTACTCGTCTACCTGATCGTTCACGACGGCGACGCCACCGCGGACGCGATCCTCGACGACCTGCTGCCCGACGCCCCACGATCGAAAGCCCCACACCGCCTGCACACCTACGTCTCCGCGCTACGCAAAACCCTCACCCGCACCGGCGGACCCGCGAGCTACCTCACCCACCCCGGACGCCGATACACCCTCAACCGGGAAACGCTCGACGTCGACCTCTGGCGGATGCGTACCGCGCTGCGCGACGCCGAACGGGCCACCGACGCCACGACCCGGCTCACGGCGCTGCGCACCGCGGTCGCCGTCTACCGAGGCAATCTCGCCGAGGGCTTCGACTACGAATGGATCGAGGTCCACCGCGAAAGCATCCGCCGGCAGGCCCTCGACGCCCACCTCGCCCTCGCCGACGAAACCCGCGACCCCGCAGAGGCCGTCATCGTATTGGAAGCGGCCATCCGCCACGCCCCGTACACCGAGGCCGTCTACCAGCAGGCGATGCGCGCCCACGCCGCACTGGGCCACCACAACGAGATCCACGCTCTACGGCACACCCTCACCCGCCGACTGGAAGAGATCGACGCCACGCCGAGCAGGGACACGACCGACCTCGCCGACCAGCTCACCGCCAGCCCGCCGCGACGCCCCGCCGCCGCGCCGCGCGACGGGAGAGGACGCCGATGACACCGCACACCCCGGCAGCATCCGCAGCACCCCACGACGGACCGTCCGACCAGCCCACCCCAACCGGCGACGCCGACACGCACCTGTCGCACAACGACCGTGGGGACGCCGTAGCGGCGGCGACAGCGACGACCACCAACGGCCATAGCGGGGCGGGCATCCGCCGCCGGACGGCGGCGAGCCACGGCGGCGGCCCGTTGACCCGCGGCGCGCTCGACGACGACCTGGCCGCCGCCGTACGGCGCACCACCCGGATGCGCCAGGCCTTCTACCTACTGGTGCTGCTGGTCGCCCTCGTCGGACAGGCCACCGGCGCAGTCCAAAGCCTGGACGTACCGATGCTCGTCGCGGTCCCGGCCGTCGCGGCACTCGAACTCGGCGGCGTCGTGGTGATGGCCAACGCCGACGTACGACGCCGACTCGGCGAGCGAGCCACCGCCTCACGCCTGCTGTCCGCCACCATCGCCGCCGCAGCGGTGGCCTTCAACTGGGTTGCCCATCCCGATCACCTCGTCGGCGGCTTCTACGCCGGCATGTCCGCCCTCGGCTACCTCGTGTGGCTCATGCACGCCGGCAACCAACGCCGCGACCGGCTCCGCGCCACCGGGAACCTGCCACCCACCCCGCCCGCGTACGAGGTGCTCGCCCACTGGATCCGCCACCCCCTGCTCACCACACGGGCACGCGCGATCGCCAAGGCCGGCGGCCTCGACCTGTACGAATCCCTAGACGCGGCTCGAACCGTGACCGCCCGCCGCCGCCGCGACGCCGCAATCGCCACCGTGCTGCACCGCAGGATCCGCGCTGCCGTAGACCCGAGCATCGCCGATATCGCCGTACGGGTGTACGACCTCGACGAGATCGCCGCACGCCTCGCCGCCACCGCCGACTACCACGGGCTGACCACACTGCTCGCCGCCGACCTCGCCCCAGAACGCATCGTCACGGCCCAACGTGCCCCTCGGCTCCGTCGCTGGCACAGGCGAAACAACCTCACCGAGGCAACCCGGGCACCTGAACCCATCCGGTCCTCGGCACCCATCCAGCCCGAGGCAGACACCCAGCGTGATGGCCGGCAGAAGCCAGAACCACCCACGCGCCACGCCGGTCCCGCTCCGAACGACGACCCACAGCAGCCCGCCCACACCCTCGACTCGATCCTGGCCCACACCGTGCCGCCGTCGGATGGACCAAGACCAACCACCTCGAACCCGGCCGTCGCGAACACGCCTAGCGACGACAACACCGACAACAACCAGACGGCAGGCAGCGAGGCAGACGACGGCGGACACCCGCAGGTGCCCAAGACGACCGCAGAAGCAGTGGCATACTGGCTGCGCCGAGAACCAAACCTGGACCCCGAACTGCTGGCCCAAAAAATCGGCAAG
This sequence comes from Micromonospora sp. NPDC047134, assembly GCF_040643455.1. NCBI lineage: Bacteria > Bacillati > Actinomycetota > Actinomycetes > Micromonosporales > Micromonosporaceae > Micromonospora > Micromonospora sp. NPDC047134. The sequence continues at coordinate 22,943 of NZ_JBEYUI010000010.1, forward strand.
TCCCTGCGGTCGGTCTACCGGTACCTACCACCGGACTACCCCCGCCGACCAGGCATCGCCAGGCAACGAACCCGACGATAACCAGGGTCCGCGCGGCACTCCCCGGCCTGCGGCGGATGGCCACCCTCGCGACCCCGCGTCGACGCACGAGACCGAATGCACAGGTTGTTACGCCGAAGGGTGCAGAGTTCAATCGGCCAGAAGAATCGACGACGCCCCTCGGACAAGCTCAATACCGCACGGCAAACTGCCCATCGTACTGGCTCCGCTATTGCTGAGGGTGGTCGGCTTCACATCGGATCACGGCAGAAGAGGAAGCCAATAACGTAGGGAGAGAAGTCCTATAAACCCAATAATCACATTTTCCCACCGCGAGTCTCGTGAGCAGAACGCAGGGCGCTAGCAAGACGGTCCTTGAAGTGCGCGCCACCTTTCGGAGCTTCACGGGCGATACGTCGAGCGACGGACAGAATTCCGCGTACGGCGGTACGCTGCTCGTCAGGCGCTCCGACACGGATCCACTCGGCTAGCAGCCGCTGCAATGCCTCGATGGGATCGTCGCTGACTATCGCCAGAATCAGCGCCAGGTTTGCTTTGTTCGTCAGCGTTTCCGGGTGGTCTTCGCCCAGCGCGCGCACCTGGTCGGCGATGAGATCCTCGTACGCTTGGGCTGCCCCGGCGAAGTCGCCGATAGAAAATCGCCCAGTCGCGAGCCTTCCGCGGGTGGCGAGGGAAATGGGATGGCGCGGGCCGAGTACGCGCAGTTGATCTTCGAGCAACTGCTCAGAAGCTTCGGCGGCGCCTGCACGATCGCCAGCCTTGTCACGCCAGTATGCGAGGTTCTCGCGGGTGGCTAGGGTGTCGGGATGGTCGGCGCCGACCACCCTGCGGAAGTCGTCGAGTACCTGTTCCAGCTCTGTCACCGCGCCAGCCGCGTCTCCTGCATGTCCACGCCAGTTGGCGAGGCTCTGACGCGCGACCAGCGTGTGCGGGTGGTCTCGGCCGAGGACACGCATGCGGTCGGCGTGAAGCCTTGCGAAGGCATCCGCTGCCCCGGCGGGGTCACCGGCTTCACCGCGAAATCGTTGGATATTGCTGCGCGCCGTCAACGTCTTGGGGGCCTCTGCGCCGAACAGCCGCACATGGTCCGCCCATATCCGATCGAAAGCGTCAACCGCACCGGCCTTGTCTCCGGCGATGCCCTGCAGGTAGGCGAGATTGCTGCGAGTCGAAAGTGTTTGCTCGTCTGAAGGGCCGAGAATCCGCACCTGGTCGGCGAGTAGCCCTTCGTAGGCCGTGATGGCTCCGAAGACATCACCGGTTTCGCCTTGCCAATGTGCGAGGTTGCTGCGAGTCGCGAACGTCGCGGGGTGTTCGGCTCCGAGGATCCGTTCCTGCTCGGCCAGAACCTGGGCGAAAGCCTCGGCTGCGCCGGCCGCGTTCCCGGAGGAACCGATGCTGGTGATGGAAACGAAGATCAGCGGGTGCGACTCCGGTTCAAGCAGGGAGTCGCTGCCGTGCCGGCGGACCGCGGCCGCGCCTGCGCGGAGCATATTCACCAGTGCGCTGTCGCGCTCGGCGTGTTCGAACTGCGGCCACGCTTCGACAAGCGCATCGGCAGCGGCCCAGGAAAGATCCTCGATGCGCTCGTCTGTCAGCCCGTCTCGAATCACCCGCTGCACTAGCGCATGAACCATGACGCTGTCAGTGCCAGCGGTGACGACGCTGAGCCGGTGTAGGGTCCTAAGCCCTGAACGCACTCGGTCGGGATCGACACGTTCGCTGACATCGCGACTGAATGTCAACCAGTTGAGTGCCGCCGCGCTGGTGAACAGCGAGTTGGGGATGCCTGCGGAGTCCAGAACGCTCGCTAACTCCAGCAGCGGACTCGCCATGCCAAGCGGCCGGGAGCGGTCGGCGGCATCTATGGACAGAGCAAGGGTTGCCGCGATCGTGCGGTGATAGTCGTCCGGGAGGTCGTGCTCTGCCGGCACCAGGTCGTCGAGACGTTGGCGCTTGTCGGCGAACAACTGCCGGTATGCCGAGCAGGCAAGCCCTTCGTCGATCATGAAAGCCGAAGCCTGGGCCAGCGCGAGTGGATGACTTCCTAGGTCGGCGACGACACCCTCGAGGTCGTCGGCGAGATCGGGCTGCTCGGCCAGTCGGGCAGTGAGGTAGGCGGCCGCTTCATCGGCTACGAAGACGCCTACCTGTATCAGACGACGGTCGACGGCGCCGACCGACGAACCGCGGAGTCGAGTGGTTACCACAGCCCGGCCTGTGGGGCAGTTCGGCGGCCAGAGCCCCTTCAGGTCTGCCGCATTGCATAAATCGTCGAGCACGACGAGCCATCGGCGATTAGTAGTCGCCAGCCAGGCGTGAAAACGCGCTGCGTCCTGTCCGGTGTTGCTACCGTCGGCGCCAGGAAGCAGCAGGTCGACCGCAGCGTGGCCATAACCTGCCAGGATTGATTGCCTCGATGCCGCCGATACCCACACTAATAGGTCGAGTTGGTTTCCGGTCATGAGTTGTTCGGCGAGGCCGATGGCCATCTGGGTCTTACCGACACCGCCCAAGCCTGACAGTAACCGCGTGCCTGACGCATTGCCGCCGCCTTCGTCGAACGAATAGGCGGCACGAGGTTGAAAGCAATCGGCCAAACGGGGCACCATGCCGACACGCAGCGGCCAGGAGACGGCGGGAGGAGCGTGAACGGTAAGCGACTCTATGGTGTTGGCCGAAACGCCATAGTTCCGAGGATCGACGGTGCTGCCGGGGATGGGTGACCCTAAGCCGGCCCCGGCTGGGCTGGGGGGATGGGAAGCTGACCGTAACTGATCGTGACGGGGCCAGTGATGGTGCTCGCAGCCGTGCCGTAGTTGGTGGTGATGTGCAGGTCGCCGGTCTTCCCATGAGCAGTCAAGGCGTACCTTCCGGACGCGGTGCCGCCCGGGTCTACCAGACCTAGGAGTCGCTGAGCAGCGACGAGAACCTGGCTGTCGTTGCCAGCGCCGACCGCATCGAGGTCGTCCCCGAGTCGTGACAACAACTCACTCGGCTCGGGCACCTGAGCGTCGAGGACCTGCTCGGCATCGCGGCGCGAGGAGAGCTTCCGCCGCAGCAAGTCGCGCAACGCAGCGTACGCATCCTGGACCGCGGTATCGGCGGCCCCGGTGAGCCCTGCCGTAGCCCCGCCGGCCAGCGCCGCCACAATCAACTCAATACCGGTCATAACCGTCCTCGCTTCACCCGCGTAGTCATGCCCGATTGTGGCATTGCCTACGGGACCCCGCGCGCATGACTAAGGCGGCCGTAATGGCACCGATCCAGGCGCAGACCGCAGTTGTAGAAGTTGATCTTCCTGGCGGCTGGAGTGCACTTTTCGAGCAGCCCGATGCGTTTGCCAGGTACGGCCAATGCCTCAGCGTCTGCAGCTCATGGTGGCCAGCACGATGCACCGATGGACCGTGGGAGCCCAGGGAGTCATGGCTTGCGCTGAAGTCCTACTTTGCCGCCGATGGCTACACCGGTCAGCACAACGGCGGCGGTGGCACCGAGCGTCGCCTTGGTCATCCACCGATCCAAGTAACGCTTGTTCTCAGAGTCTTTCTCCGCGTCCTTGTCGCTGAGCCGCATGAGCAGGTCGTTCAAATGCCTGCGGGTCTCCGGGTCCACGTCGTCGCGCTCGAGCTGAGCGATGATCGACGCCCTGGCCTCCCGCCGCCCCCGGTAGTCGTTCTCCTGGCTCTTGTCGTTGGACGCGAGGGTTCCCTCGTGCATCTTTCGCACGGTGGTCATGGCTTTGACGAGGATCTTTTGCAGCTCGGGGAGCTGCTTGAGGACCGCCAGCCGGACGTCCTTGTCCAGATCGGGCATCATGGCTACCAGCTGCAGGACGTGGTCTTTGCTGAGCTTGCGCCAGTTGTCGATGCCCAGCGCCGTCTTTACCTCGTCTGCACCGGTGTAGTCCATGATGCGCCACCCCACCCACCAAAGATTCTTCGCGCGCAGAGTTTAGCCCGGACAGGCCCAGTCTCACTGGTGGCGGCTCAGCCAACCCGACGATCTTGAGCTAAACAACGCTGAGCTCAAGCTCTACGGCGAGTCATGGACGTCCGTTTATCGGCTAGATTCGCACGCCGAGTGAGCGGCTGGGCTAAGCAACACCCCATCACGCTAACGTCATCGGCCTGCATCTCTGCCAGGCCGAGGGACAGTTGCCGGGTCGTAAGCCGACCTCGGCTCGGTGCGGACTTGCAGCTGGGGCTACCTCTGCGCGGCCCTGTACGTCGCCCCGCCGGCAACGAGTGAAGGGCCGGCTTCTCGCTCGTCAGTCCCGCAGGTGGGCTGAGCGGGTCGGCGCTCAGCCCACCTCGGGTCTTGACTATGGCCGAGCCGGAGCGCGTCCTGCCCGTGGGAACCGTCGTCACTCGTCCAGGCCTGGATGCTGGCCGGGTGGGTCGACCTCGATGAACCCGAAGAGCCGTCCGTCCGATTATCTGCAATGCCTGGGTGGAGTAGCGGTCGGCGAAGCCCCGGCAGATTGCGGGCTCGGCGTCCGGGTACCGATAGTGGGGCAGGGTGTCGTGGCAGACGATGAACGATTCGTTCCGCCGTGTCTCGGCTACCAGGTCGCGTAGGCGGCCTTTGGACAGGTGCATCAGGTTGGCGGGTCGGAAGATGCACGTGTCGCACTGTCTGGACAGCAGTCGGGATTTGCGTAGTACCGGATCGCCGACGCTGAGGTTCCGGGCCTTGACCGCTGACGTGCCGTCCGCGTGGGCCGCTGTCGGCTCGGCGCTGGTCTCGGACGGCGGATGCGTCGGCGTGGTGTCGGCGGCCAGCCCGTCGAGCCAACGAAGCACCTCGTCGATGTGGTGTCGTTGGAGGCCGGTGACGCTGTCGACGGGCACGAGCAGGGTGGCGCTGCCGGAGTCGGTGCGCTCGGTGGCATCGGCGAGGTCTCTGCCGCCGAATTCGTCGTCGAGGACGGCCACCGGTCGTGTGCCGATGGCGTGGTACAGGGCGGCGAGTTTGAGTTGGCGGCCGAATCGGACGCCGCTGTGGGGGGTGTCGATGAGCGGCAGGTCGGTGGGGAGGTTGAGGCGCGGTGCGATCCAGGTGGCGGCGATGGGGCCCCAGCTGGTGCACCAGACAAGGTCGGCGTGGTGGGCGAGTTCTCGCAGCCAGGTGCCGTGGTCGGGGTGCAGCCAGAGCACGCCGGAGACTTGTCGGCCGTGGGGGTCGGGGCCGTGGTAGTGGTGTGGGTGGTAGCCGAGTCGGCGGGCGGTGGGTGGGTGGTCGGGGTTGAGGACGCCGTCGACGTCGATGGCGACTACCGGTCGCGCCTGGTGGCCAGGGCGGCCGGCGGGCGTGTTCGTCGTGTGGTCGGGCATTTTGCTCTCCGATTCGCGGGTGCCCGGGTGTGTGGAGACTCGGGCGCGGTGGAGTGACGGGGGCACGGTCGGCTCCCGACGGTGTGTCGGGAGCCGACCTGGTGTGCTTATGCCGTGGCCAGGGCGGTGATGGCGGCTTGGCCGATGAGGTTGACGCAGGTGGTGGGGTCATCGACGGTGACGGTGGTGGTGTTGTCGTACACCCGGGGTGACCAGCTGTCGTGGTGGGGCGCGAGCCACAGCACCGCGCAGCCGGTGTGGTGGAGTGCGGTGATGGTGGCTTGGCTTTCGTCGGGGTTGGTGTAGTGGCCGTCGGAGACGACGACGAGTAGCCGGGCGGTGCCGGGGGTGGACAGGTGCAGGAGGCGGTCGGCTTCGGCGCAGGCTTCGACGAACCGTTCGGTTCCGGCGTCGGCGTTCATGTCGCGCACGGTGGTGGGCCGTGCTCCGGGTGGGATGAGCACGGTGACCTGGTCGCCGTAGGCGAGGGTGGCGGTGGTGGCGCCGGCGCGGGTGGCGGCCTGGGCGAGGATCCACGCCGCGGAGGACATGGGTTTCGCGAAGGCCTCCATCGAGCCGGACGCGTCGATGAGGATGCCGACGGTCAGCTCGGGGTCTGGGATGGGGCGTCGTGTGGTGCGTTGCCACGGCTGGGCGGTGGGGATGGCGCCGGCGGCGCGTTGGGCGGCGAGGGTGACCGCGGCGCGGGTGCGTAGCCGTCCGGGTGGTGCGCTGGCCGGTTGTCGGGTGCGGGCGGGTTCGCGGTGGCGGGCGCGGCGTAGCAGGGCGGCGAGTCGGGTGGCGGCCTGCCGTTCGGTGTCGCGGGGTTGGCGTTGGGCCCAGGTGATGGGGATGTCGGTGGCGACGTACCTGCCGGGTCCGTCGCCGCGACGTCCACCACCTCCTGCCGGCGGCGGTGGTGGTGGTGTTGGCGTGTCGGCGGGGTTGGCGCGGATGGCGTCGATGGCGGCGGCGATGGCCGCCGCGATGGCGCTGGTGGCCGCGTCGTCGGCGGGTGGCTGCGGGGTGGTGGTGGGGTCGATGCCGAGCAGGCGGCACCACCGCTCCCCGAGTCCGATCATGCCCGTGGTGTCGGTGTCGCCGACGGTGTGGGCTTCGCGCCAGATGGCGCGTAGTCCTTTGAGGAGCTTGCGGCCGAGGACCTTGGTGATGGCGCGCCGTGGGGCGCGGACGTCGGCGGGGTAGAGGATCTTCGCGTCGACGCGGGCGAGGAGGAGTCCGGCGGCGTAGGCGGCGCTCCATGGGGTGTCGGTGGGTGTGTCGGTGGGGTCGATGATGCTGGTGACGGCGCGGCGTAGCCAGCGTCGGTCCCGTGGGCGGGTGTCGCGGTAGCGTTTCTCGATGCGCGATTCCTCGAGCATGAGGGCGGCTTCCCGCACGACGGGTGGCGTCGATGGTGGTGGGTTCCAGTGTGAGTGGATGACGTGGGCGCATTCGTGCAGCAGGACGCCGTAGGCGACGGGGGCTTTCGATCGGTGGGCGGGGCGGCGGGGGTCGGCGATCGTCGGGTCGCCGATGAGGTCGGCGTCGACCTGGATGGTGGCGGTGGCGGGGTAGCTGTGTCCCGGGGGGCCGCCGGCGGCTGGGGTCACGGTCACGCGGGCGTCGGGTCGGCGGGTCAGCAGCGCGGCCTGGGTGGTCCAGGCTGCTGACCACGGGTCCCAGGGTGAGGCGGCCGGGGCCGGAAGCGCGGGGCTGGCGGTGCTCATGTGCGCGGGGATACTGGTCATGTCGGCCTGCCTTATTTCTGCTTGCCGAGGGTGAGCGGGGTGATCGTGGTGCCGCGGTAGGCCCGCTGGAGGGCTTCGACGACCGCGTGGCGGTCGGGTTCGGGGGCGATCGCGGCGAGGTTCGCCACCGCGGCGGTGAGGCCAAGGCTGGCGGTGATGCGTTTGAACGCCAGTAGTTCGCGTAGTTGCGGCGCCCAGTCGATCTCGTGCTTGCGTAGCCGTTGGTTGAGGGCGATCGCCGCGTCGATGGCGCCGTGGGGCACGCCGAGGGAGCGGGCGAGGTCGAAGTCGGTGGTGACCTCGATGTGTACGGCGAATCGGGAGGCGAGGGCTTCGGTGAGAATGGCGCCGTGGACGCCGGGGTTGTGGCCGGCGCAGACGAAGAACCCGTCGACAGCGGTCACCGTCTCGTTGTGGTGGGCGGCGATGGTGATGGTGGCGCGGCCGTCCATGGCCGGGTAGAGGGCGGCGAGGACGCGGGGTGGGATGAGGGTGGCGTCGTCGATGAACAGGGCGCGTCCGGCGCGCATGGCGTTCACGAGCGGGCCGTAGGCGAACTCGAAGCCGCCGTCGGGTAGCGGGACGTAGTTGCCGACGAGGTCCTCGACGGTGGTGTCGCCGTGGCCGGCGACGGTGATCGCGTCGGGGTAGGCGGCCTCGATGAGGCTGGTCTTGCCGGTGCCGGGCGGCCCGAACAGCAGGACCGCGATGTTGTCGCGGCGTAGCCGGCGCAGCACCTCGACGTCGGTGTCGTCGCCGAGTTGGCGGGGCAGGTACCAGCTTCCGTTCGGGCGCAGGACAGCGCCGGGACGCGGTGGAATCGGGCCGGCCGGGGCAGGCGGGGTGGGTGCCGTGAGCGTTGCGGCGGCGGTTCTGGGGGCGCGGCTGGCGCCGGCTCCGGTGGTGAACGCGTCGACGCCGTCGTTGGTGATGGTGTAGCGGCGTGGTGAGCCGCCGGACATGGTCGCCCAGCCTCGGTCGACGAGGCGGTTCAGTACGGAGCCGATCGCCCCGGACGAGCGTCCGGGTAGTTCCTTGCCCAGGTCGCTGAGGGAGAAGGCGCGGTGCGGTTCGGCCGCGAGCAGGGCCAGGACCGGGCCGAAGATGGGACGTGGCTTGGCCTTGGGGCGAGGGGGCGTGGTCACCGGGCACCTCCGACGATGGCTGCGGTCGGCGTGCAACCGATACCCGTGCCGTCGGGGGCGTTCAAGTGGTGGTCGCGTGGCTCTGCCGTCGGCGGGTGGCCGGTCTGCGTTGGGTGGGTCGGGTGTGGCATGTGGATGCTCCTTGGCGAAACGGGGCCGCCGCGCGCCCCTTCCCGGGGCGCGCGGCGGCGGTGTGGGCCACAGCGGGCGGGAAGGGCGCGCGTAGCCGTGCTCGGCTACGCGGAGCGGTACTCAGGTCGGGCGCCTACCGGTCGGCGGCGCGGTCGGAAACGGGATCGGCGTCAGGGCCGCTGCCCGGTCGGCGGCGTGTTACTGGCGGTGGGCCAGTTGCACCAGTCGGGTCAGTGCGGTGGCGATGCGGGTGTCGCGGATCCGTGGCGGTGGCGCCGCCCAGCTGTCGGCGGTCGGTGTGTGGGCGCCGCGTACCCGGATGATCCGGTGGATCCGCCCGCCGATGTCGGCGGCGGCGACGACCCGGGCCTCGACGCGGTCGGACGGGGGCGCCTGGGCGAGGTCGCCGTGTCGGTAGGTGGGGTGGGCCGCGCCGATCCAGGCTTCGAAGACCAGCGCGAAGCCGAGGCAGACCCTGCCGTCCTTGTGCAGCCAGTCGCGAAGCCAGGTGCGCATCGGGGCGGTGGCGAGCGTGTCGGCCAGGTGGTGCAGCGCCACGGCGGGCCGCGGATCCTGAGCTCCGGTGGGCAGGTCGTGCCACACGGCGGGGTCGACCGGGGAGTCGCTGTGGACCAGGTGGGGGTGCGGGGACCAGGGGTGGTGGAACAGGGCCAGCAGGTTCGGTGCCAGATCCCAGCCGTGGTGTTCCTGGATTCTCTCCGCGGTGAGGAGCTGGTCGGTGAGTCCTTGCTGGGTGAGGGGATGAAGCATGGGGCCTCCTTGATCAGTGAGTGGGCAGTGCGGTGCGGGCCGGGTGTCTCCGACGGCCGGAACGTGGTGGCCCGGGTCCGGTCTCGTCGAACGTTTCCGGCGGGGTGTGCCGGCACGTCGGCCGGCGGCATGCGGCCACGCGGGTGTCCCCTATTTGTCGGTCGCGCCCCGGGGAGGGGTGGGTGCCTCGTCCGGTGCCGCCGGGGTGCTGGGGGCGGCCGGGGTGTGGGGTGTGGGGGTGAAGGCGAGTTGGCCGTTGACGAGGAGGCAGGCGATGATCCGTCCGTCGCGGAGGGCTTCGACCAGGGTCGCGTCGACGGCGACGCTGCCGAGGCGGCTGTCGGGATGGTCTCCGCTGACCAGCAGGTCGACGGCCTCGTCAGCCGACAGCAGCCGTCCGCCGGCTGGTACCGCGGGCGCACCCGTGGAGGTGTTCGGGTCGCCGGTCGAGGGCAGGATGTCCTCGGTCCGCGACCACGGTCGGTCTTCCATCGTGTTGGTCCTTTCATTCGTGAGGCCGGCACCTGTCAGGGCCGGGCGGGTGTGGTGGACAGGCGCGGCGAGAGGGTGCGGCTGGCCCTGGAATGTGGCCGGTGTGGGACGGGCGGCCCGGACAGCCGGGGTGGGGGTGGCCGCTACGTCGAGGTGCCGCGCTGGTGGGTTTGGTGGTGGTCGTGGTGCTCGATCAGTGCGTTGGTGATCGTGTCGGTGAGCCGGGTCAGGCGCAGCGCCAGCCACACGTCGTGTCCGCTGGCACCCACGACGACGCTGAACATGCCGGGGAACGTGTCGGTGAGGGTTTGGAAGATCTGCCGCTCGATGGGGTTGTCCGACGAGGTGGTGTCCCAGGCCGTGTACCGGTACAGGTCGACGTACAGCGGACCTGCGGTGGGCAGCGTGGAGGTGAACTCGACGGCGAAGGCGATCAGCGGGTGGCCGGGGATTCGGCTGGCGCGGAAGCGTGTCGTGAGTCCGCACTGCTCGGGCAGGCGCCACCAGTTGGCGGGCATGACGTCGCCCTCGCCGGGGACGTAGTCGTCGTCGATCATGGCCGGGCCGCCTTGCTGTCGGCCGTCGGCGTGAGGTCGAGGAGCGGCGGCCAGATCACCCGGCGGCTGTTCCAGCCGATCTCTTCGGTGAGGCTGTCCGAGGAGCCGCAGATCCGGCACGACATGGTGGTGTCGGTGCCGTGCCCGGCCATTGACGGCAGCTCCTGGTAGGCGATGTCGTATCCGGTCGCTGCGCATACCGTGCACCTGATGCCGTCCGGCCCGTCGGGCGCGAACACCTCGGGTCCGCTGCCGTGGCACCTATCGTCCGGGTCGGGTGGGGTGGCCTGCCGCCACGGCCACCGGTCGCCGACGAGCCGGTACCAGCCGTCGGAGTCGGCGCTGATCGGCACGACGAGCGAGTCAGGGGCGAGGCCGGCGGTGGGTGCGCCGACCACGAACATCTCCATGCCGCTGCCGTGGCCGCGTTGGACCAGCAGGTCTCCGTCCCACCACCCGCGGCGGAGGGTACGGGCGTTGGTGTCGGCGGCGATCCGCTGCACCGTTTCGGCCTGGAAGCGGGCGATGAGGTGGCCGTGGTGCTGGTAGCCGTGGGCGGTCTGCCCCGGGTAGGGGCCGAGGTCGCCGGTGGTGAGCCAGGCCGGGGTCCAGACCGCGTGGTGGGCGGGGGTGTCGGTGTCGTAGGCGACGGCGGTCGTCAGCCGCGTGGGCGCCGACGTCTCGACCACGAGCCACCGGTGGCCCTGCCGCGCGGCGGCGCGTAGCCGCTGCAGGATGCCGCCGTCGGTGTCGGGTGTGGTCAAGGGCTGTCGGCGCAGCGGCCATGGCCCGGCGGCGGGTGGTGGGCCGTCGGTGTGAGTGGCCGCGACCGGGGTGCTGCGGGGACGTGGCGCGTCGAACGGGGTGCACCATAGCCGCGCGGTGTCGACGTCCAGGACGAGCCACGGCTCCAGCGGCTCTGTCTGACCGGTGATGGTGTCTTCGGCCTGCCGCAGGGTTGCGCGCAGGTCGAACCAGAGTTTCCTCACGTGCTGCTCCTTGTCGCTGATGAACCTCGCCCCGGCCCCGTACGGGGCCGGGGCGACGGGATTGGAAAGGTCTGCCCGCCCGGCGGGCGGGCAGCAGGGGTGCGTTACTGGGCGGGTGCGGTGCCGTCGTCGAGTAAGGCCGCGCAGTGCTTGGCCACGGTGTGCTCGACGGCGGTGGTGAAGCCGTCGCGGGCGGCGTCGATCGCGGCGGCCCGCTCGGCGTCGGACAGGTTGTCCCAGTCCGGGGCGTCGTCGGGCGCCTGGACGCGGTACCGCTCGGCGTCGTAGCCGGCGACGTCGAAGACGGGCAGAGCGTCGAGGACGGCAGGGTCGCCGGCGTCGATGCCGGCGGCGACGGTTCGGGCGACGGCGGTCGTGTCGCCGTGGCTACGGCCGCCGATGGTGTGCTGCGCCCACCAAGCGGCGGCCTGCTCACCGTCGCGTCTGCCCGCCGTGCGTACCGCCTCCAGCACCCGCGACCACCGCTCGCCGGAGCATGGGGGTGGCGTCGGGTCGGGGTGCGGCTCGTACGGGATCGGGATGGCCGACTCGATCCAGTCGGCGACGCGCAGCAGCTCGTCGCGCTGGTCACGGCTCGGCACGGTCGACTCGTCGGAGGCCGTCTCGCGCAGCCACGCGACCATCTCGGTGAGTCTCATGCGGGCCGACGCGGCCCGTCGTTCACGCGCGTCGCGTGTCTTTCGCGCGATCTCGGCCTGGGACCCATGGAATGCGTCGGGTCGGACGTGGTCGTCTCCGGGGCGGTAGGTCGATTCGGCGGCGATCAGGGCGGGCACCCGCTGCCAGGCGTCGCGCAGCCACACCTGCCAGCCGACACAGCACGAGCCGGTGGTCAGCCCGGCGAGGTAGATCGCCAGGCCGGCGCGCCCGCCGGGACGGTCGAACAGGTCGAGGGCGTCCGATTCGACGGTGACGATGTCGCCGCAGAAGTCGCCGTCGGCGTTCACCGTCCGGGCCATGGTCCAGTTCGGTGGAAGGGCGGCGAGTTGCCTGGCCAGGTCGTACTCGGTGACCAGCCGGTCCAGCACCGTCTCCTCGTCGGTGTGCTGGTGCCGGTAGCGGCACCCGCGCACGAACTCGTGCAGGTCACGCCAGCTGAACCGGGTCGGGTCGTGGTGCCGCAGCCAGGTTTGCCCGCCGTTGCCCTCGTTGAGGATCACGCCGACGGCGGCGCCGTCCAGGCAGAGCGTGGCGGTGAACGCGACGCCGTGGTGGGCTTCCCGCTCGTCGAGGCTGGTGACGGTGAGCCGGTCATGGGGCACGTGCAGCGGGCTGTGCCGCAGCGAGACCCGGGCGGGCCGCGCCGTGATGGGCCGCGCACCGGCGAACTGCTCGTCCGACGTGGTCGCGTCGGCTGGTCCCGTACGTTGCGGGTCGGGTTCCTGATCAGGCATGACTTTCTCCTTCTGATGTTTGTGCCGGGTTGGGGGTGGGTTAGTGGTTGCGGCGGCGGAGGATCGCGCAGCGGGTGGCGACCTGCCACGGGCTGAAGACCGGGACCAGCGGGTCGTCGGTCCAGGTGCCGCCCAGTGGGCGGGGCAGCCGCACGTGGGAGCGGCCGTCCCAGGCGGTGGGGGTGACGACGAGGGCGTGGCCGCCGGCGACCAGGCAGACCTGGTACGGGTGCGCGTAGCTGGCCAGCCCGGCCGGGCCGTTGTCGGCGAGGTCGGCCAGCGCGGCGGCGATCAGCGGTAGCGGGTAGCCGCGCAGAGGCGGGTAGGCGGTGTGCAGTGCGGCCTCGGTGACCCACTCACGGATCGGCGGGATGCCGTTGCGTAGCTCGTCGGGCCGGTAGCCGGGGCGTTCTTCGTCGGGCAGGGTCCAGGGCAGGACGTGCTGGCCGATGACGTAGTGCACGTCGAGGGCCGGCAGGATCCGCCGCGCCATCTCGGACCCGGCCACGTCGGGCCGCAGCCGGCCTCCCGGCATGATCTGCAGCGTCTGCTCGTGGCCCGATCCGTTGAACCACAGGACGATCAGGACGTGCTCGACAAGGGCCAGCGACGGCAGGCCCGACCCGGGCAGCCGCCCGTCGTTCCACGTCCGCGTCACGTCGATGACGTCGCGCAGAACCCTCTGGTCGAGGCGGGCGACGATGACGCCCCGCGCCCATTCGGTGCAGCAGATCTCGGCCTGCCAGACGTGGTGCAGGCCGGCGAGCCCGATCGTCGCGGGCCGCCACTGGTGCTCGCCCTGTCCGGTGGCGAGGTCTCCGGCGATGCCGAGGCCGGTCGGCGCCGGGTCGTCGGTGGGCGCGGGCAGCCAGTGGCGGCTGTGCCGGGCCCAGGTGCCGTGCACGGTCGCCTCGTACACCAGCACGGTCGGTTCACCATCGCCGAGCAGGTACAGCCACTCGGTGTGCGGCGGCACGCTGGCCTCGCGCAGCCCGAGACGCAGCCGCGGTGGCGCGGCCGATGTCGCCGCTTCGGCCGGGCGGTGGGTCGGGTCGAGACAGGTCCAGCCGTGGGTCATGACCTGGTCGGTCATCACCCGCATGTCGCCGCCGACGGTTTCCAGAAGGCCTCGGAGCAGCGGCAGCACGTGCGGGGGGTCGCCACGGTCGGTGATGGATACGGCCGTGACGATGTGCTCGTCGTCGAGCCGGCCGACCAGGCACGGCCCGTACGTGCGGCCAGGTGTGATCGGGTCGGGGTGCTGGTGGGACATGTGGTGCCTCCTCTGGTCGGATGCGGATCTGACAGGTGACCGCGCCGCTCGGTCGGTGGTCACAGGTGCCGTGGCGAACGCGCTGCCGTCGCCGTGGTGGTGCCGAGCGGGGCACCCTGCGCGGCCATGAACGGCACCGGGTCGATCGCGCCGTTCGGGCCGGCGGCGCTGTTGACGTGCACCTCGTAGTGCAGGTGCGGGCCGGAGCTGTGCCCGGTGGAGCCGACGACGCCGATCGGCTGGCCTACGGCGACGGGCTGCCCGACGGTCACCATCGGGGGCTGGTCCAGGTGGCAGTAGCGGGTCATCAGCCCACCTGGGTGGTCGATGTCGACATACCAGCCGCAGCCCCTGGTGCGGACGGGGTCGCCGTCGCGGTCGCAGCCCCACTCGGCGCCCGTGTCGGCGTGCACGGCGTCGCATCGGATGGTGCGGACCGTGCCGGCGGACGCGGCGCGGATGAGCGTTCCGCGTGGCGCGCTCAGGTCGACGCCGTCGTGGCCGGGCCGGGCCGCGCTGCGGAAGCCCGAGCCGACGGAGGCGAGCACCGGCTGCGTCCACGGTCCGACAGCCGGGCACGCGAGAACACCAGCGGGTAACCCGGCGGCGGTGATCGCGTCGACCAACCGGGTGGCAGGGGTTTCCCACCTCGCGTAGGCGTCGGGGTAGGCGCTGATCTGCACGGCCTGGGCGGCGTCGGTGAGCGGCATGGCCTGCCAGTCGCTGATCGTGACCAGCGTGCGGAAGAACTTCTCCGAGGCGTAGACGGGGTCCTTCAGCTGGGCCGGGCTGCCCCACCCTTGGCTGGGGCGCTGCTGGAACAGCCCGACCGAGTCGCGGTCGCCGCCGGGCAGGTTACGCAGGCCGCTTTCCTGCATGGCGGTGGCGACCGCGATGACCCAGCCCCGGCCCGGGACCGCGAGACGGGCGCCGGTGGTGATGATCGTGGCGGCGTTGCCGACCTGTTCGCTGTTCCAGCCGTGCACCGGCGGCCACACCGTCGGCGTGACGAACGGGGACGTCGGGGCGGCGGATGTGGTGGTTGCGGGGACGCAGTCGGCGGCGGCGCTGCCGCCGAGCAGGCCGCCGAGGCCGCCGGCGCAGAGGATGAACACGGCGATGACCGCGACGACGAGTGACACCAGCGATCGCAGGCTCATCCCGATCTCCCATCGGTGCCGAGGTAGCGGCCACCCGATGCACACGCGGCGCGGCCACGCGTGTCGGGTCGGAAGGCGGGGCGAGGTGGACAGCGGGACATGCGGGGTGCCTCCTTGTGGGGGTGGGGTGGCCGGGAGGGCGGGCGTAGCGATGACCGCGCGGCCGTGACAGGCCGCGCGGTCATCGATGCCCGGGGGTGCGGCCGCTAGCGTGCGAGGACGGCGACCTTCTCGCCGTGCAGCAGAGGTGCGTCGTCGGGGCCCTTGAGGTGGGCGTGGATCCAGATCCGGTAGGCCTGCCCGTGTCGGTCGACGAGGCGGCGCCAGTGGCCGCGTACGACGAACCGGACCCGGTAGTGCCACTTGGTGGGCCCGTCGGCGGGTTCGGTGAGCGCGGAGGTGCGTCGCAGCATCACCACGCGGGTGTCGTGCGCGATGCGGGCGCGTGCGGCGCGGCGGCGGGCGGCCCGGTCCAGCGGCGCGGGGGTGGCCACGGCGATGGGCTGGTCCTGGATGCGCCAGAACGCGTAGGCGATCGCCGCGCACACGCGGGTGCGGGCGGTGGCGTCGGCGATGACGTACCGGCCGTCGGGTGCGGTCTCCCAGTCGCGGTCGGGCTCGTCGATTTCCGGCCGATCGATGGCGGGCACCGGTGTGGCGATGGGCAGCACGTCGACGTCGGTGAGCACGTAGGGGCCCAGCCGGGACAGCAGGGTCGGATCCTGTCGCGCGTAGTCCTGGATGCGGGCGGCGTGGGGGTCGTCGGGGTCGTCGCGCTGCGCCCAGCCGCAGATCAGCCATGACCCGCCGGTGGGTGACGACAGGGTGGTCCAGGTGATCGCGGCGATCGCGCTGACCTGACCGGACAGGGCGCGGTGGTAGATCGGCTCGGGTAGGAACAGCACGCCGCCGTCGGTGGGGGCGGCGTCGGCGGTGAGCAGGTCGCCGGTGAGGTCCAGAGCGTCAGCCGCGGCGGCGACGATGGCGGTCATGGCGGGTGCCAGGACGTACGCCTCACCGTGTGCCCACACGGCGCTGTTGGCGCGGTTGAGCACGTCGACGAGCTTGGCGCTCGGATCGGTCTCGTCGTCGCCGGCCGGGGTGACGTCGGCCCAGCGGGTCTCGACGAACGCGCGGTGGTACTCGCCGCCGGCGGCGCTGGCGCAGTACTCGCGCATGCGGATCTTCATCGCGACGGCGGCTCGTGCGTAACCGGCGAGGGTGTTCTCGGTACGGAAGGTCATGGGACTCCTTCTGATCAGCGTTGGTGTCTGCGGTCCGGCGAGGGCTATGCGGCGTGTGCGGCGGTGATGGCCGCGCCGGGAACCCGGCGTGGTAGCCGCTGCGGGATCCGTGAGCGCAGGTGCGTGGCGGTGGCGGCAAGGCTGGTGGTGAACCAGCCGACGAACCCGCCGGGGACACGGACAGGTCGCCGTGGCGCGGGTTCGTGGCTGAGGGCGCGATCGGCCATTGGTGCTGGCTGCGGTGCCGCGCGGCGCGCCGCGCGCATCGCCTGTTGCGCGCGCCGGGCGGGCGGACACGGCCCGACCTGGCCGGCGCACTGCAGGTTGACGCACCGGTCCTGCGGCCCGGGCTGGTGTGCGGTGAGGACGTCGACGGCCAGCCGCCACAGCAGCGGGTCGGTGACGTCACGCGGTAGGAGCGCGCGCTGCGACGGGCGGTTTCGGCTCCGGTCTCGCATCGTGGTGGCCTTCCATCGGGTTGCGGGCAGGGGTCACCGTCCGACCGGCTCGGCGGTGTAATGCCTGACCGTGGGCTCGACGACGACCCGTTCGATCGACGCTCATCTGTTAATCGAGGTCAAGTCGTCGGCCAGGGAATGTCGCGCAAGCCCCCGATGCCGGCGGGCCGACGACCGCAGCAGGCGTCGAAGGGCCAGGGGTGTGCGCTGGTCGGCGGGACGCGTCACCGCGACGCCGGGCAGCGCGGCACCCCGCCTGCGGGCTGCCGGTCGGCGTCGCGGTGCGGCGGCCGTCAGGCGCGGCAGCCCCGGGTGCAGCCGCCCGGATCGCACTCGAGGCCCGCGGCCATCCGCGTGAGCATCTGCCGCACGTCGGGATCATCGAGCCCGTCGATGAACGGCCAGCCGAGCCCGTCGGCGAACGTCTTGACCTTGGGCGCCCCGTACATCGGGTAGTCCGCCTCATCCACGGCCGACGCGAGGTCATCGCGGCCGAGCAGCCAGGCCAGCTCGGCCAGTTTCTCCACCGAGCGGCTGGCTGAGTTGCCGCGATGGTCGAGGATCTTGTCGATGGCGAAGGTGAGGTACCAGCGGGCGTACGTGTCGGTGTCGCTGTGCCGGCGCCACCGCCGCTGGTCCCACTGCGACGCGGTCACCTCGGGCGGGAGGAACTCGCGGGCGTGTGCGAAGTCCAGCGCCTCGAGCAGCACTTCCTCGCGGAAACCGAACATGTCGGTGCTGGCGGCGCGGACGGCCCGTAGCCGGGCCACGATCTCGTCGGGGGTTCGGATGGTCACAGCTACTCCTATGGGATCGGGTGTGTGGCTGCCGGCCGAGACAGGCCAGAGGGGGAAGCGACGCTGCTCGGCCTTCAGCCGCCGGGTAGGGCCGATCGGTCGTCGGGTTCGGGCGGCGGTGTCGGGAGGGGTCACCGCAGGTCGCGGTAGCGGATCGCGGGATCGCCACGCATGTGGCGGTCCGGGTCGTGGGCGTGCGCCCCGCCGCGGGTGCGTTTGGCCAGGTACATGGCCTGGTCCGCGGCGTGCAGGAGGTCGCGGGGCGTCATCTCCGGTGTGGCGACGGCGTAGCCGACGCTGGCGGTGACGATGACCCGCTGGCCCGCGATGTCGTAGGGGCGCTCGGAGAGACGGCGGTGGGCCGCCTGGGCGGCGGCCTCGACGTCGCCCGCGTCGCCGTGCACGACGAGGGCGAACTCGTCGCCGGACAGGTGCGTGGCCAACGCCACCGGCGGGCCGAGGGCGAGCAGCCGGCGCCCGACCGCGCGCAGCAGATCGTTGCCGTGTTCGTGGCCGTGGATGTCGTTGACCTGCTTGAACCGGTCGAGGTCGATCAGGACCAGTCCGAGTGCCTCGCCGAGGCAGAAGGTGGCCTCGAGGTGGGTTCGTAGGGCCCGCCGGTTCGGCAGCTCGGTGGTGTCGTTGTGGGTGGCCAGGTGCCGCCAGTGGGACCGGTCGCGTTCGCGCTCGGCCAGCGCCTGTCGGAGGTGGTGGATGATGCGCCGCTGCCAGATGAGCAGGGCCGTCGCGGCGGCGAGACCGGCGAGGACTCCGCCGGCCGCCGTGAGGTAGAGATTCAGGTGAGACACTCGACATCGCTCCTTGTCGGTGAAGGAGCACCGGGGTGGGCGTGAGCCGCCAAGTTCGACGCCCGCCCCGGGCTACCACGGTGCGGGGACGGGCTAGTCGGTTCTCGCAGCGAGTCGGAAGGTTGCCGGTTTCTCGGCGACCTGGACCGCGACCCCGGCGGCGACGAGCTTGTGCACGGCGTTGACGACCGCGCCCGCGCTGGCCTTCGCCGCGCCGCTGCCCTCGTTGGCCGTGTCGACCGCCAGGCACAACTGGCTGGTCTTGAACGACTGGCCTGGATGGGCTTCCAGGACGTCGAGGATGGCCCCACGCAGGCTGCCCTTCGGCCGGCGCGGCTTCCCACTCGACGCCGGCGGGACCTCGGCCGGGCCCCCGGCTGGGGCGGGGTGGCCGGCGGCCGTCGGCTGCGGGACGTGATCGGAGTCCGCCTCGACGGCGACCGCGTCATCCTCAGCGGCTGGGGTGGCCGTGTCGTCGCCCTCGCTGCCGACTTCGGCCGGCTCGGTGGGGACGTCCTCCACCGTGTTGTCCGGCGGGTTCTGCGACGTCGGCTGGTCCGCGTCGTTGTCCGATGCCGGCGGGTGCCCGTCGTCGGGCTGGGCACCGGCCGTCTCGTCGCCCTGTCCCACGGCGGCGGTGGCGCCCGCGTCCTGCGGCGGTGCGGGGGGCTCCTCCGGCCGCTCAGGGGCGTCGTCCGCCCCGCTGTCGGGTGCCTGCGGGTGGGGCGGGTTGGTGTCAGCGGCTGGCCGGTCGTCGCTGTCGGTGCTGCTCGTCGTGTTCGTCAGGTGCCGCCAGAGCGTGCGGCCGTCGTCGGCGCGAAAGGGTTCGGCCTGGCCGGCTTCCTCCAGGACGCGCAGTCGCTTGGTGGCCGTCGAGTACCCCACGCCGGCCTGCGTGGCGATCGCGGCGGCCGTTTCCTCGCCGAGGGTGGCCAGGGCGGCGGCGACCTTGTCGAGAGCGCTGGCCGTGGTGGCCTGCTCGGGTGTGTTGTTGTCCATCTGTCCTCCCGGGGACTGCTGGTCGATCTACTGGGTGTGGCGTGCACTCATGCACGCTTCGACCGCGCCTCGTGATCAAGTGCGGTGACCGGATCTCGGGACGCCGTCGACGTACGGACGGGGCGCCTGGCCCCGGTGTGATGGGCAGGTGGCGGACCGCAGTCCTCGACGTGCGGTGGTCAGCGAAGAGCACCGGCTTGTGGAATGCCGAGGAGTCGGTCGGCCTACGCCGTGTGGAGGATCGCGGCGGCCCGCTGGAAGAGCCGCTCGGCGATGTTCTCCAACGGCGTCGCCGTGGTGCTGCGGGACGGCGTGCCCGAGTGCCAGGCAGCGGCGGGCTCGTCGGCGAGGTCGGTCCAGGTCATCGCCGGGGTGAGGACCTCGACGCGGGCATAGCTCTGCTGCGGGTAGGAATCGCGATGGATCCGGACCCGCAGAAGGTGACCCGCCCCGGTACGGCGGATCTCGGACAGGTCGTAGCTCTGGCCGCGCACGCCGAAGCTGCGGTCCACCAGCACAGCCGCTTCACCACTGTGGGTTCCCTCGCCGCTCATCGCGTACCTTTCTGACCGTCGGGGCCAACCGCTGGGGACGGCTGCTCGTTCGTTCGTCCGCCGGATGTGGCCGTGGTCAGGGCGGCGACTCTTCGGATCTGGGACCAGGCGACGCCGGTCGCCCGCGCCGACTGGGCGCACTGGTCGGCGGCGTCCTGCAGCCACGCGTCGACGTCGTCGACCGCGTCAATGACCTCCGGCCGCATCTCGCTGTCGTCGTCGAGGCCGGTGAAGTGCGCCTGGCGGGCCTGGTTGATCAGGTGGGAGGCGGTCTGGGCGTGCACCCGGGCCAGCAGTCGCGCGAGGCGATGCAAGTGCCCGACCAGGACGGCGACGTCAGAGGGCGTGCGCAGCGTCAGGAGCGCGCTGAAGGAGCCGGTGGCGGTGTGCAGCCAGCGGGTGAGGTGTTCGACGGCGATGATGGCGCTGCCGAGGCGGGCGGGATCGTAGGGGCCGTCGATCGCGAACAGACCGCTCGTCGCGTCGATCCAGACGCCGCTCGCGCTGTCGGCGGGAAAACCGTCCTCGACGAACGCCACCTGGGAGGGGATCCCCTCCGGGTTCGGACAGATCGGCGTGTTGTCCGCGAGGTGCCACCACGAGGTGGTGCCGCCGCGGTAGCCGCCGGTCCAGCTCTGTGCTGGCTGGTCCGCCACTGGCTCGGCGCAGACGGGACAGATCGGAAGTTGAGGCACGTCGTTGAGTCCTTTCAGACAGGGTGATGACGGTGAACCGGGGCCGGTCACCGTTGGCTTCTGTGAGGCAGGCGGGAGCGCGGCTGCCCGCTGGATGTGGTCTCGGGCGGCCGTGGAAGAAGGGAAAGGGTGGCCGTTTCGCCCGGCCGGTGACGCATCCGCGCCCCTGCCCAGGGGCGGCCGGCAAGGTCAGTCGACGTGCGGCGAGTTGAACGTGGTGGGCACGGTGACGGTGGACAGGCCGACCTTGCCGTCGACGACGGTGATGACCAGGGCCGTGCGGCCATGGCTGACGGCGGCGCGAAGGTCCTCGACGAGCCGAGCGGCAGGCCGGCACAGCGGCAGGGCGACCAGCAGGTCACCGCCGCTATGGCCTGGCGGGTTGTGGCCGACGTGCTCGGCGAACACGGCCCGCACGGAGCAGGCCGCCGGCTGGTGCGCAGTCGGCGGCGGTGACGGCAGGCCGTTGGACATCAGGCGCACGCCGTCGTCATCGGCGACGAGCAGCAGCGCCGGACCGGCGGGTTCACCATCGACCAAAGTAGTGGTGTGCGCCGGGGCGGCGACGGCGTGTTCGGCCAGCTCCAAGGCGTCGGCGAGCCGGAACCGGAAGACCGAGATGATGTGAATGGGGATCCCTCCTGGTGAGCAACGCATCAGGGGATGAAGGCCGGAGCCGACCGGGCAGCAGCGCGCATCCTTCGGGTACAGGGATGTTCGGCTGCTGGCCCGATCGGTTCGGTGCGGTGTCAGTGCGGGGTGTGGAAGCGCCCGCGGCCGACACCGGCGATGACCCTGTCGCCGACGTGATCGACGACGAAGGTGTGCCAGCCGGCGTCCACGCCGGACTGGATGAGGTGCAGCAGGTGGTGCTCCGGCTCGTGTAGCGGGATGTCGCCGAGACGGCCCGGATACAGCCGTCGGTACCGCCTGCCGGTGAGCTCGCCGGCCAACACCGGAGTCTCCTGCCAGCCCAGCAGGCTGTAGGTGACAGGCCGCAGGCGATGGTTCTCGCCCGCGTAGATGCTGTTGCCGGTCAAATAGATCCGACCGAACTCGTCGTGCATGACCCACAGCGCCGGTGGCACCGGAGGGGGTACCTCGCGGCGCTGGGCGCGCACGCAGGCGTCGGCGAGTCGCTCGACCTCGTCGAGCAGGAACATGACGCGACCCATCAGGGCTTGTCTCCTTCCTGTCCCGGCGGGGTCAGAGCGCGACTGCAAGCAGTCGCTGGTCGGGGTCGAGGGCGGCGAACAGGCGGTTGGCCTGTTCGAGGTAGGTCACCCGGTCGGCCATGGCGTCGCTGGCCGGGGCCAGCGTCGCTCCCTCGACGGTGATCAGCGCGTCTCCCGCGACCGCGGTCAGCGCGCTGTAGTGCTGGTAGGCCATGTAGCCGGCCTGGTACATCTCCACCTCGGCCAGGGCGATCCGCCCGGCACCGTACGTGGCGGCGTTGTGCATCCGGATCGCGTTCACCCGGGGCTGGTTGTTGAAGTCCGCCACGGCCTTGTCCCACGGATACGTCTGCGAGTCCGCCAGGTGGCGGGCCTCGTAGACGTGCCACGGGACGGCGTTGCGGGTGCCGTGCACGACGCGGCTGAAAAGCTGGTGGCGGATACCCGCCCCCATGGCCGCGGCCTGGAGCATGCCGTCCAGGTCGAGCAGCCGTACCGGTCCACCGGCGCAGGAGGCGGGACGCCCCTTACGCAGGCTGATCATCTGCCGGTGCTGCCACCGGTGCAGAGCCGTGCTGGCCCAGAAACGGGGCGACAGGGTGCCCTGGACACCGAAATTGCGGTCGAGCTGGTGCGCGGTCAGCGCCTCGCGAGACAACTCGCCCGGAACGCAGAGGATCATCGTGCGGATCATGGCCTTCGGCTTCACCGCCACGGTGGGGGTGACCTTGCGGGGAATCTTGCCCATGGGGGCCTCCTTCGGTGAGCGCGTCAGGGCGCGCGGAGATGACCGGCCCACCGGGTGCATGGGTCGGTTGCGGGAAGGTGCGGTGCGAGAGGTGGCTGGGTGCGACCTCGGGGTCGCCGCGCGGCACGACGCCGACCGGCCCTGATAGGCGGGTGGGCGTAGCGCACCGGGGTAGGTGCGGCGGTGGTTCCGAGGTGGGACCGAACCGGGGTGGAGATATATGAGGTGCTGTTAGTGCCGTGAACGGTAGCGGCCCGATCTGTCAGGCCGATCCGGGGAACCGATCGCCGGAAGGCGGATTTACCTGCGCTGTGAGAGTTCGGCTGAGGGTGAGCCGTCGTCGGCGCGGACGCTGTGAGATTCCGCGACTCTCACAGACGGTTCTTATTGCTGACAGCTACCGACGGTGGTCTACCTGCGTCGAGGCAGTCGGTCTGGCCAATCAGCGCCGCTGGCCTGCTGCGCATCCCAGCGATAGTTGGCATTGTGATCACGCGTCAGGCTCGGAGCCTCCCCACGCCGTACCGGCGGTAGTTGCCGCCGACTCCCAGAAATCTCGGCACCGAACGCTTGTCCGCGTGGCGGCGGCCATTAGCCGCAACCCAATTGATCTGCTGTTCCCATGGGGCCGGATTCGGACAGAGCGCGGCCGGATTGTCCGGTTATCCTCTCGCCCTCGCACGTCCGGCGGCGTAGCGTTCCCGCCGTGACCGGAATCTCCGCCTGGGTGCCGCTGAGTCGCCGTGTTGCTGGCGTCGGCCCCGACACCACCGTCCACGACGGGCTGCCGCCGTACCTGCACGGCGTGCTCCAGGACTGGGTTAACGACTGCTACCCAGACGATCGCTATGGGGAGTGGACCCGGCTGCGAAACATCCTCCAGTACCGGCTGCGCATTGATGACCTTCCGCCGCCAATCAAGTTCACCGATGAACAACTTCTCGACGTCATCGACGCACTGCTTGCCCATTGGCTTGAGCCGGGCCATTTGGTGAACGAGCTGAACGACCTTCTCACGAACGGCGGTGCCGGATGGCGGATCAACGCTGACCAGAACGGCTTGGAGCGACGCGTCGAAGCCACCGTAACCACTGCCGTCGTCACCGCCGTCCGCACCACCACGTCGGACACGGCGGACCACTTGCGTATCGCCTGGGACGCCGCCTACGGCCGGAATCCGGACCCAGACAAGGCGTACGACGAGGCCGTGCTTGCTGTCGAGGCCATCGCATGCCCGCTGATTTGCCCGAACAACCCGCGGCGCACCCTCGGCACCGTTATCGCAGACCTGAGCAACCAGGCCGCCCAGTGGGCGATGGTCATCAGCGACTCCAGCGGACAGCCCGCCAGCCCTGACCGATTGATCGAAATGCTCAAGCTGCTCTGGCAGGGTCAGTCGCGCCACGCTGGCAGCCCCAATTCCCGCCGACAGACTCAGGCCGAAGCCGAGGCTGCCGTGCACCTGGCCGCCACCCTCGTGCAGTGGTTTAGCAGCGGTGTGCTGTACCGGAGATAGAACGGCTGACCACCAGGCCCTCACCCAGCACGGCCTACCCCGCAAACCGGCTTCACCAGGACACCTTCTACAGGTCGTCGAAGCGCTGCGGGTTGGTGACCGTGTCGGGTCCGTGGTCGGAGGGCAGCTCGTGCAGGTACCGCCGGTGGGTGGGATCCGACACGAGCGTCCAGACCTTGCCGGCCGGGTCGGGGCCGTGCACGGCGGTGGCGATCGGGCTGGCGCTGCGCAGTCCGGCGAGCACGCCGAGCAGGCTGGCCTCGCGGCGCCGGCTGGGCACCCAGAACAGCACGGGGTAGCGGGGACCGAAGGCGGTGAGGCGCTCGTAGCCGCGTAGCTTGGCCACGACCCGTGCCAGGTTCTCGGTGTCGTTGTCGTGTTCCAGGAAGAAGCCGGTCGACGTACCTGAGCTCGTCCAGATGCCGTGCCCGTCGGGGCGGATGCGGGCTTGGGCGTAGACGGTGGTGGCGTGCTGCTCGGACCACCAGCGCGACAGGTCGGCGTCGGCGCGGCGGCGGGCGGTGGCGATGAGGTCGGTGAAGAACTGGTTGACGCCGAGGAGGTGGTTGACCTGGCCGCTGGCGGCGATGCGTTTGGCGCGTTCCAGGGAGCTGCGGGGCGGTTTGCCGCCGGTGCCGTTCGGGTCGTGGTAGGCGGTGGGGTGTAGTTGCAGCCCGACGGGGCCGAGGGTGTAGAGCAGGGATCCGTAGCGGCCGTTGTGGTTGCTGCGGCCGAAGCGGTGCAGTACGTCGAGGCGGTGCAGGATCGTGAGTCGGCGTTGGGCGGTGCGGCGGTTGTCGAAGAAGGCGTTGGTGATCTGGTGGGTGGACAGCAGGTAGTGCTCGGCGAGCAGCGCGAGGAGGGCGTGGTCGCGGGGGACGATACGGCCGAAGACCGCGAGTGGGTCCGGTTTGCTGGCGGCCGGCGGGACGCGGGAGCACACGGGGTTTACTCCTAGGCAGGATGGGTTTCCCTCCCGATCGGGAGGGTGTCTGGCGGGGCTGGGCGCGGTGTGCGGGGTCTGTCAGGGGCTGTGTGCGGCACTGACAGCCCAGGTCAGCACTGCTGAGAAGGTGTTCGGCGGTCACCAGCGACGAGCCCGGTGACGAGCCGCTACGCGACCCAGAGGACGCCGCCGGACTCGGCGGAGGCGGTCAGGCGGGGCCGGACTTCGGGCGGGTGCGCCGTTGGTCGGGTTTGCGGCTGAGTCGTTCGACGAGTTCGTCGACGGCGCTGGTGTCCTGGGCGGGTACTGCTGCTGCGGCGGCCTGCCGGATGGCGGTCGCCTCCCCGACGACTGGTTTCGGTGGTCGGGTTTTCATGGTGAACGCCGGTGTTTGGCGGCCGTTGACGACCAGGCGTGCGGCGGCGGTGTAGGCGTCGAGGTGGGCGAGGTCGTGCTCGCTCAGTTCAGGGAGGGTGTGTCGGGACAGCAGTTTGGCGTCTTCGGGTGCGCAGGTGAAGTACACCTTGTTGCGGGCGTTGGCGGAGGCGGCGGCGAGCAGGTCGCGGGGGAACTGGGCCAGGTCCTGGTGGGCGAGGACGAGGGAGAGCCGGTACTTGCGTGCCTCGGCGAGCATCGTGTCGAGGCTGTTGGCCAGGGTCAGGAAGTTCTGGGCCTCGTCGATGATGAGGCTGGCGTCGCGGCGCTTCTCGGGTGCGATGCCGGCGCGGGCGGTGGCGGCCTGCCATACCTGGGCGAGGATCAGGGAGCCGAGTAGGCGGCTGGTGTCCTCGCCGAGCACGCCCTTGGGGATCCGGACGAGCAGCACTCCGCCGTCGAGCACGCGGCCCATGTCGAAGCTGGATTTCGGGTAGCGCATGGTGCGTTTGACGAAGTCGCGGAGCAAGAACGCGCGCAGCCGGGCGAGGACCGGGCCGATGACCTGCGAGCGGAGGCTGTCGTTGAGGCTGTCGTACCACTGCCAGAAACCGCTGAGCCCGGCCGGGTCGTCGAGGTCCACGGTCATCGCGGACCGGAACTGTGGGCTGTTGAGCAGTGGGGGGATGTGTTGCAGGGTCACGTTGTGGTGGCGTAGCAGGGTGAGGCAGGCGACCCGCATGACGTCGTCCATCCGGGGGCCCCACGCTTTGGCGAAGATGTTGCCGAAGATGCTGACGAGGTTGTCGACGACCAGGTCGGGGTCGTCGCCTTCAAGCGGGTTCAACGTGGGTGGGTTGTCCTGGTCGGGGTCGAACAGGACGACGCGGTCGGCGACGGTGGAGGGGAGCCGGTCGAGGATGTCCAGGACGAGATCGCCGTGGGGGTCGATGACGACGGTGCCGCGGCCGGCTTTGATGTCGTCGACGGCGAGGTTGACCAGCAGGGTGGTCTTGCCGGAGCCGGTGGAGCCGATCACATGCAGGTGATACCTCGCATCGGGCACCGACAGTCCGACGCTGTGGCCGCCGATTTCGGCGTCGCCGAGCATCTTCACCCCACGCCCGCCGCCGGGGACGGCGACCGGCGCGGGCATGGAGGCGGCCCGTGCCCGGTCCAGGCCGGGCACGGCGAGGTCCTGCGGTAGGGCGGCGAGTGCGGCGAGTTCCGGGGCGGAGGTGAGGAAACCTGCGCCGAGGCGGCGGGCGGCGAGGACGCTTACGGGTGTTCGCATACGGGTGCGGTGGGTAAGGCGGTTGCGGCCGGTATGGATGGCGAAGGCCGAGGCGAGGGTGTCGGCGATGCCGCGCAGCCGGCCGCGTGGGTCGGCGCCGGGCCGGTGGTTGGTGGTGGCGACGGCGTACCGGATGCCGGTGGTCCACAGCGGGTGGGCGGTCTTGTCCAGGATCGCCCGGACGTCGCGCTCGATGGTGGGATCCCGCCGACCGGGCGGCGCCGCGCTCCGGCCGGTCGGGCCGCTGCCGGGCAGGAACGCCTCCAACAACCACAGCAGCGGCGCGGCCGGGTTGACTGTTGGGACGGCGGTCTTGCCGGCCCGCATCCGGCCGGCGACGCGGCGGGCGCGTGCCGCCCGCCGGGGTGTGGCGGGTCGGGCGAGGATCTGCACGCAGGCGTACTCGCCGGGTTTGAGTTGCGAGCCCGCGGATATCAGCGGGCGCAGCGGGTCGGTGTCGTGGTCGACGGCAAGGGGCAGCCACTCCGCGTAGACGGGCAGCAGGTGCCCACCGGCGGCGGGATGCGCGTCCAGCGGAATCGGCGGAGGCGGGTTGTCGTCGGTGGTGGTGGCCGAGCCGGGCCACGCGGCCCGCACCGCCGCCTCGACCGCCCCGCGCGGGACGGTGCCGGGCACCCAGATCGAGATGAGTAGTTGGCGGCCGGACCAGGTGTACTGCCACACCACGTGCGGGGTCCCGTAGAGCAGGCGCCGCCGTCGTGACGGGGTCAGCACGCCGGTGAGGTTGGCCCACAGGGCGGCGGCGCTGCGTGGGTCGACCTCGGGCGGCGGCGCGATCGTCACCAGGCGGGCGTTATGGGCGTGGTGGCGGTGCCGCCAGATCGCGACCAGGTTCCGGGCCATCACCGAGAGCACCAGCGCCACGGCGGCGACGGCGGCCAGCCACGGCCGCTGCGCGGCCCACGAGGCGGCGTCGACCAGGACTTCTCCGGGGCCGGTAGGTGGCGCAATAGGGTCGGCGCCCGGCCCGAACGTGGGGCTCGGTAGGGGTGGCGTCGATCCGACGGCTGCGATTAGGCCTGTCACAGGTCCTCCTCTTCGCTGTCGGCCAGCTCGGCGGGATCGGTGGTACACAGGGCGTGCTCGGCGGTCGAGGAGATCGACTCGAAGCTGGTCCGGCTCACTCCGGAGATCAGCAGGCCGTGGCCGCGGCGGGCCGACAGCAGCAGCCGCCGTTCGCCGCCGGTGAGGCCGAACGCTTCGGCGACGGCGTCGATGGCTTGCGGTGCCTGTCGTAGCAGCACCTGGGTGGCGGCGTTGGACACCACCGCCTGGCCGAGGTCGGTGCCGAGCACGTCGGCGGCGTCCTGGGTGATGACGGTCAGCCCGGCGTTGCGCTTGCGTGCCGCCTTGGACATGCGGAACAGGAAGCGGGCACCTTCGCCGTCGCGCATCAGCAGCCACGCCTCGTCGACCACCACGAGCCTGCGCTGCGACGGCCGTGCGGGGGCGTCGACGGTGCGCCAGATCGCGTCGAGGGCGAGCAGGGTGCCGACGGTGCGCAGTTCGTCGGGCAGGTGCCGTAGTGACCACACGACCAGGTGCCCGGTAGGTGTCTGGGTGGTGGGGCCGTCGAACAGGTCAGCGAAGGTGCCCTGCACCCACGGCGCGAGACGGGCGGCCAGCGTCGCGGCCGCCGGGTCGTCGTCGCCGTGCAGCGTCTGCGCGAGGTCGCGTAGCAGCGGGGCGGGCCGGTGATGGGTGGCCGGGTCGGCGGTGATGCCGGCCTGCCGGTAGACGGTGAGGATGGCCCGGTCGAGGGCGGCGCGTTCCGCTGGTGGCGGCTGGTGGCCGAGCAGGACGGCGATGAGGGTGTGCAGGAACAGCCCGCGTCGGGTCAGTGTGTCGGGGCGGCGGTCGCCGGCGGGCAGGTCGAGGGGGTTGATCTTCACGCCGGGTGCGCCCAGCCGGACGACGCTGCCGCCGACCGCGTCGGCGAGGCGCGGGTATTCGTCCTCGGGGTCCACGACCGCGACCTGCACGTCCTGGTAGAGGTTGCGCAGGATCTCCAGTTTCACGAAGTACGACTTGCCCGCTCCGGAGCGGGCCAGGACGACGCAGTTGTGGTTCTCCTGCGCCCACCGGTCCCACCACACGATGCCGTGACTGGCGGGGTTGATGCCGTAGAGGACACCGCCGGTGGTCGGTGGGTCGCCGGGTAGCGGGGCGGGTAGGTCCGGGCTGGCCAGGGGGAACGCGGCGGCGAGGGCCTGGGTGTCCATGGTGCGCGGCATCCGCAGCCCGTCTGCGGCCAGGGGCAGAGTGGTGGTCCAGCCGGCCAGTTGCCGCCAGGTCGCCGGCTGCACGTCGAGCAGGGTGGACGCGGCGGCTGCCCGCACCTGGGCGCACGCCTGCGTCAGTTCCGTTTCGGTGCGGGCGTGCACGGTCAGGTACAGGCCGACGCGGAACAGTTTCGCCGCGCCTCTGGCGAGTCGTTCGGCGAGGTGTTCGGCGTCGTGGGCGGCGGCGTCGACGTAGGGGTCGGCGAGCTTGCCGCGGTCGGCGTCAGCCCGGCGGGAGGACTCCAGGCGGGCCCGCTGCTTGCGGAGCCGGTCGGCGGCGACCGGCGCCGGCAGCGGCTCGATGTGCAAGGTGAGGTCGAGGCGGCCGGGCCAGGACAGCAGTGGTTCCAACCAGGCGGCGCCGACCTCGGCCGGGTAGCCGGTCACGATCAGAGTCGCGGCGTACCCGTCGCCGACACGCAGCCAGCGGGGTGTGACCTCGACGGTGGCCGGCGCGACCGCCGACGCCACCGAACTCCGTGCGGTGTGCTCGCGGGTGTCGCGACGTCTTTTGATGATCATGACGGTTTCCTCTTCATTCGGGTGGGTGTGGGGGCGGCGGTGATGACGGCGTCGGGGGCGGCCAGGCCACCCGGGCGCGGCGGCCGGTACGGGTCGGCGGCGCAGGTGAGGGCGGCGGTGACCGCCGGGCCGTCCAGGACGCGTGGGGTGACGCCGAGGCCGGACAGCGCGCGAACGGTGTCGTCGGCGTGCCGCCGCGCGGCGTGGTGCCCGTACTCGCCGGCGGGAGTGCGGGTGGTGATGAGGACCTGCCGACGCAGCGGGTCGCGGCGTTCGGCGAGGTCGGCGAGGAAGTCGGCGTGGTCAGCGCACGCCGCCCCCAGCCGCGGATGCGGTTGGGTGGCCGCGGCGTCCGCGAGGGTCCGGCTGTGCGAGGCCAGGTCGACCGGCTGTGCGGACACGACGATCTGCACCGGGGTGGACAGGCTGTTGAGCCACCGCCCCCAGCCGTCGATCAGCGCCGCCTGCTCCGCCGGGGTGCGCAGCGCGAGGTTCACGGTGGTGGTGCCGACGATCGCCGCCCGGCCGTCGCCGAGGCTGATCTGTCCGTCGTCGTCGATGGCGTCGGCGGGCAGCCGCAACGGCGCCGGCAACGGCTGCCGCCCGGTCACGGGGGCCTGCACCCAGTCCGGTACGCCGCCGTTGTCGGTGGGGCTGGGGGTGGTGGTCAGCGACCGGGGGGTGCGGGTGTGGCGTAGCGCCTGCAGCAGCCACACGTCCAGTGCCAGGCCGTCGCGGCGGCCGAGCGCGAGGCCGCAGGCCAGGCCGCCGATCACCACCCCGGCGCCGATGAGGACCGGCGTGGCGACGATGTCGTGCAGCGTCCGCCACAGGCCGTAGAAGACGAGCGCGGCGGCGGAGACGATCGCCAGTTGGTGGAACGTCAGCCCGTAGGCGACCTTGTCGGGGGCGTCGACGTCGGCGGGCATCCGGGCTCTGGTCTGCGGTTCGTCGGATACTTCTCGGGTCATCTGATGCTCCTGCGGAGGGTGTTCAGGCCGGGAACGGCGCGGGCGAGTTGCTGGACCACGACGACCGCGCCGAGGGTGTTCATGCCGCGTCCGCTCTGGCCCGCCCAGCGGGCCATCAGGCCGGGGATCTTGACGGTGGTCCAGAGCAGGACCACGACGACCAGGAGGTTCAGCGTGCCGCCCGGGTCGGCGGGCAGGCCGAACACCGGCAGCATGGCCTCAGGGTCGAGCAGCATCCGCTCACCCGCGGTGAGCAGGAACGCCTGCGCGATCGGGATCGCCAGGCAGCCGCCGTAGGCACGCCACCACAACCGCGCGACGCCGTCGGTGGCCGGTAGCGCGTGACAGGCCAGCGCCAGCGGCGCGATGGCCGTCATCACCAGCAACGTCACGAACCGGCCGATCATCTGGAACGCGGTCGTCACGACCAGCACGGTGATGACCAGGGCGAGCACCAGGAACAGCAACGGAACCGCGCGGTCCTGCGCCGCCCGTAGATGGCCCTCGACAGCGGCGAACGCGCCGTCGCCGTCGTGGCTGCCGTCGCTGACCGCGCCGGTCAGGGCGTTGGCGAGGTCGATGAGCTGGGCGCAGATCAGTTGGGAGAAGTGCGCGGCGGTGAACCCGACGACCAGCCGGGGCAGCAGGTCCTTGACGGTGTAGCGGGACTGTTCGTTGCCGCCGGCGACCATGACCAGGACGCCGGCGGCGACGAACGCCAGGACGAAGACGGTGTCCACGATCCATACCGACCGGCCGGTGAGGGCCTGTACCTGCGGCAGCGCGGTGACCTTCGGTGTCGTGAGCAGGATGCCGGTGATCAGGTCGAAGATCGCGCCGAGGCAGGCCAGGATCGCCTCGGTCAGCCAGTCCAGAGCCTGGTTGAGGAACCATGCCGTCACTAGGGCTAGCCCCCGACGATGCCCTGGAGGACCTGCAGCAGGACCGGCGCGAGGACGGCCAGGCCGTAGCCGATCAGGGCGTTGCGCAGGGCGAGTTTGGCCTTGTCGACCTGCGACGGGTCACCACCGGCGGTGGCCCAGTACACGCCGGCCAGGACGAGGAAGAGGGTGGCGATCGCGGCCAGGATCCCCATGATCCAGGCCCGCAGGTTGGCGATCACCACCGGCAGCGAGTTCGCCGCCAGCTGCACGGTGGCGCCGGAATCGGCGAAGGCAGCGTGGGGAAGGGCGAGGGCGAGGCCGACACCGGCCAACGGCGCCGCCACGCGGAGCACGAGACGACGAATTCGAAGAGTGTGGTGTGGGGTGCGGGACATTGCGGTTCACCTCCTGCCGCGCCCGGCGCGCAACGGCGTGCCGCAGGGGCGTGGCGATCACTCGAAAAGCGGTCGGGAAGGGGCCGCCGCCGGGCGTGGGCGAGGAAACGGGCGAACCGCGTGGGCCCGGGAGGAGCTCGTCCTCCCTCATGGGTGGGTTGCGGTCATCAATGTGGTGTCAGCGCATCAACTGGCGCGGCACCCGAGGCACGCGGATCGCGGTTTCCTCATCTCGCCCGGCGGCGGGCGGGGACCGGTGGCCGGTACGGCTCGACAGAAGGTCCCGCACCCCCAAACCGGGTCTTGTGATCCCTGACGAACACTTGCCCCGCTCACACCGCCCCGACCGGGCTGACAACGCAGGTCAGGGGATGCCTCACAGACGAGGGCGCGGTCGAGGCGAAAACCAACAGGCAGGAACGAAAGACCGTCTGGTGCGGCAGGGTCAGCGCCCTCCGGGCTCACCGCCCTTGGCGTCCTCAGGCATCGGCCCGAGGACGGTCGTCGGGCATCAAAACGGCTGTGGCCCGACGTCGTGCAACGTCGGGCCACAGCCGTCTCGGCTGGCAGGGTCAGGCGGCTGCCGCGGCGTGCTCCCGAGCGGTTTCGCGGCGGGTAGCCGCAGCGCGGCCTGCCCGCCGCTGAACGCGCTGCTGCGCACGCAGCCGCAGGTGCGCCACGGTCTCCGACGACGCGACCCCGGTCAACAGCCCATCGGCCAGGGCGTCGGCGATGCGGCTGTCGATGCGCGACAGCCGCATCCGCAACGCGTCGACACTGACGCCGTTCGCCGCGGCGATGGGCTCGATCGCCCGGTACCCGAGCCGCACGTCGATGTAGGCCTGCTCGTCCTCCGCATCGAGGATCCCGAGGATCACCGCGCGGCGGACCAGCAGGTCCGGATGCCCGTACGGGGACCGGGGAGCACGGGGACCAGGAGCGACGTGCTCGATGTTCTCCACCGGCAGGTACTCCCGCTGCTGGCGACGCAGGTCCCGGCCGGCCCGCCACGCCGCCCTGCACAGGCTCGCGTACGGGGCAGGCCGGGCCAGGTCCACCCGGTCGCGTAGCGCCGTCAGGAAACCGGTCAGGATCTCGGCGTCCACGTCCGCCGGGTCCCCGTCGTAGCCCTGGCACAACTGGGCCGCGTACTGCCGCAGCGCCGGCATCGCCATGCCGACCGCACCCACCACCCAGTGTGGGCCGTCGAGCCGCGCACGGCGGATCAGCTCCCGCCACACCTCGTCACGCGCCGTGTATGCGCGGGGATGGCGCAGCAGCCAGTCCCGCAGCGCGGACAGCGGCATCACCCGCCCCGGCAGACCGGTGCCGGTGTCGAACGCGGCGCAGTCAAGAACCAGCGATGGGTCGGGCTCGCACGTCAGCGCCGTGAAGGCGTCCGCCGCCGTGTCAAGGGCGGACGTCGGCCAGTCCGTCGCGTGGGACACGCTCATGTCAAACTCCAATGACAGTGGATAGGGATCGATGACGCCCGCCGAGTGCGGTCATGGCGGGGCGATGACATCGATTCCGCCATAGCGGCCTCACAAGCCACTGACAGAGCAGATCGGGCCCCGGCTCGTCGCCTGCTGCCCCACTTCTGTCAGAGCGCACAGCCATCTGCGAGGAATCGACCGAGGTTGATTTAGCGGGATTTGGTGCGGCCTCGTGACCTGCCCTGTGACAGGGTGACAGAGCCTGCGACCACCCGTTCCGGGGACGCTGTCAGCCATCGAAGTCGCAGCCTGTGACACGACTGCGATGGCGCTCACCGCAGAGCTGTCCGAGAACCTGTGACAGCCTGGCGACGGCGCACCCGCGACACCGCTGGCCTCAGCTCACCCTGACAGACAGGGGCCCGCTGCCACACAGCGGCGACGAGAAAGAGCGCCCGCCGCCGACACCCGCCGGTGACAGGAGCCGCGTTCAGACAGCCGCGCCTGCGGGCACGGATACAAGCCGTGCATCGAGGTCGGGTCGGAACGCCCGCTGACCGAAGCCGGAGGCGATGTCCACGTGACACCGCCCTGCTGTCGCGGCCGAGCCGTCCCGCTGCCGAGCCCCTCTGTCAGTAACTCCACGTGACTGACAGAAGCTGTGGGCGCCCGTGTTTTCAGGGTGCGTCCTGCGGCTGGCGTTGACCGTCGTCACGCTCCGTCGGTCAGCGAGAGGTGACACCAACCAGGTCGGGGCGGCGTGCGGGAGACGGTTGTGAGGGGCTGCGAGTTCGGTAAGTGTTCGCCAGGGCTCACACCGCCCGGTTTGGGGGTGTCAGCGCTTCACGGCGCGGCGCGGAGCCGACATCCATATGAGCGAGCACACGCCGCACCCGCACCACCCGGCCGGCCCGATCGATCCGGCCGACTCCGCACTCATCGACCTGGTCGCCGGCGATCCGCCGGTACCGATCACGGTCTGGCGCACGGCCCGTACCGGCGCCGACACCCACACCGCTCTGCCCACCCGCCTCGCCTACCGCCTCGTGGCCGCCTACAGCCGGCCCGGGGAGGCCGTCGTCGACCTCAGCACCGACCACGCCCTGACCGCGATCTGCGCCCGGGGCAGGCGCCGGCACCACCGTGCCTGGTTCACCGACAACTCCAGCCTCATCATCGGACCCGCCACCCCCGACCTGCCTGCGACCACCGCGACCAACCCGGTCGCCTCGCCCGGTGAGCCGGACACCGGTGACGGCCAGGATCCACCCGAGCTGACCGACTGGTTCGGCGACGACCTCACCGACCCCGATCTGCCCGACATCGACACCACCGCGGTCATCCGGCCGCCCGAGGACGGTCCGCTGGACGCGGCCACCAGCCTGGTGGTGGCCTGCTGGCCACTGCACGCCACGGACACGACCGCCCGGGTCCGGCTCGCCTGGCTGCTCACCGCCTGTACGCGGCTGTTGCGGCCCGGCGGCTGCCTCGTCCTCGTCGTCGGCGTGCCCGTCGACACCCAGCCCACGCCGGAGGACTTCGGCCCCCTCGTGGCCGCCGCCTCCGCAGCCGGACTCGGCTACCTGCAGCACATCGTCGCGGTCGCCGCCGACACCGACGGCGACCAGTTCGTCTACCACGTCACCGACGAGGAACTGCTCACCCTGGCCCGCGCCAACCCCGAGCAGTGGCAGGTCGCCCACCTCCGGGTCCACGCCGACCTGCTCGTCTTCACCCCCCAGCCTTCTACCGTGCCCGGCTCGCGGCGGCGCCGCGACCCCGAGGGCGGTGAGCGCCGTGCCTGAACACCGCGACCCGAACACGCCCACCGCCAGCCCCACCCCCAGCGACGACTACCAGGGCCGGCACCACGAGTACGACGGCCGCCACCGCGCCGACGGCCTGTCCGTCTGGACCACCGCCCAGACGACCGGCCCCATCCAGCGACGGGGCCGGTACGTGCCCGAGTCGGTCAAACACCCGGCCCGGATGCTGCCGGCGATCGCCGCCCACGCCATCGACGCCTACACCCAGCCCGGTGACCTGGTCCTGGACCCGATGTGCGGCATCGGCACCACCCTGGTCGAAGCCATCCATGCCGGACGCGACGCCTTCGGCATCGAGTACGAGCCGCAATGGTCCAACATCGCCGACGCCAACATCCGCCACGCCCACGACCAAAGCGCCACCGGACGCGCGTCGGTGATCCGCGGCGACGCCACCCGACTCATGTCACTGGTCCCGAAGGCCCTCACCGGGCAGGTGGCACTCGTGGTCACCTCCCCGCCGTACGGGCCCACGGTGCACGGCCTCGTCCGGCCCGGCGCGGACGGGGTCGTCAAATACGACGACCGGTACAACGACGGCGAGGACCGAGGCAACCTCGCCTACCGCGACCTGACCGGCCTCGCCGACGGGTTCACCCAGATCCTGGCCGGCTGCGCCACCCTGCTACGCCCCGGCGGCGTCGTCGTGGTCACCGCCCGCCCGTGGCGCAAACGCGGCGAACTGGTCGACCTGCCCAGCGCCGTCATCGCCGCCGGCATCCGCGCCGGACTCGTCCCCATCGAACGGTGCGTCGCGCTCCTCGCCGCCGTCCGCGACGGGCACCTCGTCGCCCGACCGTCGTTCTTCCAACTCCAACAGGTCCGCAAAGCCAGGACCGGCGGGGTGCCGATGCACCTCATCGCCCACGAGGACGTCCTGATTCTCGCGAAGCAGCCGATCTCGAGGGCTGCGCCCGACTCCGGCGGCGGGGTGGTCGGATGACCACACGCGCAGCCAGATACCTGAGTCTCGGCGCCGGGGTGCAGAGCTCCACCCTCCTGCTACTCGCCGTCCAGGGCCGGATCCCGACCTTCGACGCGGCGATCTTCGCTGACACGTCGTGGGAGCCGGCGGCGGTCTACCAGCACCTGGACCGCCTGACCGGCATCGCGCGGCGGGCGGGGATCGAGGTCGTGCGCGTCAGCTCCGGCGACATCAGGGCCGACGCGCTCGACCCGGCACACCGCTTCGCGTCCATGCCACTGTTCACCCTCGGTCCGAACGGCGAGCGGGGCATGGCCCGACGACAGTGCACCTCCGAGTACAAGATCAAACCGATCAAGGTGGAGGTGCGGCGCAGGCTCGGCTACCCCCACCCGAGGCGGGTGCCTGCCGGCGTCGTGGCCGAGATGGCCATCGGCATCTCGGTCGACGAAGTCCACCGTGCCCGCGACGCCGACGTCGGCTACATGCGCAACGTCTTCCCCCTGCTCGACCTGGGCTGGCGGCGCGAGGACTGCCTACGTTTCCTCACCAAGGAAGGTCTCGGGGACACCCCGAAGTCGTCGTGCGTGGGATGCCCGTTCCACGACGACCGCTTCTGGGCCGACCTGAAAACCCACAGCCCGACCGAGTGGGCGGACGCCGTCGCGTTCGACGCGGCGATCCGCCACGGCTGCGCGCGGGCCATCGCCGACGGCCATCCACTACGCGGGCAGTTCTTCCTGCACCGGCAGCGGGTGCCCCTCGACGAGGTGACGCTGCGCCCACACCCACGGCCGGCGGACACGCCGGGCTGCGGGCCGTGGACCTGCCCCCACGACACGCCGGCGGTCATCGGGCGCGGGGAGGTGGCGTGAGCGTTGCGCACACCACCATCGCGCGCATCGGATCGCTCTGCACCGGCTACGGCGGGCTCGACCTGGCCGTCGAGCTGGTGCTCGGCGGCCAGCTCACCTGGTACGCCGAAACCGACCGACACGCCACCACCGTCCTGGCCCACCACTGGCCGCACGTTGCCAACCTCGGCGACATCCGCACCATCGACTGGACGACGGTCACGCCCGTCGACATCATCACCGCCGGATTCCCCTGCCAGGACATCTCCAACGCCGGCAAGCGGGCCGGCATCACCGGCGCACACTCCAGCGTCTGGACCCACGTCGCCGCAGCCGTTCGCGTCCTTCGACCGCGCCTGCTCTTCGTGGAGAACGTCGCCGCCCTCCTACGGCGAGGCTTCGACGTCGTCCACCGTGACCTGGCCGAGATCGGGTACGACACACGCTGGCTATGCCTACGCGCATCCGACATCGGCGCCGCCCACCGCCGAGACCGCCTGTTCCTGCTGGCCACCCCCGAGCCACGGGCAGGGGGTGCGGACCTTGCCGACTCCCTGCGCCCGTGACGGCAAAGGCCCCGGCCACCACTACGGCCTGCCCGATGTCGTCGAGCCGGGAGGTACTCGCCACCACCTGCTCCCCACACCCACCACCGCGGCCTACGGGTCGAACCGGTCCCCGTCGGCGGGGGCGGCCCGCCGGCCGAGTCTGGCCGGCGTCGCCGGGCAACTGCCTCCCACGCCGATCGACAGCGGCGGCCCCGGCTCCATGAGCGGAACGCACCGCGAGACGTGGAGACCACGCCTCGAACCAGCCGTCCACGGCTACCGGCCACACCACGGCGGTGAACCATCGGATCCCCAAATGCCGCCGACACCCACCAGTGTCGACCGCCGCTCGTCGGCGAACACCAGCGGTCCACTGCTGCCGACCCCACGCGCCAGTGACACCGGCACCCCGGGACGGCGGGCCGGCGCAGGATTCCGCCCGCCGCTGTCGCAGGTGCTGCTGCCCACCCCGAGGGCCACTGACGGCACGAAAGGTTGTCCGGGACAGCGCGGCTCGCACGGGGACCTCACGCTGCCGTCGGCGGCGGTGCGGGTACCGGGGCGTACGCTGCCCACCCCCCGCGCGTCCGACGCGAATGGTCCTGGACGGCACGGCGACGGCGGCACGGACCTGCGCACCACCGTCGCCGACCTCCCCCAGAACCTGGGGCGTCTCGACGAGCAGAGCTGGGGCGTCTACGCCTCGGCGGTAGCCCGTTGGGAACTGCTGCTCGGCCGGCCCGTCCCGCAGCCCACCCAGGCCGGTACGCACGGCAAACCGGTCCTAGCGCCACCGTTCGTCGAGTGGCTCATGGGCCTCAGCGACGGTCATGTGACCGCCCCGCAGCTCGGATTGCCGCGCACCGCCGCGTTGCGGGTGCTCGGCAACGGGGGTCCCGCAGCAGGCCACAGCCGCGCTCCGGCTGCTGCTGTGCCCGCACCGCTGGGAGTTGCCGGCATGAGACACCGACCGCCGGGCGGCCCGTCTGGTTCCGAGTACCACCGGTCCGGGCCGGTCGCGCTGTATCCCGGAGACGCCGTTCAGTTGTTGTCCGCGATGCCGGACGCCAGCGTCGACGCGGTAGTCCCGCCGTCAGGGCAGCTCCAGGACGCCGGCTCGAGTTCTCCGGGTCGTCGCTCTACCGGTCCTCCTTGTCGTAGTGCTTCGCGTTTCTAAGTCCTGAGTACTCCTTCCCTGTGAGAAGGCAGCGAGGAGGACCGGAGATGGCGGAGATGAGCGAGGATCGGCCTCAAGCACTAGTGGTCTGGCTGATCGTGACGCTATGCGGAGTCGTCGCTGCGGGGTTGGTCGCGGCGGTCGCGGCCCTGACCACGGTGGTGTTGAGCGGCGACGCGATGGAAATCTTCACGGTGGCTGGTACCACGTTCGGGGCGTGCCTGACCTTGGAGATCGCTTTGGTCGGCCTATACCTGGCCGGGTGCCAGAGGACGTCGTAGAAGAGTGCCGGGTGGCGTTGCGCGTTCCGGCCCGCCCGGCGCTCCTCAGTTTCGAGCGGGCGCACCGCCGCGGTTTGCGGCACGCTTGCTGTTACAGACGTGGCCGGTCGTCCGGTCGGCTGCGGCGGGCCTCGACCAGGAGGTGAGGCAGTGCGGGATAGGAATACCGGAGACCCCGACGAAATCGAAGCGACCGGGCAAACCGGGGAGGATACCCTCGGCGATCCCGCGATCGTCCTGCGGGATGTCGCCGCCGTCGTGGAGCGGGTCGACATCCCGCCACCATTGCGGGCGGCGTGGGACGGCGACGGCGCGACAATTGAACAGGTCCTTCCGGCAGCGCCTGTACCGGCGACGGACTTCGACTCCTTCTACCTCCGACACCGGCCGGTGCTACTCCGCAAGATGCTGAAACTCTGCGCCCAAGACAAGCATCTAGCGGAGGAGATCACGCAGGGGACCCTGTTCATCGCCTACCGCGTCCAAGACCAGCTGCCCGAGGTGGATGACCACGAAGCCTGGCTCTACAGAGTGGCCAGTCGGACGGCGTGGAAGGTCTTCAGGCGGCAGCGCATGGAAGGAGAGCGCCTGCGGACGATGGCGGCCCGCCCAACGCCACCCGGCCAACCTCACGACTGGACGCTGTTGGACGACCTGTTGCGCCGGACCCTGACGAACCGGCAGCGGCAGATCATCGTCTACCGGTTCGTCGAAGGGCAGCCGCGCCGGTGGATCGCCGACCAGCTGGGCGTATCTCTGCGCACCGTCGACTCCGAAATCAGAAAGTCGCTGGACCAACTTCGGCCGTTCCTCGAACCGGGTCGGGAGGACAACTGATGGCATCAGCCCACGATGACGACCCCGTAGTCCAGGCCATCGTCTCGGCAAAGCGACGGCTCACCGATCTGAAGCTCGAGGCCATGCTGCGCCCGGAAGCTCCGACGCTGCGGATCCACGATATTGACGCACTGGCCGATGAGGTCGTGGCTGGGCTCGACGGGCAGCGATCCGCCCTGGCCGAACCGGCGCGCTTTTCAGGTATGTAAATGACGGTCGACGGGTTGCTGAGCTCATTGCGTGCGCGGCTGGATCAGTTCGCGGTGGATCATGATCCGGCGATCCTTCTACATCCGGCTGCGCTCGCGGATCTGCTCGCCCTCGCCGAGGAGCTGAACGGGCAACTCCTCGCCCACCCCGAGGCCGCCTCCGTCCTTGGCCTAGCGCACCTACAGCGCTATCTCCTGCTGCCTGAGCCGGAGGACCGGGAGGACTTGGTGACAGCTGTCGCCGTCTTCCGCGAACTGGTGTCATTGCGGCCCGATCTGGTGCCGGACGCCGTCCTTGCCTATCTGAGGCCGGAGGACGAGCTACACGCCACAGAGGGATTGCGAGGATCGACCGCAGCCTTCGCTGATTACCGTTCGTCCCCATTGCTGGGGCGCGCCCTCGCGTCGTACCGGCGCTACGCCTCTACCGGTGCGCTCAGCGACCTCGACGAGGGCATCGACGCCGCCGAGGCGGCGGTGTCCAATCCCACGGTCGACACGCCCCGAGCCGTGGGGGCGACGATGCTCTCCGGACTGTACCTCGTTCGGTATCGGGCCACCGGGCGATCCATCGACCTCGACCGTGCCATCGATTACGGCCGGGATGCCATATCCGAGGAGAAGGCTCACGATCGCGCCGCCAGGCTTTCCAACCTGGGCCTTGCACTGCAGGCGCGTTACGAGAGCGCCGGCCGTAGGAACGACCTTGACCAGGCCGTTGCGCTGCACCGCCAAGCCATTGCATTCGCCTCGGCGACAGACCCGGCCTTCGGCCAGCACCTGTCTAACCTCGGGCTTGCGCTTCGTCTTCGTTACGAGTCGACCGCCAATTCCGCGGATCTCGACGAGGCCGTCGAGATCGCGCGGTCAGCGGTGATGATCACCGCACCCGAGCATCCTGAACTATTCCGCCAGCTCGGCAACCTAGGGCTGGTCCTGCGCGAACGTTACGAACGCGACGGTACCCACGACGATCTCGACGGGGCCGTCGAAGCGGGCCGTGAGGCCGTGGCAATCCTGCCGGCCGGCCATCCGGGGCGAGCCGGCGCACTCCTCAACCTTGGCGGGTCATTGCTGGCCGGCGCCACCGCGCTGGACGACCGGGCAATGCTTGCGGAAGCCGTCCATGTCCTCCGCGAAGCTCTGCAGTTCACCGAGGAGGCACCTGCTCAGCGTGCACTCATCGCCACCCACCTCGGCCGAGCCGCCGCCCAGCACGGCGACTGGAATCTAGCCGTTGACTCCCTGGCGACCGCCCTCCGCGCGGTCGACCAGATAGTCCGGCATGGCAGCGAGTTCCAACTCGCCCGCTTCGCCGGACTAGCCTCCGACGCGGCCGCATGCGCATTGCAGACCGGCGATACCGCCCGCGCGGCCGAGCTGTGGGAGTACGGGCATGGCGTCCTGCTCCGGCATTCACTTGAGCTCGATAGCAAGGAACAAGCCGACCTCGCTATGGTCGCGCCGAGTCTGGCGGCACGCTTCGCCGCGCTCCGCGCATCCGGACGGGGCAGCGTGCACGGCGAATGGCTCCGGACGATCGAACAGATTCGTGCACTGCAGGGGTTCGAAGACTTCCTGCGTCCCGCGTCAGCCGAGACCTTGCTGGCCGCCGCCTCGGCGGGTCCGATCGTCCTACTGAACGTGAGCCGTTACCGCTCGGATGCCATCGTGCTGACCACGAATGGCATCGAGGTGATCCGGCTGCCAGGGCTCGACCCAGACGAAGTCCAGGAGCGGTACCTCAGTTTCGCGCAGGTGATCGATACTGCAGGGCAGATCAGCGACCTACTCGCGTGGCTATGGGACACCACGGCCGGACCGGTCCTGCACCACCTCGGGTTCGAGCATGGCGTCGAATCACAGCTACCTCGCCTGTGGTGGTGCCCAGCGGGTCCGCTCGCCTTCCTGCCGCTGCACCTGGCTGGTCGTCACGACGATCCAAAGCAGACCGTGTTCGGCCTCGTCGTGTCCTCCTACACCCCGACAGTCGGTGCCCTGATCAATGCGCGCGCACGGTCAGTGTCTTCTCTTTCCGACTCCCCCCGCGTTTTGGCCATCGGGGTCACGCAGGCAGCGGACGAGGTGCCATTGGCCTTGGCCGTACGAGAGGCGAACGCAGTGTCGCATCGCTTCCCGTCAAGCACGGTTCTCACCGACTCGGCTGCGACGACCGAGGCCGTGCTAGCGGCTCTTCCCGATAAAACTTGGGTGCATTTCGCCTGCCACGGCTATGCGAACCCGACTGACCCGGCCTCTAGCGGCCTGCGCCTGAACGACAGAATGCTCACCATCCGCGATCTGGTGGATGTGCACGTTCAGAACGCGCGACTCGCCTTCCTCTCCGCCTGCCAAACCGCCACTTCCAGCACCCTTCTCGCCGACGAGGCGGTAAACCTCGCCACCGCGTTCCAAGTCGCCGGCTACGCACACGTGATCGCCAACCCGTGGAGGATCCCCGACAAGATCGCCTGGGCAATATCCGATCGGTTCTACCATGAGCTGGTCAGGGGCGCTGAGGATCCGGCCGTGGCGTTACACGCGGCGATCCGGGAGGTGCGTGCACGCTTTCCAGAGGCACCGCTGCTATGGACGTCGACAATTCACGTTGGCCCCTGACCCCAGCTCCGGCTGAGCAGTCCAGGGCACCACGCTGGGGATTGTCGGCTGGACCACATGCGTTGGGCTCGCGCCGCGCAAGCTGCGTTCGCCGCTTGCGGCCGCTGAGTTACGTCAGGTCAGGGAGGTCCGAGTGGTCGGCGGTGGCGGCGTAGCGGTTGCCAGCGGCGATGCGCAGGTCGGTTAGCCGGCGGACGTCGCCGTTGGTGGCGTGCGCTTCGTCGAGGATGCGGTTGCGCGCCGCAGGCAGCGACTCCCGCCACCGGGCGAACAGATCTTCTACCTCTGCCTGCAATGGAGCACGCGCGGCACGTCGTGGTACGGCCTTGTGGGGGCCGATTGAACTCATCGATCGGCTGATCGACAACATGCCCGGCCAGTGCGTGAATGTCACCCCGGTACCGCATCACCAGGAAGCCGTAGAACTGCCGTAGCGCGATCGATACGTACCGGGTGCTGGTTGCCTGCTCCTTCGACGAGCGAAGCCACGCCAGATACCGGTCTGCGTCCGGCGCTTTCGCCGTCCATACCGGTCGCTCCAAGATCTGGATGAACTCGAACAGCGTGGCGCGGTGGCTCGCCACCTGCTCATCACCGACGCCGCTGGCCGACATCGCCAACACGTACTGATCGAGTAGTTCCTGCTCGAAGTCATCCGTCTTCTGAGCAGTCACGAGTTCGCGCGGGGAACGGACCGAGCGCACTACTGCCAGCGCCACGCCGCACCTCGCGTTCATCCCAAGAACGATCTTTCAACCATTCCCAGAGATAGGTCGGGATTGCCGACCAAACGTCAGCCCCGCGCCGGATCGCCGAGCACAGCATCCTGCCAGCACCCCAGGTCAACCACGAGCAGGGGGGTTTCAAGTGAACTGACTACATGCCTGGTTGACGGTGAGTCCGGAGCCAACCTGCGGGCAGCAGGATGGCGAATCGTCGCCACCCGCCCACCACCAGCGCCGGGGCTGGTCACGACCAAGCCGACCTCGCACCGACCACGGCGCCGCGCACATCGGCCGCCAACGGTGGCACGCCCCGAACTGAGCCGAGTCGCACCTTCCCAACCACCCTTGTTCCGCTGACCGTCCTCGCCGGGCTGGCGGCCCGCTGCCACCGGCCCGGCTCACCCCATCGGTGAGAAAGAACGTCCGACATCCATTTCCCACAACTCGACTACCGCCTCAGCCCTCGCCCATCCCGCTGACGGGTTGACCGCCGCCGCAAACGACGGTGGTCCTCGACGGGCACCGCCTGCGACGCCGCCGGCAGAGGCCGGTGCCGGTCCTACCCACGCATGCGCGAGCAGCACTACCCGCCCTGATGACGCGGCACGTCGCCGCGCATAAGCCCTGAGCCGCCCGTGTCGAGGGCTGCTCGATTCCTTCCCCATCCAGGTCAG
Organism: Micromonospora sp. NPDC047134; assembly: GCF_040643455.1. Classification (NCBI taxonomy): domain Bacteria; kingdom Bacillati; phylum Actinomycetota; class Actinomycetes; order Micromonosporales; family Micromonosporaceae; genus Micromonospora; species Micromonospora sp. NPDC047134. The sequence continues at coordinate 66,820 of NZ_JBEYUI010000010.1, forward strand.
GAGTAGTCACTGTGACAAGCCACAACACCGATCCCAGCGAAACGTCGCGCACGTCGGGCAGCAGTGGACGCGTGTGGACCGAGGCGCGTATCCGCGCGCTCGGCGCGATCACCGATCTGCCCACCGCCGGCCGCGTTTTCGGCCTCGGCCGTTCCCTGTCGTACGAGCTCGCCCGCACCGGTGATTTCCCCGTTCCCGTCATCCGCGCCGGTGCCCGCTACAAGGTGCCCGTCGCCGGGATCCTCACCGCCCTCGGCCTGCCGCCCTCCTGCGGCGACTTGACCACGGGCGGCGGGCGAAGCGTCGATCACCACCACGAAATCAGCAGCGTCGACCCGCCGCACTGCGGCGGCGACGGAAAGAAGGAGCCGTGACCCGCGCCCGCAGCCCTGAAGGGGCCCTCACCAAACGCTGCACCTGCGCCGACCCCGACAGCGGTAAACGCCTCGGCAGCCGGTGCCCGAAACTACGCCGTCCCGGCGGCTCCTGGCATCCCACCCATGGTGTGTGGGGCTATCAACTGGAACTGCCGATCCGGCCCACGCAGCCCCGCCGGCAGCTACGCCGTTCCGGGTTCGACGACCGCGACGCCGCCACCGCCGAACTGCGCCACGCCCGTGCGCTGCTCGACCTCGCCGACGGCGATCATCACCTCGCCGTCGAGGTCGGGGACCTGCTGCACGCCTGCCGGCCCGGCACCCCACTGCCCGAGCGCGACGTGATCGCCGCCCGCATCCGCGCTGGTGTCCCCGCCTGTGTGCCCACCACCACCGGCGAGTACCTCACCACGTGGCTGGAGGGACGGCGTGGGCTGGCGGAGAAGACCATCCGCGGCTATGCCGACCACATCCGCCAATATCTGATCCCCCACCTCGGGAAGATCCCCATTCAGAGTCTGCGCACCAGTCACGTCGAGGCCATGTTCACCGCGATCGGCCGCCAGCAGGACGGCATCCGCGCCGCCCGCGCCAGCGCCGACCCGGACGTGCGGGCGAAGGTCAGGGGCGTGCGGCCGATGGAGGCGTCCAGCATCCGACGGCTCTACGCCACGTTGCGCAAGGCCCTCAACGACGCCGTCGTGCGGGCCAAGCTGATTCCCACCAACCCCGCTCTCGGCATCGAACTACCCACCGCCCGCCGTCCCAGGGCCCGGGTGTGGACCGCCAAGGCCGTCGAGCACTGGCAGGCCACCGGGAAACGCCCTAGCCCGGTCATGGTGTGGTTGCCCACGCAAGCCGGACGGTTCCTCGACCACACCGAGCGGCACGACATCGTCCTCTACGCCCTGTTCCTGCTCATCCTGCATCGAGGGCTGCGCCGCGGCGAGGCGTGTGGGCTGCGCGATCACGACGTGGACCTCGACGCCGGTTACCTCACCGTCGTCCAACAGATCACCACTGTCGGCTACACCCCCATCACCCGGCCCGTCAAGAGCGACGCCGGTGACCGGGTGGTCCCCCTCGGTCCGAAGACCATCGCCGTCCTGCGCGACTATCTCGACATGCGCCGTCGCTGGCAGGCCGTCAGCGGCGACGCCTGGCCCCACACCGGCTTGTTCTTCGTCCGCCCCGACGGTCAGCCGTGGCATCCCCAGACCATCAGCGACCGCTTCGACTACCTCGTCACCAAATCCGGACTCCCGCCGGTACGGCTCCACGACCTGCGCCACTGCGCTGCTACCTACCTGCGTCACGGCGGCGCCGACATGAAGGAGATCCAAGAGACCCTCGGGCACTCCACCATCGGTCTCACCTCCGACACCTACACCAGCGTCATCCTGGATTTCGAGCGCGGCACCGCCGATGCCGCCGCCGACCTCATCCCCCGCGACGACACCACCCAATAGCCCGTACGGTGCTCGTAGAGGCTGTGACCGTCCAGATCTGGCCGGCAGTCAGGGCGCCTCGCCACCGACGGCGGGAGGGCCTGCACTGCGATCGAACCCGGTCGGGGCGGTCTGGGCCTGGCCGGTGCGCCCGGCGGTGGCCAGGCCCCGCAGATCACGGTGGCGTTTCACGGCTTCGGTCCTTCGCCCGGCTGGCCCTGCCCGTCGGCGGTGGCCGGGTCTGTCAATGCCTGCGGGTCGAGGTCGACGACGATCGGCAGGTGGTCCGACAGTTTCCGCGCTGCTGGTGTGTCGATGACTTGGTAGCCGCGTAGTGCCTGCGGTCTGGTGGTCCAGAAGATGTCCTCGCGTCGGCGCCAGCCGCCGCGGTGGCCGCCGGTGGCTTTCCATGGCACGCTCAGCGTGGGTGCGGCGTCGTGGAAGCCGCTGCGTTGCATCAGTTGCGCGGGGCGTCGGTCGGCCGTTCGGGGCGCTGCCGGGTCGTCGTTCCAGCGGACATGCCGCTCGATCCATTCGGGAGGCAGGTCCGACCAGTCCGGCTCGTGGTCGTAGTCGGGGTCCGCGCCGAAGGAGTTCCAGTCGGCGCCCAGCACGACGGCTTCGGACAGTGGTAGCTGTCCGGTGAGGGTGAAGGCGTCGTCGAGTTGCTTGCCGGGGTTCCAGGGCCCGAGGTGGGTCACCGCGACGGTCAGCGGCACGTCCGCGCCGACGTCGAGCCGGACGACGCCCAGGCCGTGCCACATCAGCAGGTCATAGGAGCGCTGCGACAACACGTCGTACTCCGGGCGCCACAAGATCGCGAGGTGGCAGTCGGAATGTTTCGCGGGGACCGCGAAGGCAGCCATCCCGAGGGCGTCGGCGATCGCGCCAACAAGCCGGTCGAGTTGCGCTGCGTCGGCGGCATAAATTTCCTGCAAGCACACCACGTCGGGTCGGAGGAAGCGCAGCAGTTCGTGCTGTCCACGCCGGGTCGGCGTCGACGACTTGCCGTACGAGAGCAGGTTCCAGCTCACGGCACGGATCACCGGCAGGCTCATCCCGTTGCCTCCTCGAGGTGGCCGGCGGAGGTGGCGACCGGTAGGTGGGTCATCGGTGGGTCCCCTCGCGATGTGCGGATTTGTTGTGGTCTGCCGGGTGTGCGCGTGTCCGGGACGCGACGCGTTGTCGCGTGTCGCGTCCCGGACTTCCTTGGTGTGCCGTGACCTGCCCTGCCTCTGGGGAGGCGCGCCGTTGGCGAGTCGAGGCCGGACTTGGCCGGGCTAGCCCAGCCGAGACCTGCCCTGACCGGGCCTGGTCTGGCCTCCCTACGACCCGGTTGCGGGAGGTAGGAAGCTTGGTGGTGTGACTGGCGGTTGTCCGATGGTTTTCGCCAGTTCGTTCACTCGCTGCGTCAGTTCGGTCAGGCCGGTCTCGGCGGCTCCGACGCGGGCGGCGGTTTGCTCGACGCGGGTGGCGGTGCCATGGGTGGTGGCGGTCAACGCGTCCATCGCGGTTTCCAGCCGTGACTGGCGGACGTCGAGTTGCCGCATCATGTGGTGTTGCCGGGCGAAGCCGATCGCCATCGCCTCGACCAGTCGGGCGGTGGTGACGTCGAGTTTGCCGCGGTCGATGGTGTCGATGGTGGTGTGGCCGGCGTGGATCTCGGCGACCGCCCGGGTCTGGTGACGGCGGGCCAACTCGATCGCCTGTCCGGGGTCGGCGACTTGGTAGCCGTGCCCGCGCACGAGCCGGCACACCTTCTTCCCGTCGAGGCGTAGCTGGTCGGCGGCTTTGCGGGCGCTGGCGAGGGTGACCTGATAGTGGCTGGTGTTGGTCAGATCCAGGTCGAGCAGGTTGGCCATCTCTTCGTACGGCAGTAGCTCACCGTCTCGCAGGGTCGCCATCCGCTCGTAGAGGATCCGCCAGCGTGGTCGGCGGCCGGGCCGTCCCGCGTCGCTGTGGTGCGGGTCCGGTGGCGTGGCTACCGGCTGGGTCACTGTCCCTCCAACTCGCAGGTGAATCGGCCGTACGTGGGCCGACCGTCACCGATTCCGATCATGGCTCCCGCTGTCTGCGCCGCGTGCCGTAGGGCGTCGAGGTCGATGACTTCGTCGTCGAACTGGCCGAGGGCCTCGATTCGCCATTGCGGGAAGGCGGGCCGGGTCCGCATGACGCGGTTGACGCCGACCTTGACCGGGGCGCGGTGCACGAACCGCTTGTCCGCGTACAGGTGGTCGAGTTCGCGGGGGCCGTCGTACTGCACCGGGATCATCATCGTCTCGATGAGGACGCCTCGTTCGATCTTCTTGCCGTCCTTGCTCAGCCGCGCGCCTTCCACCAGGCTCTTCTGCAGGTTCGGCGCGGGCAGGAACGGTCCTGTCTGCGGGTGGTAGTAGAGGCCGCCGAGCCATTCCAGCTGCGCCATCTCCGCATGGTCCTGGTCGGTTTTGCTCTTTTTCGATGACACGGTCTTGATCTGCTTGACGATCTGGTCCAGCGGATCCACAAGCCGCCCGTTGTGCATCAGCAACGGCGACGTGCCCTCGCACATGATCCGAAACCTTGGCAACGCCGAACTCCTCAACAAATAACTCGATCACCATGTGGTGGTAGCCGACGCCCCGGATCGCCGGCCCACGCGGGTCCGCGACGCCGCTACCCTTGCTCGCCACCATGTCCCGGTCGCGGTGCCGACCTGCGCCTGCGTGGTGCGGTGGCGGTGTCACCCGCCCTGCGGCGGGCAGTCCGGCGTTTGCTTTCCGCTTCGGCGCGGGTCTTCTCGTGTAGGCCCGGGTCGTTGGCGAGTTGCTCGAAGTAGTCGTGTTCGTCGGAGCCGCCGAGGCTGAGGATCACCGGGATCGTCTCGATCGTCTGTCGCCACGGCAGGCGTGGGGTGACGGTCTTGAGCAGGTCGAGTGCCTGGGCTCGCTCGTCCGGGTCCAACGTGTCGCGGGCGGTCCAGCCGAGCCACCTGAGCAGTTCCTCGACCGCCCCGTTGACGATGAAGGTCACCCACACCTGCCCGACGGCCTCGACGATCTCATCCGGGGGCGTGGTCCAGGTGGCGTCGAGGATCTCCGCCACCACGCTGTTCTTTTCCGCCCAGTCGCGGACGTTCTCGCGTGTCACGTCGGCGAGGGTGGGTAGCGACCGCTTGAGGCTGGCCTGGAGCAGGAACCAGTCGTCTTCGAAGAAGTTGTCGGGAAGCCCCCAGTTCGGGTCGTCCCCGTATCGGGCGGCCGTGTCGACCTGGAACGCGAGACATGCCGACAGCGCCGACAGGGCAACCGTCCGCTGTTCCGGACCGGGTAGCAGTTCTTTGACCGCCGTGTTCCGCCGACCCGGGTCCGCCAACTGCCACGGAAGCGGGAGGGCCGCCACGAGTTCGGACGCCACCAGGGAACCGGTCACAGGAAATCAACTCCATGCTCCTATCGCCACGATGTACCCGGCTGGATGCAGAAACCCGTCGCATAGGGCCGTGTGAGGTCATGGCCGCGTCACGGCGTACTCGGCGTCGATGCTGCGTCGACGGGCGCGAACACATGCCGCAGCACCCGGCGAAACGCCGCCTCCGTGCCTGGCGGAGATGATGTCCGGCCAGCGAGGAGCTGCGGCTACGGCAATACCGACTTGCGGTCCGACTTCCGACGTCATCCACTTCGTCGTGTCCCGGTCGGGACGCGATGAAGTGGATGGCCTAGCTCAGGTTTCCGGGCGAGGGTGGAGGTGTACTGGTAGCCGCGCAGGGCCACGGTGGGGTCGGCCATCAGTTCGCCGAACCGGCGCAGGTCGGTGTCGTTCAGGTCGGAGCGCAGGAGTCGGTCCTGTAGTTGGCGGGCGTTGTCGGCCAACAGTTGGCAGCCCGGTCCGCCGCCGGTCCACGTGTCGGCGCGGGTGCGGCTGTGCACGTGTGTCATTCCCAGGTCGAGCAGCGCGGCGTGGGTGTGGTCGCCCCAGTCCAGGTCGGTGCCGCCGGTGGCGAGGGTGTCGAGGATGGCGTGGATGACCTGGTAGATCAGGTGATGGTCGGCGCCGGTGGGGGCGTGGTGGATCAGGGCACGGCTGTAGACGATCTCGCCGAGCAGTAGCCATCCGCCGGGCCGCAGCAGTGTGGTCATCGGCGCCAGCAGGTCGGCGCGGTTGGCGAGGTGTTCCAGGACGCAGCGGCTGTGGATGAGATCGAGGCTGCCGGGCGCGATCGGCAGGTCGAGCCCGTTTCGCAGGTCGTGTTGGTGGACGGCGATGACGTCGGTGGGGTCGAGGAGGCCGGTGTCGAGGTCGACGGCGAGCACCACGCCGGTGGGGCCGACCGTGTCGGCGAGGTGTCGCGTGATCGAGCCCGCACCCGCGCCGACGTCCAGGACCCGCCAGCCGGCCCGGATGGGGATCTTGGCGAGGTCGTAGCGGGTGATGGGGTCGAGTACCTGCTGCAGGGGGACGAGTTGCTGCGGGTCGTTGCGGAACTGGTAGGCCGTCGTGGTCACCGGGCATCTCCTTCGGGCACGGGTACGAGCAGGTCGCGGGTGGGTCGCCCGCCGCTGTGGTCGGGGCGGGCGGTGGTGGTGACAGGTTTCAGCGAGACAGGCGATACGGCGGGGCAGCGGCCAGCACCGCCGTGCCCTGCGACGCGATAAGGGAGGCGCTCTCATTGGTCGGGCTTCGCGGGCTCGTCGCCGGGGCGGGTGAGGGTGAGGTGACGGCGCAGCGCGCTGGTGGCCGCTGCGCTGGTGTGGGTGTCGCCGAGGAGTCGTCCGGAGGCGATGACGTGCAGTGTGTCGGCGACCGTCGCCGCCGCTGCGGCGTGCGGGAGCGCGGCGAGGACGGTCACGCCTCGCGTGGGCACGTTCCGCAGCACGGTGGTGATCTGGTCGGCGACAATCGGCGCGAGGCCTTCGGTGGGTTCGTCAGCCAGCAGCAGGCGGGGGGCGGTGCGCAGGGCGCGGGCGATGGTGAGCATCTGCTGCTCGCCGCCGGAGAGCTGGTGGGCGCGGTGTCCCATGCGTGCGGCCAGCGGCGGGAATATGTCGAGCAGTTCCTCGACGGTCCAGTTCTCGTCGCGGCTTGCGGCGGGCCGGGTGGCGGCGAAGTGCTCGGCCACGGTCAGCGACGGCCACAGCCGGCGGTCCTGGGGGGCGAGCGCGACACCGGCGTGGGCGGCGGCGGTGGGGTGCCAGCCGGTCACGTCCCGGCCGTCGAGGTGGACGGTGCCGCTGATGGGTTGGAGGTGGCCGGCGAGGGTGTGCAGCAAGGTGGTTTTCCCGGCCCCGTTGGGGCCGACCAGCGCGTGCACGCCCGGAGGGCGCAGGTCGAGGGTGACGTCGTGCAGGACCGAGGGGCCGTCGGGGTAGGCGACGGTCAGGTCACGGGTGTGCAGCATCGCTGCCTCCGGTGGTGCCGAGGTAAACAGTGGCGACGGCGGGGTCGGCGCGTACGAGGTGGGCGGGTCCGTCGGTGTGGCGGCGGCCGTGGTGCAGGACGGTGATCCAGTCGGCGAACGCGGCGACGACGTCCATGTGATGCTCGATGATCACGATCGCCATCCAGCTGGGCAGTGCGTGGAGGATGTCGAGCAGCCGTCCGGTGTCGGTGTCGGTGAGTCCGGCCGCGGGTTCGTCGAGCAGCAGGATGCGGGGCTGGCCGGCGAGTGCGACGGCCAGGTCGAGCATCCGTCGGTGCCCGTGTGACAGGGCGTTGGCGGGTTGGTCGGCGTGGTCGGCCAGCCCTACCTGGTTCAGCACCTCGATGGGGGTGTGGTCCGGGTTGCGGCGGTGGTGCCAGCCGCCGACTCGCACGCAGTCGAGGCAGGTGAGGTCCGGCCAGAGGGTGGGGTGTTGGAAGGTGCGGCCGATGCCGGCACGGGCACGCCACGTCGGCGTCCATCGGGTGATGGGGTGGCCGTTGTAGGTGAGCTGGCCGCTGTGGGCGCGGAGGGTGCCGGCGAGCACGTTCAGGAGTGTGGACTTGCCGGCGCCGTTGGGTCCGATGACCGCGTGCCGGTCGCCCGGGGCGATGGTGAACGTGTCGAGGTCCAGCACCGTGAGTGGCCCGTAGGCGTGGCGCAGGCCGGTGGCGACTAACCCGGTGCGGTGGGCGTGGTCGGGATCGCGGCGGCTGCGCGGTGCGGGCGGCTGGTCCGGGTCGACGCGGTGGACGCTCCTCACGAGGTGCTCCTGACGCTCGTCGCGGTGGGTAGGGATGCCGCGTCATGCGGGCCTGCGTGCCGTCGGTGTCGGCGGTGCCGGTGGCGAAGGCGGGCGGGGAGAGCGGCCAGACCGCCGGGCAACGCGTACACGACGATCACGAACAGCACGCCGAGCAGCAGCGGCGCGTGGCCGGGTACCTCGACGGCGACGACGTCACGCACGACGAGCACGATCACCGCGCCGACCGCCGCACCGGTCAGGGATCGGGCGCCGCCGATCACGACGGCGAGCAGGACCAGGGCCGCGACGCTGAACCCGACGTCGGCGGGGGTGATCCACCGGTGGGTGTGGATCAGTAGTGTCCCGGCGATGCCCGCCATGGCCCCGGCAGCGGTGTGGACCGTCCACAGGTAGGCGTAGACGGGGTGACCGCTGGCGCGGGCCCGGTCCTCGTCGGTTTGGGCGGCGGTGAGCAGCATCCGCCGGTCACCGCGCAGCATCCACCCGGCCACAGCGGTCGCCGCGATCGTGATGGTCGCGGCGTAGAGCAGGACCGTGCGGTCGCCGAACAGCGGTGCCACGCCGGGCAGGAGGCGGGGTGCGGGGATGCCGGCGAGGCCGTCGGTGCCCCCGCTGACCGCCCGCCACTGCCCGGCGGTGATCGCGGTCAGCTCAGCCACCGCGAGGCTCAGCATCAGAAACACCGTGCCCCGGTAACGGACCAGCACCGCCCCGGCCAGGCCCGCGACGACCGCACCGACGACGGCCGCGCAGAGCAGGTGCACGGCGGCGAGATCGATGCCGGCCAGGGCGAGGCGGGCGGTGAGGTAGGCGCCGGCGGCGTAGGGGGCGACCTGACCGAGGGTGGGTAGGCCGGCGTGTCCGGTGACCACCGCGACGCTGACCGCCAGCAGCGCGAGGGGCAGCATCCGGGCGACGCTGCCGTGCAGGTACGGATCCGGCGCCACCGCCACGACGATGATCGTCAGGGCAGCCGCGACCGGCGGCGCCATCATGGGCAGCGACCGAAGCCGAGCCACGGCGACGGGCTGGGTGAACACCCTCATCGCGTCACCTGACCGGGAACAGGACGGCGGCGGGCGACCAGCACCACGGCCATCGCGGCGATGAGCAGGTACGGCGCCAGGGCCGGGATGGTGATCACCCCGACGGTCTGCACCACCCCGACGCCGATCGCGGCGGCGACGGCGCCGGGTACGGAGCCGAGACCCCCGCAGACCACGATGATCAGCGACAGCAGCAGCGCCGTGTCGGCGGTGCCCGGGCCAACGCCGAGGATCGGGGTGGTCAACGCGCCCGCCAGCCCGGCGAGCCCACCGGATGCCACGAGTACGGCGGCGCCGACGGTGCGGGGGTCGACACCGATGCCGGCGACCATCACCCGGTCATCGACGGTGGCCCGGACCAACCGACCCGCCCGGCTGCGATGCAACACCACATAGCCGGCGACGGCCACCAGCACCGCGACGGCGAACACCGTGAGCCGGTCGACCGGATACCGGTAGCCCGCCACCGCGACGGTGCCCTCCAGCGCGGCGGGCATCCGGGGCCGCAGCACGTCCGCCCCGAACACCGTGGTCAGCACATCCGAGCCGACCAGCGCGATACCGAAGGTCAGCAACGCCTGATCCAGATGGCCCCGGCCGCGCAGTCCGGCGGTCGCCGCGGCGAGGATCCCTCCTCCGGCCGCGCCCACGACGGTGGCGAGGACGATCGCGGCGGCGAGACTGCCCCACGTACCGGCGGTCATCGTGGCGGCGAGGTAGCCGCCGGCCGCGATGAGGGTGCCATGCGCGAGATTCAGCACCCCACCGGCACCGAACGCCACCGTCAACCCCGCGGCGGCAATCGCCAGGAGCAGCCCGTAGGCGATCCCATCAACGGCGGTGATCACGAAGGTGTCCACACACACGGCACCCCCTTTCCCTGTCATCGAGCGAGCGGATGGTGCTCAGGCGGCGGGCAGGGTGGTCAGGTCCTGCAGCAACACGTTGGACAGCACCGGTCCGTCGGCTCTGACCTCGCGCAGGTACCAGCGCTGCACCGGCCGATGCTCGCTCGGGTGGAACTGCCAGTCCCCCCGCGGGCTGTCGATCCGCCCCACCTGCCCGATCGCCGCGTTCACCGTCTCCCCCGTCACCGGTCCGTCGACGACGGCCAGGGCACGGTCCAGGACCGCGGCGGCGTCGTAGGAGGCCATCGCGAACGTGGTCGGCTGACCCGGATGACCGGCGGCGGACCAGGCGGCCACGAACTGCTGGTTCGCCGCGTGCGGCAACGTCGGGCTGTAGTTCAGGACGTTGCGGATGCCGGTGGCGGCCGTGCCCTGGGCGTCGAGCACCGTTCCCTCGGTGAGGAATCCGGCCGCGTAGAGCGGCACGTCCTTGAGCGCGGACTGCCGGTACTGCTTGACGAACGCGACAGCAGGACCACCGGCATAGAAGGTGTACACCGCCGCCGGCTGCGTTTCGGCGGCCTTGTTCAGATACGGCAGGAAGTTCTCCGTCGTCGGGAACGGCGTGAACACCGTCTTGCCGTCCGGATTGGCGAGCTTCCCCCCGAGGGCGGTGAAGGTGTCGGTGAAGCCACGCAACTCGTCCCAGCCGCCCTGATAGTCCGGACCGATCGCGTACACCGACCCGCCACCCACCTCCGCTTTGATGTGCGCGGCGATCGCGATCCCCGGCTCATCAGAGTTGTAGGAGGTGTGCCACGTGTAGGACAGGTCCCGTGGTGTGCCGGCGACCGGGGCGAACTCGGGACGGGCGTTCGCCCCCACCAGAGGGATACGCCGTTCGTGGGTGAGGGTTTGGACCTTGTCCACGGTGGCGCCGCCGACCAGCCCGGTCAGCGCCACCACCCGATCCCGTTCCAGAAGCTTCTGCGCGGCGGGCACAGCGGTGGCGGGGCCGTCGCCCTCGTCGGCGACGACCAGGTCGATCTCACGGCCGCCGAGACGACCGTCGTGGGTGTCGAGGTACAGCTGGAAACCACGCCGCATGTCCTCACCGACACTGGTGTAGATGCCTGACAACGACACCAACAGGCCGATCCGCACCCGGTCGGGATCGCCGCTGCCGCCGGTACACGCCACACCGGCGGCGAGCAGGCTGGTGGCGGTGATCGCGACCAACGCGTGCCGCAGCCGTGCACGGGCACGTTGCATGAACTGCTCCTTCTCTGTCGGGGAGAACAAAAGGGGGGCCGTGCGGTCAGGAGGCGACGCCGGCCGGAGTCCGTGTGGCGGCGATGACGTGCTCGACCAGGGCGATGAGCAGGCGGCGGACGCTGTCGCGGTCCCGGGCGTCGACCTCGACGATCGGCACATCACCGGCGAGCGTCAGCGCGTCACGGACCTGCGTTGGCGAGTAGACACGCGCGTCGGGGAACTGGTTGACCGCCACCACGAACGGCAGCCGGCACCGCTCGATGTAGTCCAGATGCCGAAACGAGTCCTGCAACCGGCGGGTGTCGACGAGCACCACCGCGCCGACCGCACCGCGCACGATCGCGTCCCACATGAACCAGAACCGCGTCTGCCCCGGCGTGCCGAACACATACACCGTGACGTCGTCGACGGCGAGACGACCGAAGTCCATCGCCACCGTCGTGGTCACCTTGCCCGGACAGTGCGACACGTCGTCGCCACCGGCCGACATGCCGACCTCGGTGGTCAACGGCACGATCTCCGACACCGCCCCGACCAGCGTGGTCTTACCCACCCCCAAAGGCCCGGTCAGCACGATCTTCAACCCCGGCTGGGCTGAGGGGCGGCGCACTGTCGCGACCGTCATCGGGCGCCGACCGCCGCGGCCGCGAACGACGGATCCAGGTACGAGTCGCCCACCTGCTCGGCGAAACGCTCCAACTCCGCGGTGACGAACGCCAGATCCGCGTCCCGGCGCGTCAACACGAGCAGCGATGCGCCCCGGCTCAGGTTCGTCAGGATCAGATAGCCCCGCTCGGTGTCGGTAATGTTGCCCCGCACCTCACCGGCGGCCAACTCGTCAGCGGCGCCCTTGAGCAGGCTGTTCAACCCCGCCGCGACCGCGGCGAGGCGTTCGGCCGCTTCCTGGTTGACCCCGTCGGTGAAGGCCAGCAGCAGCCCATCGACGGACACCGCGACGGCGTGACTGACTCCCGGCACCACACGCACGTTCGTGTTCAGCAAGAAACTCAGGTTGTCACTCATCGTTGACCTTCTCTCGGCTGAAGGGAGCGGCGACCGAGGCCGCGCTGATAGGCCCCCGCGGTCTGCGCCAGCCCCGCCGCCGCCCGCGCATCGCGCGGCGGCGTGACCGGAGCCGGCCGCGACGGCGGCGTGAATGCTGTCGACGGCTGCCGCTTGGGCAGCCCGTTCGACGTGGTCGCACCGCCAGCGGACGGCCCAGACGCGGCGGGCATGTGCACGACGCCGCCCACCTCGAACCATCCGGACCGGCCGTGCTGCTTGGCAGCCTGCGGAAAGACCGGTGGAGGTTCCTGCCAGCCAGCAGCAGACCGCTGCGCGGGAATCTGCGGCAGGATCTGCGTCGGCACCTCCGCCGCCGACGGACGGGTATGTCGGGCCGCAGGACCAGCAGAGCGAGGTGCCGGATTTACGGGCAGGGGCAGGTGGCAGTCGGGCGTCCCGCCCGGGGCGCGTCGTCCGGCGAACGGCCCGGTCGGCAGCACGACATGCCGAGGGATCCGGATCAGGAGCTTGTCGGCCGGGATCTCGACCTCGGCGATAGTGCCGCGCGGCGACGCCGGCAACAGCCGCACCCGCAACCCGTGCGCGGCGGCCAGCAACGCCACCGTGGCCACACCCTGCCGGCGGATGTGCTCCACCCCGATCATCGGCGACGGCGCCGCCAACTCCCTGTTCAGCTGGTCGCAAAGACCCGCCGGGATACCCTTCCCGGTGTCGGCCACCTGCAGGATCGCCCGATCACCCATCAAATGGCCGGTGACGACCACATCTGCGGGGCTGTAGCGGGTGGCGTTGTCCAACAGCGACGCCAGCAGATGCACCAGATCGTCGATCAACGCCGGCGGCACGACAACCCTGTCGTCGACAAGCCCAATGACAACGCGGCGGTACTCCTGGATCCGGCTCTGGGCCGCCTGCAGCACCGTCACCAGCTCCGCCGGCTCCTCATACGCCGTGCCGAGCGTCCGGCCCGACAGGACCAACAAGCTCTGCGTACCGTGCAGCAACTGCGCCGCCAGGTTGTCCACCGCGAACAACGTCTCCAACGTCGCCGCGTCCTTCTCATCCCGCTCCGCCGCGTCCAACTCACCCAACAGCCGATTCGTGATCCCCTGACACCGCCGCCCCACCGCCTCCACCGCACCCACCGCCACCAGCCGCTGCCGCGCCAGATCCGCCGAGATCCGGTACGTCGTAGCAGCCAGGGTGTCGAAAGCCCCAGCGACTTCATCTACCTCATCCCGAGGCACATCCGGGGCCAGGGCCGGTGGCGCAGGAGGAACAGATTTCACGTCGGCCGGATCCGCCGCGGTCACCCGCCGCACCAACGACGGAAGCTCTTCCACCGCCATCCCGGTCACCGCGTCACGGACCCGCCGCAGCCGCCGCGCCAACGCCCGTCCATGCCACGCCGCCAACAGCGTCGCCGCCACCACAAGCACCGCCGCAGCACCGCACAACGCCCCCGTGATCGCCCACTGCCGGCTCCGCGCCCGCCCCACCTCCGCCACAACGGCGGCATCAATACTCACCTGCACCCCGTGCAAGCGATCCCGGCGTTCACCACTCGCGGCCAACCACCGACCGGAACTCACCCGCAACCGCTGACCCACCTGCGTCCGCGCGATCTCGTCATCGAAACGCTGAGCCGCCAACACCTGCTCGCCGGTCAATGCCTGATCCAGCCACCCCCGCCATACCGCCGGCGACCGTTGCGACACCACCAACAACGACTCATCAAACCCGGCCCGCGTGGCCGCCAAGTCTCGCTGCACCGCCTGCGACACCGGTCGGCCGCCGCCGGTGGCCACCGAGACCTGCTGGATACCCGCGTACTCCGACGCCTGCGACAACGCCGCCGCCACCCTCAACTGATCAGCCACCGCGCCATCGGCGCCGCCGACCTGGCCCACGGCCTCCCGCAATGCCAACCCTCGGCCGATCACCGCCCGATACCGCACCAACACCGCCGTCAACGACGCCGACCGCGCCCGCACCTGCTCGCGAAACGCGGGAAGTAGGCGCAACTGCTCGTCGAACGGACCCAACAACCGCGCTACCGCAGGCTGTGACACATCCAGGCCGCCCCGACGCTGCCGATACGCCTCTACGGCACCATCCGATGCCGCGCTCTGATCCAGGAAGCCATTCAGCCCTCTACCGCTGTCCGAGACCACCGACGCCGCGACCTGACGCTCCCGATCAAGCTGATAGAGCACCTCACCAACAGCGGACGACACCACCACCAGTGATTCCAAACGATCAGCGGCAATAGCCTGCTGGGCCGTCGACGTCACACCCCACCCAGCGAAAAGCAAGGTTGCGGACAGCGGAATAGCCAGCAGCAACGCCAATCTCCGGGCAACACGCACAACAGTCCTCTCCAAGTCTGGTCGGGGTGCGGCGGCTGACCCTGCCCAGTAGTGGCGGGGTCCAGACCTCGCAGAACGTGATATTGATCAGCCCACCGAGGTGGCGGGGGTGGTGATAGCCGCTGCCGCGCTCAATGGCCTGCCGAGGCACATGCAGCCGCTGATGCTTTCGGTGAACATGATCCCGGCACGCTGGCAGCCCGGACCATAGCTACCGACAAATTCCCTATCACCGCCGCCAGCCACACCGAGCCGCCACAAAGCTCCGGTATCGGGCAAGGCGCTGTTGGGCCACCACTCTCATCGCGGGGAAGCCGAACCGGTAGTGATTGGCATTCAGCCACTCGCGGCGGACTGCGTAACCCAACGCGCGCCATGGTCATGCCTACACCCGCAGCCACTACGGCAACACCAGCACACATGGCGGCGATCCGAGCAGCCGACCAGCGCGTGAATGGCGGGCGCGACACGGCGGGACCGACTACTGCCTCCTGCATGGGGAATGCCTCCTTGAAGGAAATGCAAATAGCTTCGAGTCGACGGAAATCGCAGGTGGATGGCGCCACTTGCACAGCCGCAAGCCGAGGGAAGAGTCCAGTTATTCGCCATCGCACCCACCTAGTTCAGTCCCCCGACCGCGACTCGGGACGTTCCGAGGAAGTGTGATGACCGAGGCGGACATGACTTTTCGCTACGCCTGGGAATGGTCGCTCGGATTGCACGGGCTAGTCGATACCAACCATGCGGACGGAGGCGCTTGTCCGCATCGACCTTGTCATGCAAGTAGGGCATGTCCCATGGGCAGTTGGAAGATGGCGCTAAGCGGAAGAGCGAGAGGGTTGGCGTACAGTCGTTCCTACGCGCGGCCTCGCAACGGTGCTCCCGTGGGGGTTGCGGAGGCTCCTAGTGTCCTTCGCGGCGCGGAAGCGGTTTGACGTGGACCGCAGGCGCTAGTGCCACGGCATAGAGTGTGTTCAAGGAGGCGCGCGTGAGTCTGGCGGATCGGATCGCCGCGGTCTCCGTGGCGGATGCCGTCCGCGCCTCAGTGAGCTACGACCAGCTCCGTTCCTACGACGGCTCGCTGTATTGGCTTGAGACACGTCCCAACGCTGGTGGGGCCGCGACACTGACTCAGTGGCGACGCGACGAGGGCACGCGCGACATCAGCCCCGCAGGCTTCGACGTCACTAACGATGTTCACGCCTACGGTGGCGGGTCGTACGCTGTCGCGGACGGGGAGCTCTGGTGCGTCGGTGCAGGTGGCCTTTACCGGAGTCGCCGTCGTGACGGTGAGTTCGTTCTGGTCAGTCCAGTATCGGTGGGAGACCTGACCGTCGGCGACGGTGAACTGCTGGCGGTTCGGGAGACAGAGCGCGGTGACGAGTTGGTGGCGATGCCGCTCACCGGCTCACTGCGGCTGCGCACCGTCACCGGACGCGGTGGGTTCCTGAGTGCACCTCGGCCAGCTGCGGGCTTGTTGGCTTGGTCCGCCTGGGGCGAGCGCGACATGCCTTGGGACGCCTGTGAGCTGTGGGTTGGCTCATATTCGTCTCAGGGGCACATCGGGAGCCCGGTGAAGGTCGCCGGCGGCCGTGACGAGTCGGCGGTTGAGCCCAGGTGGGGGCCTGACGGATCGTTGTACTTCGTGTCGGATCGCGACGGCTGGTGGAACCTGTTCCGGTGGGATGGCCGTGAGGTCGAGGCGGTGGCACCTATCGCGGGTGAGTGCGCCGCGGAGCCGTGGGAGATGGGATACGCGTCCTATGCCTTTCTTGACGATGGACGGATCGTCGTGGCGGTACAGGAGGGCTCGCGGCATCGTCTGGTCCTCATCGACCTCCAAGGCTCAGTCCGTCCTGTCGATCTCCCTTACACATCAATCAAGCCCTACCTAGCGGCGCACGGAACGACGGTGGCAATGATTGGCTCATCGCCGACGGCTGCGCCGCAGATCGCGCTGGTGCACCTGGCTGATGACGATCCGCAGGTGGAAGTGCTCGCCAAGTCAGAGCATCCCGAACTCTTCGGAACACAGGTGTCGACGCCCACGGAGCTGCGGGTCCAGGCCGCAGGTGGGCGCGAGGTGTCGGCCCTGGTGTATCCGCCAACGGGCTCGACGGCGGAGTGGCGGGCACCCGTGATCGTGCGGGCTCATCCTGGGCCGACCGCCTCCTGCCTGCTTCGCTTGGACTGGCAGGCGCAGTTCTTTACCAGCCGGGGGTTCGCCGTCGTAGACGTCGACTACCTTGGCAGTACCGGCTACGGCCGTGCCTTTCGGGAATCGCTGTACGGCCGGTGGGGACTGGACGACGTCGATGACTGCGCGGCGGTGGCTGCCCACCTGCTGGCTGCAGGACGGGCGTCACCAGGCCGAATCTTCATTCGTGGTGCCAGCGCCGGGGGCTACACCGCGCTGCACGCGGTCGCGCGGAATGGCCCCTTCGCCGCTGCCACTGCCGTGTCGGCGATCGTGGATCCGGATCGGTGGGCCGAAACGGTGCCACGATTCCAGCGTGCGCATGCCCTGCGGCTGCGAGGCGGTGCCGGCCGAGTTCGGGCCTCTGCCGTCCAACGGCCTGTGCTGTTCATTCACGGCACCGCCGACGACGTGGCCGTGGTCGAGGATGTCCGGGCACTCGCCGACCAGTTGGCCGCACGCGATGTGTCTCACCGCCTACTGCTTCTTCCCGACGTCGGCCACTATGTGGCGACGTCGGCAGAGGCGGGCACGGCGTTGGAAGCGGAACTGGCTCACTACCGCGCGGTGATGATGGCCGCAGTGACCAGTTGAGGGATCACACCGCTGCCAACGGCAACTGATGGCGTACGTACTCGCTGAACTCGCGAACCTCCGGTTCGCACCGGTAAGGCTCAAGGTCGGTCTGCACCTCGACGATGCGCTGCAGGCAGCGGTGTGAGGAGGTCCTCGCGGCGTAATCCACTGCTTCCCGGGCAGTCGCGCACGCCTCATCCATTTGTCCGGCGGCAGCCAGCGACGACGCCAGGAGTGCGGTGTCGATGGCGAGCCGGCGAATGTGGGTGGGACTCAGCGCGGCCAGAGCTTCCCTGAGGTGCCGTTGGGTTTGCTTCGGCCTGCCCAGATCGTGGAAGCAGTGAGCGATCTCATCAGCCAAGTACGCCGGGGTCAGGTAGTGAATCCAGGTCGGTTCATCATCAGGCCGGCTACGGCTCAAGTGCCGTTCTGCGATGTCGAGGTGAGCCAAGCAGTCGCCTTCGTGTCCGAGTCGGGCATGCGCGCGTGCTACGACGGCGTGCAGAGCTGCACTCACAGCTGGCGTCGCCTGGCCTTCGCTTCCTCTTACCGCCGTGTGCGCCATTCGCAGCGCCGGCTCGGGGTAGCCACAGTGCAGCGCCAGGTGGCCGATGTTCACAGCGAGCAGGTAGCTCCCGTAGAGGCGATCGGCGGCGGCCTGAGTCAGCTGTAGTGCGCGTAGGTAGCGACGCTGGGCGAGGCCATGGGCACCGGTGTCAACGGCCTGGTAGCCGCACAGCTCGAAGAACCCCGTTGCGAGCGTGTAGAGGCGCCGACTGGCGGCTTCTGAGGCGGGGCTGTTCGCGAGCAGCCGGTTCAGCTCGCCTTCGATGTATCGCTGCACTTGGGCATGCACCCGTCCGGCGCCGTGAGTGTGATCCAGCTGCCGAAACATTGTGAGGGCGGTCTCGGCGGACACGAGACTCTCCTCTGTGACGTTATCGAGTGAGCTGGATTGTTCGGTCATGGACCACGAGTGAGCCGCTGGAGTGTTCAGCCAGCTCAAGGCGGCGCGATCGAGAACACCCGGCTGGACCGGAACGCGGATGACCATCTCAGCCAGCGACATTGATGCGGATGCGGGCAGGAGACTGCTGGGATCGGCTTGGCTGCTCGGTGGTGCGGTTACGGGCCTACGCTCGCTGTTCCGCCTGCTTTCAAGCATCGGTAGCAGCCGCATCAAGGCGCCGTCAGTCGCCAGCGCCTTGTCGCAGGCTTCGACGAACTCCCGAGATGGGAAGCGGTCTGCTGTCTCGATCCGACGAACTAGATCAGCGCTGAAACGGATCATCATGCCCAGCCGCGCTTGCGAAAGCTTTGCCTGCTCACGCAGACGACGCAGCTCAGCGCCGAAAAAGTGGCGCTCGGATAGGGACGGCTCGAGTGCCCGTGGGGTCTGGCCCATGACACCGCCTCCTCCGGCCGTTGTTTCGGATCACCGCCACGCCACGCAGACATAGGGTCACTCGGCGTTCGACGGGGCGCAACCATCATCGCCCGGGCGCGTCGGGCCGGATACGGACGTCGACGGGAACGGGCATGCGGACAAACCATTCCGTCCGCATCTCCAATGTTCAATCCGGCAACCCGGCGAGTGAGGGTTGGAGGACGACGACGACCCACGGCGGAGTCACGGAGTTCGACTATGGGAGTCCCCCGTCGAGCTGAAGCCACCCGCCTCGGTGCCTCTTCATCAACGGGAGGAAGAATGCGCGGTGCGGAAACCCTGAGGTACGGGCCGATCGAGGTCCCCGAGGACTTCCGATCACGGCCGGTCCTAGTGCTGGACGTCTGCGGGGTTCTGTTGGCGGAGCCGATGGCACCTCTCTTCCGAGTTGTCTCCCACGATGCCGGCACCTCTTCCGACCGAGTTGAGGCGATCTTCCACCACTCTTTCCGGGACTCGTTGTGGTCGGGGCACCTCGATGAGTCCGCGTTCTGGCCGGCGTTCGCAGCGGCGTGCGGCCTCGGGCAGCCGTCGTTAGTCTGGCGGTCGGTGCTGCGGTCGGCGATGACACCCTTACCGGCCGTTGCTCGCCTACGCGACTGGTCGACGGCGGCGCAGATCTGGCTGTTGTCTAACCACCGGCACGAATGGCTGGTGCCCGCGCTTCAGGCTGCTGATATGTACCGATTCGCCCATCGGATCTTCATCTCCAGCCAGACCGGGGCTGTCAAGCCGGGTCTCTCCGCGTACGTCCAGATTCTCGAGCAGGCATCACCCGGTGACTGCCTCCTGTACGTCGACGACAAGGAAGTCAACGTCGAGGCGTTCAAGAGTTTGGGGGTGGACAGCATCCAGGCCGACGAGTCCGGCTCCTGGGCAACCGTCGTCGATGGTTGGCTCGCCGCACAAACGCGGAGGGCGCGGTGAGCGGCCCATATCGTGATCTTGCGGTAGACGGTTTTCTCGATGGCGTCTCTCAACTCATCAACGCCCTGAGTGCGGCAACGGACAGCATCCCGTCTGGGGATCGGGCCTGGGTCTTCTACGGCAGCCGAGTCACCGGCATGGCAACCGCAGCCAGTGACTTTGATGTGATGATGCTCCACCGCAAGGACGAGGTCCCACCGCATCGCGTAGGCACCAGCTATCGCGATGCGCCGGTGACCGTCTACTCACTGCCCTGGTCGGCCCTGCGCCGCGACGGGCAGGATCGAGCGTACGGCGGCTACTTCTCACTGAAGCTGTTCAGCCCATTTATCTGCACGCCGGCCGACTGTGCCGCGGAGCTGTTGACGAGCGTGGCTCGGTTCCTGGCCCCACTGGCCGCCAACGTGGCGAGCAGGTTCGATTCGAGCAGCAGGACTCGTCACCAGATTCTCGCCGACTCCTACCTGGCGTTCCTCGACGTCTATCCAGACTTCGACAGCTATGTGGCCCGAATGCTGAAGGGGCCGGTGCTGGCGTCGCCGCTGTGGCGACGGCAGGCGCAGGTGATTGTAGACGCCTATCAGCAGGCGCAACTAATTGATAGCACGGCGGAGGGCCGCTACACCTACTCACAGCACGCGGCGTTCGAGGACCTCCGGCACGAGCGCGCCATCGTGGCGGCTCGGTTCTGGGCGTTCGGTGCGGTCTGCCACGGCAGCGACATCGGTTTTCCAGACCTCTACCGCGGGAAAGCGCGCCAGCGCGCGACAGTCGAGCAGCGGCAACGGGTATACGAGTCGCTGCAGCGGATCTCCCGTGGCCGGGCCAGCCGATGAGCGTGATGCTCGCCGAGTGGCACACTGCTCGTAATGCCCTGGTGGCCGACGAGCACGCCGACAGGGCAGGCCGCTTCGGGCTCCAGTTGCTCGCTACCGACTCCGGGGGCCTGCCTCCGGTGATCGGCAACCTAATGGGCCGGACCATCTGGGCCTGGCAGCCGGGGAGGTCAGTACTGGCCACAGCGGGTAGCGACCGAGCGGACGTACGCGTCGGAGTTGCCGGTAGACGGCTGCACCTCGGCCATCTCAGTCTCGCGCGGGACATAGCCTGGGTTCAGGAGAAGGGCCACTCCGTGACCTTCATCGGCCGCCAAGATCGCGCCACGGCCTCGACGGTGATTGTCGAGCGCTTGGCGGAACGGGTGAAGCAGTTTGGCGGACGGGCCCCCGGTCGCCTCATCGATCTTGACACGGCCGAGGTTCGGGCCTTCGAGGACGATGTGCTGTCCGGGCTGGCGTTGCGTCGGATGCGGCAGGTCTATGGCTGGTCCGATGACACCAGACTGAGTCTCCTGCGCGACGCGGTCACGATGATGAGCTTCTTCCTGTACGACCAGAGCGTGGGCGCGTCGGTTGCTCTGGTCGACGCCGGCCAGCTGACACATACGGCGCTGATGAGATCCGTGGCGGGCCGATTGGGGGCACCGACGCCGTACGTCGCCTATCGACGGTTGATTCCGAGCCTGCGGCGTTGTGGCGGCCGGGCCAGCATCCAGGATCCGGCTTCCACGATCCTTCTCGACGATCGTCCGGACACGGTCCGGGAGAAGTTTGTCGGGGCGGTGACCGGTGGCCGGGCTTGCGCCGAGGAGCAGCGGCGACACGGTGGTAATCCCGATGGCTGCCCGACCTTTGAGGTCATCGAGTTGTTGTCCACACCTGGGAGAGCGACCGCCGCGGCACGCCGATGCCGTGCCGGTGAGGTGCTGTGCAAGCAGTGCAAGATCGAGCACCTCGACGACGTGGTTGCCGGCGTGACCGGTGACGATCGACAGGCCTCGTTCGTACGCGTTGCCACAAGTCCCGCCGTACCGGCAGCGGTTGCCGGCGTCGCAACGCGCCTGTACCGACCACCGAGCCGGGAGTCGATTGACCTGGAGGCTGAGATCGCACGGTACGCCGGGGTTGCGCCGGAGCAGGTTGTCGTCGGCCACGGCACAACCGAGATTCTCGACTGGATCATGCGCGAGCAGGCATCAGCTAGTGCGGCGATGCTCGCGACCGCCCCCACCTTCGAGCTGTACGGGCAGCTCGCTGCCAGAAACGGCCTGCGCTACGAGGAGGTCGCATGGAACGGCGACACACTGTGTCACGACCTGGCGGCGTTGCGAGCCGCGCTGAAGGATGATCATGTCGCGGTGGTGGTGGATATCCCTCATACCGTCTCCGGCATTTCGGTACCGTTGTCCGACTTGCTGGCCGCGGTCGCGCCTCGACTGCCCGGCGGGGCGAAGCTGATCATTGACAACGTCTACGGTGAGTTCATGGCACAACCGCTCGCGCTGACGTCGCGACTTCTTGAGGAGCGCGACGAGCTGGTGGTGTGCAGGTCGCTGTCGAAGGCGCATTGTCTGCTTGGTGCCAGAGTCGGCTACGCGGTCACCAGCGCCACCTACGCCGGCAGACTGCGTCGACACCGTTTGCCCTATGCCGTCAGTGCGCTGGCCGCCACGGCGGCGCACGCGTCGCTGGTCGACGGCAACAACCTCCGGCGCACCATCGCGCTCAACCGGCGGGCGCATGGGACGCTCACCGCCGAACTCGATCGACTGCGCATCGAGTATGTCCAATCGGATGCGAACTTTCTCCTGATCGATCTCGGAGACCGGTGTGACCAGGTCCTTGCTCTGCTGCGGGCCTGTGGGCTGCGGTTCCGTGACGGCTCACGATGGCAACTTCCGACGATGATCCAGGTCCATCTCATCGACGAGGCGACCGTCGCCTCGTTGGTGCGCGCCCTGCGCGACCTTCGTTGACCCGTCACGCCGCGAAAGGCCCTCTTCGTCATGACCGCTCAGCGGATGCTCACCGGTGATCGTCCCACCGGAAAGCTGCACCTCGGACACTACGTCGGCAGCATTGCCAACCGGGTGAAGCTGCACCGGAAGTACGAGAGCTTCTTCATCATCGCCGACCTGCACATGCTCACCACCAAGAACACCCGCGACGACATCGCCGCAGCCACCCAGAACGCCCGGGACATGGTGGTCGACTGCCTGGCCGCCGGGATCGACCCCGATACCGCCACCTTCTACCTTCAGTCGGCGATCCAGGAGGTCGGAGACCTAAACACCCTCTTCCAGAACCTGGTCACGGTGCCGCGACTGGAGCGGGTGCCCTCGCTCAAAGACATGGCCCGGGACGCTGGCAAGGAAGAGATGCCGTACGGGCTGCTCGGCTATCCGGTATTGCAGGCCGCCGACATTCTCTGCGTCAAGGCCCACGTGGTGCCCGTCGGCAAGGACAACGCCGCCCACGTCGAGATCACCAGGGAGATCGCCCGCCGCTTCAACCACCTCTACGGTGAGGTCTTTCCCGTGCCGGAACTGGTCAGCGCCGAGACGCCCACCCTGGTCGGCACCGACGGCCGGGCCAAGATGAGCAAGAGCCTCGGCAACGCCATCGCGCTCTCCGAGACCCCGGCCGAGGTCCGCCGCAAGGTCATGGGCATGTACACCGACCCGAAGCGTATCCGGGCCGACGTCCCCGGCACGGTCGATGGCAACCCGGTGTTCCAGTACCACGACGTCTTCAACCCGAACCGGGCCGAGGTGGACGACCTCAAGAGCCGCTACCGCGAGGGCAAAGTCGGCGACGTCGAGGTCAAGGAGAAGCTCGCCACCGCACTCAACAGTTTCCTCGACCCCATGCGCGAGCGGCGGGCCCGCTACGAGGCCGACAAGGGGCTGGTCGACGAACTAATCGTGACTGGCACGGAACGCACCCGACGTGAGGTTCAGCAGACCGTGTTCGAAGCACGCAAGGCGATGGGCCTCACCGGCGTCTACACGCAACTGCGCCGCAAGGCCGAACGGTCCCGCAAGACCGCAGCCACCACCTCGTAGAACAGGACGCTCATGAGTCGCCACGACGCCGGCCGGCAGGTCGGCAGTCTCCTGCTGCGTACGATCAGATCGGGAACCTCGGGCGCCGAGGTGTTCCTCCTGCGGCAACCCGACGGCGCGACTGTCGCCACTAAGGTCACCCGCAACCCAAGGGTCAGCTCGGCTGTGCAGCTCCAGCGGCACGCCCTCATGGCGAAGCACTTCGACTCGCACACCCCGCCGGTGCTCGGCACCGCCACCGAGGCCGAGCTTGACATCATCGTCACGGCAGCACCCGCCCTGTGGAGCCTCGACGAGGCCATCGACCGTCACGGACCGACACCGGAGCTGTACGCGATCTGGCGGGACGTGGTGGTCGTGCTCGTCACGGTGTGGCAGTCAACCGCCCGGCCCGGTTTCGATCCCGCCCACGCCACCCGCAAGCATGATCTGCGGTGCAGGCGCGGCCTTCGAGGACTGGAGGAAGCGCTCACCACAGACCTCGGGCCACCGTCGCGGTGGTCGAGCCTCGTCATCAACGGAAGCAACGTGGGCTCGTGGACTCGGGCCTTCGAGCAGCTTCTCGGCGTCGGCAGACCCGACTTCCATGTCACCTGCCACGGCGACCCACACGCCGGCAACGTGCTGCTCGCCCCTGACGGGACCTGGCACCTGGTGGACTGGGAATGGTCCGGCGAGTACCACGACTGGCGCATGATGATCAGCCACCTGCTCGGCAGCTGGTATGTCCGCGACCTGCTGAACCACGCCTCCGGCGCGACCACAGCGACGCCCGCCGGGCTCGTGCTGAACTATGTCGCCGGTGCATCGCCCCAGCTGCGCCGTTTCCGGGATCCGGCGGCCGAAGCGTTCCTGAAAATGACGACGCCAGCCCGCGCAGCACAGGATCTCAGGGATGTGGCGCGGTACGTGGCACTACTTCTGCTCCGGGAGATTCCCCGAGCGGCGTTGGCCGGGCGACGACAACTCATCGCGCCGCTGCTCGGCGAATGCATTCAGCTCACCACCGACGAGCACGCCTCCCATCCGGCCATACGGCTACTCGCAACGCCTGCCGAGGTGACGGTCTGATGCGGCTCGGGCTGGCGTTGCCGCACTACCCGTTCTCCTTCCCGACACCGCAGACCTCCATCGCCCGACAGGCGCTCGAGTACGCCAACTTGGCCGAGGAAGCGGGGTTCCACCAAGTGTGGGTCTCGGACCACTTCTGGGTCGACGTCGCTGCGGCAGGTCGACCGGAGCAACAGCAGGAACCGGTGGAGTGTTGGACCCTTCTTGCCGCGATCGCTGCCACGACTACCCGCATCCGCATTGGCTCCTTGGCCACGCCCGTTGGCTTCAGAAACCCCAACCTCCTAGTGCGAATCGTGACGGCGGTGGAGGAACTCGCCGCCGGGCGACTCGACGTCGCGATGGGAGCCGGTTGGAACAAGTCGGAACACCAGGCAAACGGCCTTGACTTTCCGCCTGCGCGACAACGGTTGGCATCCCTCGCGGACACGGTCCAGCTTCTTCGACAGCAGGTGCCGGCTGTACCCGTCTGGGTAGCCGGCAAGCGCCCGAAACTACTTGAGATCGCCGCAACCGCCGACGGATGGAACACCGCCTGGGACAGCACAATGGCGGACTACCGGCACCGGGACGCCACGCTGCGGCAAGCCTGCCAGCATCAGGGTCGTGACCCTGCGGCTGTGCGACGGTCTCTGGGCCTGACAACGCTCATCGGCCACGACAACGATGACCTTGAGAGGCGATGGCGCAGTCTACAACGTTGGGCCCCCGGCAACGCACTGGCTGATGTCTCGCTCCGAAGCTGGGCGCAGTCCCGCCTGGTCGGTACACCGGTCGAGGTGGCCCAGCAACTCCGCCGATGGAACGAAGCGGGCGTCGAGCAGGTCATCTGCTCATTCGGCGTCCCATTCGCTGTGTACGACAATCAGCAGATCGAGCTCGCTGTCGACACGATGGCGATCTTGTCGAGGACGCATGGTCCGTAGTCGGGCCCGCCGCGAATCACTGATCACTGATCACTGTGCAACGTCTACGCCGCGGCCTGCCCTTCCACCACGAGGACGGAACACTCATGACACGGCTGTACGCCTCCGCTGGCTCGATCGTCGTCTGCGCGGACCTGCGACGTCCGCAGATGCTGCTGCTTGAGCAGATCCGCCCCACCGGCGAGCGCCAGGTGGTCGCCCCGAAAGGGCGCATCGAACCGGGCGAGTCACCGCTGATCGCCGCCGCCCGAGAAGTATCGGAAGAGGCCGGACTTCACGACATGCGCTACGTCGCCTACCTCGGACAGGAGGCATACCGCTTCACCGCCCACGACGGCACGCCAGCGCAGAAGACCATCGACTGGTTCCTGTTCGCCACCACCGACACAGCCGCCACTGCGCGGCAAACCGAAGGGTTCGTCGCCGCCCAATGGCACGACCTGCCCGACGCGCTGACCGCCGCGAGCCACGCCAGCTTCCACGAGTACGTCCGACGGGCGGACAAAATTATCGCCTGGCGCCGCAGCGGCCCGCTCGACTACAGCGACACCCTCAGCCAAGCGGTATGGGACTTCAGCCGCCGGGCCAACACTCTGCTGGCCGAGCGCCCCGGTGCCGGTGCCGCCCTCTGCGGCTCCGCCGCACGCGGAGACTTCATCGAAGGCTGGAGCGACCTCGATCTCATCGCCTGGGGACTCGAACCCGCATCCCCGTCCGCCCTCGCTCTGCGCCAGCTCGCCGAGGAGGTCAGCCACCGAACCGGCATCCGCACCTCACTCCACCTCGCCCACCCCGACGAAGACAGTGCCGATGGGCTCGATCGGCTGCACGCCATGAAGCTTCACGCTGTTCTGCGTCGAACCCACATCGATGTTCCGACCGTGGCCGCACCAGCGCACCGTCGCTGCCCGAAGTGCCCCGCAACCTGGCCGCCGATATCGGTCACCTCCGCGAGTTCGCTCACCAGCGCCAGGAGGCGCCTACCGCCGACACCGACCGTATCGATCGCGCCCGCCGCACCCTGGCAGCGTTGTCCAGCGCTGCCCGCCAAACCGTCCTCAGCCTCGACGCGAATGCATCGCTCCGCGTGCCTGACGTCGTGGCCATCCTCGACGGGCACTGGCCCGGCACTGAGGCCGCACGGATACTCAACGACTACGACGCCCACCGCCGTACCGGCGCGACCGACCTCGTCCGATCCGAGCAGCTCGCCAGCCAGGTGCCCCTAGCGCTGGAGGAACTACACCACCTCGCAGTCGCCCGTCACGGCCGCACCACGATCCAAGCCACCTGAGCAACGACGATGATCGTGTTCCTCGATGGTCCCGACGGCAGCGGCAAATCCACCCTCATCGCGCGCCTCGACTCGGCCCTGGTCACACACGAACGCACCGTCACGCACGCGCCGCCGCTGTGGACCTACCTGGACGAGTTGTCCGCACCGGAGGACTTCGGCCCCTGGGTACAGACAACACCGGGCATCCAGATTGTCAAGCCCCGGCTTTGGTGGAGAGTTGGTTAGCTGGTTTTCAGGGGTGCGCTGACCGGGAGGGTCATCGCGTGTAGTGCTTCGTGCTCAGCCGGTGGGACGTGTCCGAGTTCGCCGTGTAGTCGGCGGTTGTTGTACCAGTCGGTGTACTCGACGGTGGCCATCTCCAGGTTGTTCCGCACCGACGATGGTGGCCAGGCACCGGTCAACCAACAGGCACTGTCCGAACTCCTCGCCGTGGCCGCACCACAACTGCGCCTGACGCTGGTCAACGCCTGCTGGGGAGCGAGCCTGGCACAACTACTGGCCGACACCACAGGCTGCGCCATCGGCAGCACCACGATCATCGACGACGAAACCGCCCGACGGTTCAGCCACGAGTTCTACCGCGCGACAGGAACGGCTTCTCCGCAGGAGACTCATTCCGGATCACCCGCCTCGCCCTGGCCACCTACGACCTACCCGATCAACATGCGCTGGACATCTTCGAAAAAACCGACGGCACGGCCGACCGGATCTTCGTCATCCCCGGCACCCTCCTACCGGCACCACCACGTGACGCCGCGGCCAAGCCCTCGCCCCTGACCACACCGGCCTCCCGCCGGAAATACCGCGCGTTGATCACGGCGACGCCCGCGACGAAGAGGAAGCACGCTCAATGATGGCCGGCTTCACGGTGGAGATGATGACGTTCACCGACGACCGCCAGCTCTGATGGGCCGCCGCGCGGCGCGAACACGCCCAAAACTTCAATCGCCGGATCTCATCACCCGATCGATCGCAGGACTGTCGCCGCCGGAAGGATCTCTGATGCAGGAGGTAGGGCAGACCAACCGCCTCGTTGATCTGTCGAGGGACCTCCCGTGCCCGACTTCGGTCGGACACTCTGCCCACACGTGACGAGACCGGCCATCACCGTCACCGTCACCGTTCCGTCTTCAACAAGCGGGTATCTGGCTTGCCGCGCCGCCAGCTCAGCCGAGCCGGAATCAGATACACAGACCGCGCGAGGGTCACCCACCGACCCTCGCCACCGGGCCGACGGCGTGCCGAAGACACGGCGACACCGACCAGGTCAACGCCGATCGACGTTCCGCAACGACCCCCACCGCCAAGATCCGCATGAACTACCACAGTGGACATCCGTCAGCTGTCGGCCGACGCGCACCGAACCCATGATCCAGACCAGACGGCACGCAAACGCACTGGTCAGCACCCACGCGCACGAAACCCCACCCGAACAGCACAGTGACGCTCGAGCACCAACGGAGCACCAACCTCCCACATGGTGGAAGATCACGGCACATGCTGGGAAAAAGTCAAGGCCGCGACCGGCGTTTCCGCTGGTCACGGCCTTGATCGCGTGGCGCGCCCGAAGGGACTCGAACCCCTAACCTTCTGATCCGTAGTCAGATGCTCTATCCGTTGAGCTACGGGCGCTGGTGCTCGGCCAGTCTACACACCCGGCCTTGCGCGGAGACTCCGGGATTCGAACCCGGGAGGGGCTTTAAGACCCCAACCGCATTAGCAGTGCGGCGCCATAGACCAGACTAGGCGAAGTCTCCCAGGTGGCCCTGCAGACCACCGCGCCCGAGGATACAGGTCCGGCCCGGCCCGGGGCAAAGCGACTACCTGCCGCCGTCCCCGGGGCCGCCCTTCAACCGCTGTGCGCGGCTCGGTTCGGGACTACGCTCCATCGACATGCAGGAGCAGCCGCCCCGCGAGCAGGACCGCCCCGAACCCGCTGAGGGGGCACCTCGGCGCTCCCCGAAGGCGACCTTCAGGCCGCCCCCGGCACCCCCCGTTCCCGCCCCTGAACAGCGGGACGAAGCACCCTCGGCACCCCCTCGGCGCACGAAGGCCGCGCCCGGAGTGCTGTTCCAGCCACCCACCGCGGAGCAACCGCTGCCGCGCCCGACCCGGCCCGGGTCGTCCGCACCCCCACCGCCGTTCGTCCCGACGCCCGGCCGGATCGATGAGACCGGGATCACCGGCTCGACGTCCCGACCGAGGGCGCCCCGGCAGGCTGGCGGGTCACGCGACGAGGCCCCGCCGACGCCTCCGGCAACAGAACAGGCGTCCCCGGCCGCACAGCAGGAGCCCTCAGCCGCAAGGCAGGCTCCGGCAGCCGCGAAGAAGGCCACCGCGAAGCAGCGCACCCCGAAGAAGGCCACGCCCGCGAAGAGATCCGCACTCCCGAAGGCCACGACGGCCGACGCCACCGGACCGGACCGGGCTGCCTCCCCGGAGGCAGCCACCGACCCGCAACCAGTAGCGGCCACGGATCCCAAGCCGAAGGCAGCCGCCGCCCCACAGACCCCAGCGACCGCCGACCCGCAACCGGATATAGCCGCCGATTCACAGCCACTCCCAGCCGCTGGCCCGCAAGCACTAACGACTGCCGAGCCGCAACCGCTGGCGCCCGAGGCGACATCGGCACCTGAGGTCGTACTCCCGCAGGCCGCGAAAGCGGCTAAACCACGCGCGACCAGGGCGCCCGCGCGTAAGGCGACTGCCGGCGAGACCTCGGCCGATCCGAAACCGCGCGGAGCGAAGAAGGCGACAGCGGCACGCAAGGCTCCACCGGCTGCGGTCCGCACCGCCGACCCGGAGACCACCGACACGGCGGGGGCCGGCGCGGCGCTGATCGACGGCCAGCCGGCTGCGGAGGGTACGCCGGAGCTGCGGGCGTGGCTGGCGCGGGTCCTCGACCGACCGGGGTACGCGCCGGAGTTGTTGGCGCTGACGGCTGTCGAGGTGCTCGGACCTCGCGCCGCCGAGTGGGCGGGGCGGCTGCGGGAGTCGTACCCGCAGGCCAGCCCGGAGGGTCTGGCCCGGCTGGCCGGTCAGCGGTTCCTCCGGCAGGCGACGGTCGGTGGGGCGGGTGCCGCGCTGGCCGGGGTGTTCGCCCCGGTGGCCGAGTTGGCCGTGGTGCTCTGGTCGCAGGCCAACCTGGTGCTGCACCTGGCGGCGGCGTACGACCGGGATCCGGCCCATCCGGATCGGGCGGCGGAGCTTCTGGTGCTGACCCTGGTGCATCCGGACCTGGAGACCGCCCGGTCAGCGCTGGCCGAGGCCCGGGCGGCGGAGGAGTCCGGATCCCGGCCGGTCGAGGCGGTCGGTCGCCTGGCCGGTCCCCTGACCGCCCAGGCGGGTGGCCGGCTGGCCCTGCGCCTGGCCTCCCGCCTCATTCCCGGCGCCGCCCCACTGGCCGCCGCCGCCGGCAACTCCGCCGCCCTCCAACGCCTGACCGCCCGCGCCCTGGCCACCTTCCGCCCACCCCGAAGCCAAAGTTGATCAAGAGGTTTGCGTCGCGGCGAGCCCGGCAGACGCAAACCTCTTGATCAACCCTGAAGTGGGGGTCAGAGCCAGGTCAGCCAGGAGTCTGGGACGAGGGTGTAGCCGACGAAGGCGACGATGTCCAGCAGGGCGTGGGCGATGATCAGGGGCATCACCCGGCGGGTGCGTAGGTAGAACCAGCTGAAGACGACACCCATCACGGCGTTGCCGATGAAGGCGCCGAAGCCCTGGTAGAGGTGGTAGGAGGCGCGGAGCAGGGCGCTGGTCGCGATGATCGCGCCGACCCGCCACTGGAGTTGCCGCAGCCGGGTCATCAGATAGCCGACCACGATCACCTCCTCCAGGATGGAGTTCTGGAAGGCGGCCAGGATCAGCACCGGCACGGCCCACCAGAGGTCGGGCAGGGCAGCCGGGACCAGGGTGGCGTTGATACCCAGCTGCGCCGCCGCCCAGAACAGGGCCAGGCCGGGTAGCCCGATCAGCGCCGCCAGCCCGGCACCCTGGGCCAGGTCCGGACCGGGTCGTCGAAAGTCCACCCCGAGGGTCCGCACCGGGTCGCCGGGGTCCCGCGCCAGCAGGTGTACGGCGAGCAGCACCGGCAGCAGGGCGAAGGCGATGCCGAGCAGCTGGTACGTGAGGTCGAGGTACGGCCGGGCGGAGGCGGAGGTGTTCAAGGCGGCGGTCTGCCGGGACAGCCCACCCTCGGCGGTCAGCTTCGCGATGATCGACACCGTCGCGTAGACGGCCGACTGGCCGAGGGAGAGGCCCAGCACCAGCAGCGTCTCGGTGCCGAGCATCCGGCGGGAAACCGGTCGGGTGAGCTCAACGGTCACCGCTTCACTCTGCCCGACCGGCCACCGGGGTGGCATCCGGGTGCCGATGAGTCGGCCTCATGATGCGATCGCACACTCTGTGCGACCACCACGCACGCTCCGTGGACATTCTATGAGGGCCCGAACCGCCGTCAGAGAAGGAGCGCCCCCGGTGGACAACTTCGCGCGGCTGCTGAAGGAGAGCTGGGCCCTTGTCGAGGCCGACCGGGTCCAACTGAGCGAGTACTTCTACGCCCGGCTCTTCCTCCTCGACCCGGACCTGCGCCCACTTTTCCCGGTGCAGATGGCCGGGCAGGGCGACCGGCTGCTGGAAGCGATCATCGCGGCGATCCACACGGTGGACGACCCGGAGGGCTTCGACGAGTTCCTCCGCGCGCTGGGTCGGGACCACCGCAAGTACCACGTCGAGGCGGCGAACTACGACACCATGGGCGTGGCCCTGCTGGACGCCCTGCGCAGCACCGCCGGGGACGGCTGGAATCTGGAGTACGACCAGGCCTGGCGGGACGCGTACGCGGCGATCAGCGAGAAGATGCTGGCCGGGGCGGCCTCGGACGCCAACCCGCCGTTCTGGCACGCCGAGGTGCTCACCCATGAGCGGTACGGTCCGGACACCGCCGTGTTCACCTGCCGGGCACTGCAACATCCGCTGGTCTGGAAGGCGGGTCAGTACGTCAGCATCGAGGCACCCCGCTACCACCCCCGGGTGTGGCGGACCTACTCGGTGGCGAACGCCCCGAACGACGACAACGTGCTGGAGTTCCACGTCCGTACCCCCGAGGGGGCCGGCTGGGTCTCCGGGGCCCTGGTCCGCCGGGTGAAGCCGGGGGATCTGCTGCGGGTGGCCGCCCCGATGGGTTCGATGACCCTGGACCCCGCCTCGGATCGGGACGTGCTCTGTGTCGCCGGTGGGGTGGGGCTGGCCCCGATCAAGGCCCTGGTCGAGGAGCTGACCAGCGTCAACCGGACCCGCTGGGTGCATGTCTTCTACGGCGCGCGTACCGCGCCCGACCTCTACGGGCTGGACGGGTTGCGCGAACTGGTGGGTGCCCACCCCTGGTTGTCGGTCACCGCAGCCTGTAGCGACGATCCGGACTTCGACGGGGAGCACGGCGACATCTCCGAGGTGGTGGCCCGCTACGGCCCCTGGACGAACCACGACTGCTACATCTCCGGCTCGGCCGCCATGGTGCGGTCGACCCTGCGGGTCCTCGCCGCCGACGACGTCCCGCCGCAGCACACCCGGTACGACACCTTCGGCAACCTGTAGAGCTTTCCTCCCCCCGCACCGGGGCGCGTGCCCCTGCCCCCTGGGGCACGCGCCCCGGTCCCCCGATCGGGCGGACCGGCACCGCCCGCACGACCACGCCTGGCCGGCGTCGTTCCCACCCGGACCAGGCGTGGTCGTGCAGCAACAAACGCCACCCTGGCCGGCGTCGTTCCCACCCGGACCAGGCGTGGTCGGGCAGAGACCTGATCAGTAGCGCCAGGGGTGGCCGCTGTCGCGGTACTCCTCGATCGGCACCAGCGGCACTCCGGGGGCCATCCGGTCGACGTACAGCCGGCCCTCCAGGTGGTCGATCTCGTGTGCCACCAGACGGGCCATGCCGAACTCGAACGAGGTGATCACCCGGCTGCCGTCGAGTTGGGCGTGTTCCACGTCCATCCGGAGCGGCCGGGGCACCAACCCCCGATGGTCGAAGAAGGAGAGGCACCCCTCGTACTGTTCGTCGGTGTCGGGTGCCGAGTCGACCACCCGGGGGTTGAGCAGCACCAGGGGTTCGGCGGTCCGGTCGGATGGGCGGATCACCGCCACGGCCCGGTCGATGTCCAGTTGCGGGGCGGCGATGCCCACCCCCTTGGCGAAGGGGTGCAGTTCGTCCAGGCGGGCCAGGGCGTCGATCAGGCGGTCGACGACCTCCTGGGCGGCCTGTCGCTCGCGGGGCAGGTCGAACGGGCGGGCCGGCTGGCGCAGCAGGTCAGTGCCGCGTTGCAGGATGCCCAGTCGGCGCATCCGCTCGGAGGGTCGCATCCGTTCCCCCTCCGGCTCGGCGTCGGGCTGGGCGCGGAAGCGCCACTGAAGTCGGTACCGGGCGTTCAGGGGTGGGTCGTCGGTCGCCCACTCGAAGATCGCCCGGTCGCCCTCCGCCCGCCGGACGACCGCCCGGCGCAGGGGGCCTTCCTCCGCCGACAGCGAGGTCTCCACGCCCCAGACCTGCGGGTCCAGTTCAGCGGGCAGATCCAGGCGTACGGCGAGGTGCCGGGTCGGTACGCGGACCGCACGTTGGAACCACGGCCCCCACTTGTCCCGCCCGACGGTGTACGTGTACTCGATGGTGGCGCGGTGCCCGGGGTAGAGGGGGAACCGTCGTTCACCGTTCTCGAAGAGCAGCCAGATCTCCTTGAAGGCGTCCCGGTCGTACTTGGCCCGCCAGTGCATGGCCTCGCGTTCACCGGACTCCTCACGGTGGGCCCGCAGGCCGAGTTCGGCGAAGGTCAGTGGGCGTTGCCGGTGGTGCCGGTTGGAGCGGCCAGGGTCGTTGGGGTAGCGGTCCACGGCGACCCGTACCAGGTAGCGGGTGACCGGCTCGGTGCCGGCGTTGTACAGCTCCCGGCGGATCAGGCAGCGGTATCCGTCCTCGCGGTAAGTGAGGATGCTCAACTCGTTCTCGACGATCAGCCCGGTGCCGGGCGGAATCCACCGGCCGATCGAGTCGGGCTCCCGGGGGTCACGCTCCGCGCGGGTGTGGCGCAGGTGGTCGTACTCCCGGAAGCGTTGCCAGATGGCGCCGCTGGCGTCCAGGACGGCCTCCGCCCGCCGGGCGAAGTCCTCGGTGGGTCGATGTCGCCGTCCCTCTACATGGCTCACGTACGACGGGTCGAAACCCATCAGGGTGGCCAGCTGTTTCTTGGACAGCCCTCGCTCGGTGCGGTGGCGGGCGAGTTCGGCGGCGAAGGAGTCGGCAGCCCGATCGAGCGGTGAGATCGTCATCAGCTTCCTCGTGGCCGGGAGTACTAGGTTTCACGTTTAGTGGCGAGACGTGTACAGGACTGGCATCTTCTCGACAGGAGGCTTGACTGCTGGGCGATTTACACCGATACTGCGCGGGGTTTTCGGAAGAACACGCTGGGTAATCACTCGTCCCAGGCGACCGGCAGTTTTCGTTTCTTGCTCTCTCCGGGGTTACCGCCACCCGTAAAGTGTGGTTAGGCTAGCCTTAGTTGAGGTTCTCGGAGAGGGGTGCACCAGGTGACAGCGGTACTGCCCGTTTCCGTACCCTCGGCGACCGCCCTGGATCCGGTGACCACGACCCTGCGGGCCATGTTCGGCACCGATGTCCTTCCCGGGCTGGCCCCGGGGCTGCTGGTTCCCGACGAGACCGACTGGACCTCGGCAACCACCCTCACCGACGGCACTCGCCTGCCGGAGCTGCTTGGTTCCGCGGCCCGCCTCTGGGGTGGCAGTCCGCACGCCTCCGCCGCCCTGGCCTGGAAGGCCTACAGCTATTGGGCGGCGCTGCCGGTGGCGCTCGGCTGGGCGGTCGCCCGGCGGGTACCCCTGCTCGACGCCGACACCACCCTCATCCACTTCGCCGACCAGCGCACCCTGGTGACCCTGGGCCTGCGCCGGTCGACCCGGGTGGCGGTGCTGCCGAACGATCCGCTGGCCGTCACCGATCCCCATCAGGTCCAGGTCGTGGCCGACGAGCAGGAACTGCTGGCCACCCTGCGGGCCACCCTGCTGGAGGCCCACCTGTCCCCGGTGGTCTCCGCGATCCAGGGTGAGGTCCGCATCGGCACCCGTACCCTGCTCGGTTCGGTGGCCTCCGGCATCGCCTACGGGTTGTTGACGGCCACCGACAGCGTGCCCGGCTCGACGGTCGAGTCGATCGACACCCTGCTGGGCGCCCTCGACCTGGCCGACCTGGTGGAGCTGGTGCCGGGCGCGGACGGCAAGCCGACCGTGCAGCGGCGTACCTGCTGCCTGGCCTTCACCCTGCCCAGCCCGAAGGTCTGCCAGGGCTGCTGCCTCCGCAGTTCCTGACGGGGCACGGAGCCGGATCAGCCGGTCAGCGGTCGGACGTCCCAGAGCCAGACACCCCCGGTCTGCACCGGCTCGATCTCCGTCAGGGCGGTCATCGCCTGCCGCAGGGCCTCCGCGCTCGGCTGCGGAGCCAGCACCACCGCCCCGGCCCGCCAGTACCGTAGATCCTCGATCGCCTCCCGGCGGTCCTGGGCGGTGACCGGCGGCACCTCGCCGCTGCGCCGTACGGTGGCGATGAAGCTGCTGGTCGGGCGCGGCGGCGCGCCGAACAGGGCGATCCGGTTCTTGCCGGGGCGGGTGTCCGGGCCCAGGAAGTAACCCCGGGCGATCGGCATCTCCAGCCGGGTCTGAGCCGACCAGCGCAGCGGATCGGCGTACTCGGTGTCCGGCAGCGGCAGGGTGACCAGGCTGCGCCCGCCGGCCAGGTAGGGACGCCAGGCGCCGGAGGTGACGAACTCCGGAGTCGGTTCCAGGCGCTTGGTCGGCAGGGGGGTGGGCAGCACCGGCACCAGGGCCATCGCCAGTACGGTCACCGTGGCGAACCGGATCTGCGAGCGCCGGGCCGGGTAGCGGGTAGCCAACTCGTGGGCCCGCGCCGCCCCGGAGGCCAGCAGCACTCCGATGATCGGGGTGATCGCCAACGCCCAGCGGGTCGGCACCACGGAGTGCAGCACCGGAAGGTCCTCCAGCAGCGCCCACGGCGCCGGTATGCCGGTCCCTTCCCGGTCGAAGCGGATCTCCCGGCCGAGGGAGAACACCGCGAAGAGCACACCCAGGCCGGCCAGCGCGAGCACCACGATGTTGCGTCGCAGCCACCAGACCAGCGCGACCACACCGATCACCAGGGGCCAGCCGAAGAAGGAGTTCTCCTCGGTGGGGTTCTTGGCCAGGCCGGTAGCGCTACGCGCGTCCCCGGCCACCGATTCCCGGGCGTACGCGACGAAGGAGGCCAGGTCGGTGGAGTAGCCCCGGATCACCCAGGACAACCCGTGGTAGGCGCCCGGACCGAAGAACTGGACATAGAGGGGGTACGCCAGCAGCACCGCGGAGACCCCGGCGGCGACCCCCAGCCCGGCCAGGAAGGTACGGGTCCGCCCGCGTAGTTCGGGGCGTCCCAGCGCCAGGGCCACGATCACCACCCCGACACCGATCGCGGTCATCAGCAGGATCTCCAGGTTCAGGAAGGCCTGCCAGACGATCACCAGGGCGAGCAGCAGACCGTTGCGCAGCCAGCGGCCCGGGTCGGCCAGCCGCAACGTACGCCAGATGATCAGGGGCACCACGTACTGCGCCACGATGTTCGGATGGGCGTTCGCGTGCGAGACCATCGCCGGGGCGTACGCGCAGAAGGTCGCCCCCAGCCAGGCCGGGCCACGGGAGCCGACGACCACTCTGGACAGCAGGAAGTACCAGGAGGTGGCCGTGGCGATCATGCCCAGGGTGAGGAAGACCAGGAAGGCGCTGCGGGTACCGAACAACAGGGTGATCGGCGTCATTGGCAGCGAAACAGACAATACCGACGTATTCGCCACCAGATTGACTGATTCGGGGACGTTCATCCGGTCCGAGGTGAAGGGGTAGGCGAATTCGGTGACCACCCGAGCGCCGTGCGCCATCATCCACTCGAATTGCGACATATCTGTCTTGTTATCCCGAATGCCGTGTTCCGGATTCCACCACATCCGAGCGGTCACCCAGCAGGCCAGCAGCCCGAAACTCGCCACCGCGGCCAGGTCCTTGAACCACCCTGACCTGCGGAAACGACCACGGCCGGGCGGGGTGGTCGGCGACTCTCCCGCCCCGGAATCCTCGACAGGGCGATCCGATTCAGGAGTAGTCATAACAATTCGCAGCGTAGTCGGCCAATCGGGCCGCCGTGCGGGGTTCCGGGCACTCGCGTAACATCTGCCAAGTTCGCTGACCACCACCGATCGTGCACCTAGCCCCGACCAATTCGGCTGCCCCAGGCCCCGAGAATTCCGCCAACCGGGCGGATGGTTCACTCAGTCGGTACTGGCGCGGTCGAGTCGTATCGTGAGGAATCGACGCATGACAGAAATCACTGGGGATCAGCGCGTGCAGTCCGAGGTCCTGGAGGGCCTCGCCACAGCGGTCAACCACCGACGCTGGTTCGTCGAGTTGGCCGTGCCCTACCTGGGCGAGAACCCGATCGAGATCGGTAGCGGCCTCGGCGACTACGCCCTGGAGTGGGCCGAGCGCCTCCCCCGGTTCACCGCCACCGAGGCCGACCCGGACCGCCTGGTCTCGCTCAAGGAGCGGCTCTCCGACCGGCCCAACATCGAGGTCCGCCAGATGCTCCTGCCCCACTCGGAGCAGGGCGACTACAGCGCTGCGGTGTCGTACAACGTCCTGGAGCACATCGAGGACCACGTCGGCGCCCTGCGCAGCATGGGCGAGTTGGTCCGGCCGGGCGGAGCCGTGATCATCATCGTGCCGGCCTTCCAGTTCGCGATGAGCCCCGCCGACATCGCCACCGGCCACGTCCGCCGCTACACCAAGAAGACCCTGTCGGCGGCGATGACCGAGGCCGGTCTGCGGGTCGAGAAGATCCACTACGCGAACGCCCTCGGCCTGATCGGCTACTTCATGGCCACCAAGGTGTTCCGCCTGATGCCGAAGGAAGGCCCCATGGTGAAGGTCTACGACACCCTGGTCCTCCCGGCGACCAAGGCCGCCGAGCAGGTCCTGCTCCCCCCCTTCGGCCAGTCCGTCTTCGCCGTGGCCCGCACCCCCGCCTGACCCCGCCCTTTCTCCTGTTGATCAAGAGGTTTGCGTCTGCATCCGGCTGGATGTCGACGCAAACCTCTTGGTCAACTGTGTCGGCGACGAGGGGTCAGGCCGCGATCTGGTAGGTGGGGCGGATGGTGGCGCGGGCCAGGGTGTGGAAGGTCAGGTTGAAGCCGACGTAGGCCGGGGTGGCGTCCGGCGTGAGGTCGAGTCGCTCCACGTCGAGCGCGTGCACCGCGAAGACGTACCGGTGCGGGCGGTCGCCGGGCGGCGGCGCGGCACCACCGAAGCCCTGCTCGCCGTAGTCGTTGCGGACGGTGAACCCACCGCGCAGATCCTCGCTCGTGGCCCCGCGCGGCAACTCGGTCACCTCGGCCGGCAGGTTCACCACGACCCAGTGCCAGAATCCGCTACCGGTCGGCGCGTCCGGGTCGAAGCAGGTCACCGCGAAACCCTTGGTCTCGGCCGGAAAGCCCGACCAGGCCAGTTGCGGTGAGACATTGCCGCCCCCGGTGCTGCCGTGCGCGTGCGCCGCATCCATCGGCTCGCCGTTCTGGACGTCCTGACTGGTCAGCGTGAACGAGGCGACCGTCGGCAGCAGCTCGTACGGGTCCGGGGCGATGGGACGTTCCAGGGTCATCGAGTCAGGTCCTTCCGATGCAGGTGGCGTTCTGCCGCCCCTTTCATACCCTGTGATGCGCCGTCATTCGTGAAACCCCTCGCGGTGTCAGCCAGAAGCCGCTAGAGCAGCCCGCCCAGCCACAGCCCGAGCGCGGCCAGCACCAGGCTCGCGCCGAGGCTGCCGAGCACGTTGAAGGCCTCGACAGCGGCGTTCTTACGCAGCAGCCCCAGTTGATCAGGAAGGTGCTCGCGGGAAACGCCTTGCTGGACCCGGAGACCCGCGCCGCCCACCACGGCTTCACCAGGGCGTCCACCCTGGCCCGGCTCAGCGCCCCGAGCCCGCCGGCCAGAAACACCCCGATGCCCACCCACATCAGGCATGCCCACCCGTCGGACGCCCCACCCGCGATTCCACCAGCCGAGCGCCGAGCGCCGCCGCGATCACGCCGCCGAGAATGCTCACGACCAGGTAGACGATGCCCACCCCACTGCGCCCGCCCCGATCAGTTGATCGCTCTCGACGATGAGGTGCGACCAGGTGGTGAAGCCGCCGATGACCCCGGTCGAGAGGAACGGCTTGCCCCACGGCCCTCGCAGCTTGTGCGCCGCCAGCAGTGTCATCACGGCACCCAGGGCGAAGGCCCCCACCATATTGATCACGAAGGTCACCCAGGGGAAGTGCGGCGGTGTGGCCGGAGCCAGGCCGAGCCCCAGCAGGTACCGCAGGGTGGCCCCGATGCCACCGCCGACGATGATCGCCAGAACCGTCACCGACCCATTGGCTCACCCGCAACGCCCGACATCACCGCGCTCGGGCTTTTCTCGCCCGTACGGTTGGCACAGTCCCCCCACGAGCCCAAGCAGCACTCAGCCCCGGTTCATAGACCGGGGCCGAGCTGAGATTGGAGAGATCACCGGCAAGCGGAGGGTGTGGGATTCGAACCCACGAAGACATCGCTGCCTTACCGGTTTTCAAGACCAGCGCCATCGGCCACTAGGCGAACCCTCCCGGACCGCGCTCCGCGCGGTCGTGCCTAGTCTGCCACGCCCAGGCGAGCGCCGAACGGGGGGAGCTATCCGTTTCGTCATGATCATGCACCGCCGGATGAGGTCCATCGGGTGGGTGCGAGGGCTCCATCGGGTAAGACTGGGGACATGCGCGCGATCATCGTGGCCGAGCCCGGTGGGCCGGAGGTGCTGAGCTGGAGCGAGGTGCCGGACCCGCAGCCGGGGCCGGGTGAGGTGCTGGTCGAGGTGCGGGCGACCGCGGTCAACCGGGCCGACCTGTTGCAGCGGCAGGGCCACTACCCACCGCCGCCGGGGGCCTCGGAGTATCTCGGGCTGGAGTGCTCGGGGGTGATCGTCGAGGTCGGCTCCGAGGTGCATGACTGGTTTGTGGGGCAGCAGGTCTGCGCCCTGTTGGCCGGTGGCGGGTACGCCGAGCGGGTGGCTGTGCCGGCGGGGCAGTTGCTGCCCGTACCGGATGGGGTTGATCTGGCCGACGCCGCCGCACTGCCGGAGGCGGCCTCGACGGTCTGGTCCAATGTGGTGCAACTGGCCCGGCTGGCGGCGGGCGAGACCCTGCTGGTGCACGGCGGCGGCAGCGGAATCGGCACTTTCGCGATCCAGTTGGGTACGGCGCTGGGTGCGACCGTGGTGGCGACCGCGCGGGCGGCCAAGCATGATCGGCTGCGAGCCTTGGGGGCGGCGCACCTGATCGACTATCGGGAGCAGGACTTCGTCGAGGAGGTCCGCAAGGTCACCTCCGGCGGGGGCGCGGACGTCATCCTGGACATCATGGGCGCGTCGTACCTGGGCCGGAATGTCGCCGCCCTCGCCTACGACGGGCGGCTCGTGACGATCGGGATGCAGGGCGGCCGCAAGGGAGAGCTGGATATCGCCGCGCTGCTGGCCAAGCGGGGCACCATCTCCGCGACGGCCCTGCGGTCCCGGCCCCTGGAGCAGAAGAGCGCCATCGTCCGTGGGGTACGCGATCAGGTGTGGCCGCTGGTCGAGGCAGGTCGGGTGCGGCCGGTGATCGACCGGCGGATGCCGATCAGCGAGGCGGCCGAGGCGCATCGCCTGGTGGAGTCGAACGACCACGTCGGCAAGGTGCTGCTGACCATCGGCTGAGGCCGGTCAGCGCGGCAGGGTCAGGCGGGCTCCGGGGCCCTCGCCGGCCAGTTCGTCGCCGGGGTTGTAGAGGGTGCAGTGGTTCAGGGACAGGCAGCCGCAGCCGATGCAGCCGTCCAGGTTGTCGCGGAGCCGGTGCAACAACTTGATCTTCTCGTCCAGCCGTTCCCGCCAGGCGGTCGACAGGTGGGCCCAGTCCTCGGCGGTGGGGGTGCGCCCGGCCGGTAGGGAGTCCAGGGCGGATCTGATCTCCTCCAGGGAGATGCCCACCTGCTGGGCGATCCGGATGAAGGCGACCCGGCGCAGCTCCCCGCGGTGGTACCGGCGTTGGTTGCCGCCGGTCCGCTCGGCCCGGATCAGCCCGAGCCGCTCGTAGTAGCGCAGCGCGGACTGGGCCACCCCACTGCGGGCGGCGAGTTGACCGATGGTGAGTGCTTCGTGCATCACTTTCGCCTTGTGTTGAACCGTGCTTCAACTTGCAGGCTAGCCGTATGTCCTCATCAGTCATCATCACCAGGCAGGTCGCCGAGGCCGCCGCGCCTCTGGACGGCCGCAACCCGGCCGCAATTCGGGACCGCCGGCACCCGGTCGCTCCGATGCTGGAGCGGGTGCGCGCCGGCCGTGAGTTCGGCCCGAAAACCTACTCGACCCTCGACGTGCTGTGGGTGCTCTACGACCGCGTCCTGCGGATCACCCCGGCGACGGTCGACGAACCCGACCGGGATCGCTTCCTGCTCTCCAAGGGCCATGCGGTCGCGGGCTACTACGCCGTACTGGCCGCGAAGGAATTCATTCCCCCCGACTGGCTGGACGACCAGGGCGGGCCGGACAGCCGACTGGGTGACCACCCGGACCGCACCCTGGTGCCGGGAGTGGAGATCGGCTCCGGGTCCCTCGGCCACGGTCTCGGCCTGGCCGTCGGCAGCGCCCTAGGCCTGCGCGCCCAGGGCCTGCTCGACCCCCGGGTGTACGTCCTGCTCGGTGACGCCGAACTGGACGAGGGATCCAATCACGAGGCGATCGCGTACGCCGGTGCCGTCGGCCTGGCGAACCTGACCGCGATCGTGGTCGACAACTCCTCCGCCACCCACGGCTGGCCGGGCGGGGTGGCCACCCGCTTCACCGTCAACGGGTGGACCGCCACCACGGTCGACGGGCACGACCAGGAGGCCCTGTACGCCGCCCTCACCGGTCACCACGGCCACCGGCCCCACCTGGTGGTGGCGGTCGTCGACAACGGGGAGCAGTCATGAGCGATACGGATGAGCCGATCATGCGGGACTGTTTCGTCGACACCACCACCGCCCTGCTGGCGGAGAATCCGCGTACCGCCCTGGTGCTCGCGGACATCTCCGCCTCCTTGTTCGACCCGGCGGCCGAGCGGCATCCCGACCGGGTGCTCAACGTCGGCATCCGGGAGCAGTTGATGGTGGGGGTGGCCGGTGGGCTGGCCCTGACCGGCCTACGCCCGATCGTGCACAGCTACGCACCCTTCCTGGTGGAGCGGGCGTACGAGCAGATCAAGCTGGACCTCGACCACCAGGGGGTGAGCGCGGTGCTGGTCAGCGTCGGCGCCTCCTTCGACCGGGCAGAGTCCGGGCGCACCCACTTCAGCCCGGCCGATGTCGCGCTGTTCGACACCCTCACCGACTGGACCGTGCACGTACCGGGTCACCCGGCCGAGGTGGCCGGGCTGCTGCGTACGACCGTGGCCGCCGACACCTCGGCGTACCTGCGGCTGTCGGTGCACAGCAACGCCCGGCCGTACGCCGGTTCCGGGGATCTGGTGCTGGTGCGGGACGCGGGTCCGGGGGCGCCCCTGCTGGTCGCGGTCGGTCCGATGCTCGACGCGGCGCTGGCCGCGGTCGCGGATCTGCCGATCACGGTGGCCTACACCCATCGGCCGCGTCCGTTCGACATCGCCGGTCTGCGGGCCCTGGCCGGTACCGAGGTGATCCTGGTGGAGCCCTACCTGGCGGGGACCTCTGCCCGGGTGATCACGGCGGCGCTGGCG
The DNA here is from genome assembly GCF_040643455.1 of Micromonospora sp. NPDC047134. Lineage (NCBI taxonomy): Bacteria > Bacillati > Actinomycetota > Actinomycetes > Micromonosporales > Micromonosporaceae > Micromonospora > Micromonospora sp. NPDC047134. The sequence continues at coordinate 109,607 of NZ_JBEYUI010000010.1, forward strand.
GATCGGCCGCACCGGCTGCTCGCGCTCGGGGTCGGTCGGGAGGAGCTGCGCCGCTACGGTACGGCGGAGGACCATCTGCGCTGGCACGGGCTGGACCCGGCCGGACTGCGCCGCTCGCTGACCGACTTCCTCACCCCGGTGGGGGTCTAGCGCCGGGCGGCGGGGCGGGGGCGGGCGCGTTCGCGACCGAGGATCCAGAGCGCCTCGACCCCGTCCCGCCAGGTGATCTTCTTGCCTTCCTCCCGGCCCCGGGCCCGGTAGCTGATCGGCACCTCGTACGGCCGGATGCGGCGACGCAGCAGCTTGCCGGTCACCTCGGCCTCCATGCCGAAGCCCCGGGAGCGCACGTCGAGCGAGCGGTAGAGCGCCACCGGCATCAGCTTGAAGCAGGTCTCCAGGTCACCGATGTAGGAGTTGAACAGCAGGTTGGCCGCCATGGTGACGCCCTTGTTGCCCATCACGTACCAGAAGCTGTAGGCGCTGTGGCTGCCGAAGGTGCGATTGCCGTAGACGACCGTGGCGCGGCCGTCCAGCACCGGGGCCAGCAGCTTCGGGATGTCCTGCGGGTCGTACTCCAGGTCGGCGTCGAGGATGACCATGTAGTCACCTTCGGCGGCGGCGACCGCCGTACGGATCGCCGCGCCCTTGCCGGCGTTGCGCTGGTGGGTGATCACGCGCAACCGGGCGTCGTCGGCGCGGCCGAGCACCTCCGAGGTGCCGTCCCGGCTGCCGTCATCGACCACGACGAGTTCGATCTCGCACGGGTATTCCACGGCCAACGCCTGCTTAAGGGCGTCCCCGATACGCTCTTCCTCGTTGTAGACCGGCATGAGGATCGACAGCTTCACGGGAATCTCCACGAGGGCGACAGTATGTCGGCCATAGCGTAGCCTGGCTGCTCAGCACTCTGGTGGCGACTGCCGATGAGATACGACGTCGGGCACCCAGGTCGATAGTGTTTACTTCCGGCCATGTCGGCCGCCGGCTTTCCGCTCGTCCTGGCTCCCGTCGCCGCCATCGTCGCGTTGACCGTGGCGTTGCGGCCCCGGGTGGTGGATAGTGTCGCCCCTCGACGGCTGGCGGTGGTCCGGGCGGCCGTGGCCACCGGGGCCTTCGCGGTGCTCACCGTCGAGGTGCTGGGCGCGCTGGGGCTGCTGAGGTTGTCCCCCTTCGCGGTGGCCTGGTTGCTCTTCGTGGCCGGAAGTGTGGCGGCGGCCGGGTGGCGACTGCGCCGCGACCGGGCCCACCGGCCCGACCGGCCCGCCGAGGCCGTCGCGGCTGATCAGAACCGGCCCGCCGCGCCGCCCGCTCTGGTCGCGGCCGGGTCGGGCGGATCGGTGGTCACCACCCGGACCACCGAGGTACGAACGACCGGATCAGAGACCGACCCCCAGCCCGCCGGCTGGTGGGCCTCGGTCACCGATTTCTGGCGTACGGCGGGTCGGGGCGAGCGGCTGCTGGCCGGTACGGTCGGCGCCCTGGTCCTGGTCGAGCTGCTGATCGCCCTGTTGGCCGCGCCGAACAACTTCGACTCGCAGACCTACCACCTGCCCAAGGTGGAACGCTGGGTGGCACAGGGTGACCTGACCTTCTGGGCCACCGCCATCCACCGGCAGGTGACCATCCCCCCGGGTGCCGAGTATCTGCTGCTGCACCTGCGGTTGTTCGTCGACTCGGACGCGCTGTACAACCTGGTCCAGTGGGCCGCGGGGCTGGGTGCCCTGCTGGCGGTGACCCGGCTGACCGCCCAGTTGGGCGGGGGTAGGCGGGCCCAGTTGCTCACCGCCTTCGTGCTGGCCACCACCCCGATGGTGGCGCTCCAGGCCACCAGCACCCAGACCGATCTGGTCTGTGCCGCCTGGGTGGTCTGCGCGGCCACCCTGGCCTTGGACGGGCTGCGGCGCCGCGCCGGCCTCGGTGAGCTGCTGGCCCTGGGGGCGGCCACCGGACTGGTGGCCATCACCAAGACCAGTGGCCTGATCGCGGTGGGCCCCCTGCTGGTGCTCTGGGGCCTGGGCCAGTTGCGCCTGGCGTACCTGAGTTCACGGCGGCTTCCGATCGGCGCCCTGCTCGGTACGGTCGGCGCCTCGGTGCTGATCCTGGTGGTGGCCGCCGGGGTGACCGGTCCCTTCATGGGCCGGGTGTACGCCGAGTTCGGCCACCCCCTGGGCCCGGACCGGCTGCGCAAGTCCGTCCCGATGGAGCGGCACGACCCACCCTCGGTGCTGGTCAACGCGCTGCGCATCGGACACACCGCGCTGGACACCCCGCTGGCCCCGCTCCGTCAGGTCACCGCCGCAGCGATCGTCGGGGTGGCCGGGCTGGTCGGTGTCGATCCGCAGGACCGGGACATCACCTTCGGGCGGGAGGAGTTCCCGGAACCCTCCTGGTATCCGGACGAGGACCGGGTGGCCTTCCCGCTGGCCGGCGGGATGGCGCTGCTGGCCCTGGTGGCGGCGCTGCGCCGACCGGCCCGGATCAGCCCCGGGGCCGCCGGGGCGGTGCGGGCGTACGGGGTGGTGGTGCTCGTGGCGGTCCTGCTGCACACCGCGATGATCAAGTGGCAGCCCTGGGGTAACCGGCTGCTGCTGTACGCCCTGGCGGCGGCGGTGCCGTTGGCCGGGATCTGGCTGGATGCCCTGCTGCGCCGATCGGCCTCAACGCGCACCCCCGGCACGGCGAGCACCCCCGGCACGGCAAACACCCCCGGCACGGCGAGCACCCCCGGCACGGCGGGCCGCGCCGGGCGGCGGCCGGTCGCCACCCGGCTGGTGGCGGCGGTGTTGGCTACCTGTGCGCTGGCCGGGGTGCTGGCGGTGTCGTACGGCTTCCCCCGCCGGTTGGTCGGCTCGGGCTCGGTCTTCACCACGGCCGACTGGGAACTGCGTTTCCTGCGGCGCCCGCAGTGGGCGGAGGAGTACCGGTGGGCGGCCGAGGCGGTACGCGCCGCAGAGGCGCGTCGGATCGGCCTGTCGCAGCGCAACGACGACTGGGAGTACCCCTGGTGGCTGCTGCTGCGGGACGATGCCGGGCGACCGCCGGAACTGGTGGCCCTTCAGTCCGTGCTGGACGATCGCCCGGCGGCCGACCCGACCTCGGTGGACGCGATCCTCTGTGTCGGCAGCCGGGACCGCTGCGCGGAGCTGGTACCCCAGGGTTGGCAGTTCGAGTTCCGTAGTCACGTCGGCTACGCCGTGCCCGGGGACTGACCTGTCCCATTGGCCCGGTTCACCGCTGCGTGCAAGCATTCCGAGATGCATTCACATGTCTGCATCGCAGGCGTTACCTTCCGGTAACTCGGTCGCCGTCCCGCGATCGGACCGAAAGGAGTGCGCCGTTGTCTGGTATCCCCGCCAGGCGTGACCGGACGCCTCGACGGCGACTGGCCCAGGTCGCCGTCCTAGCCACCGTTCTCGTCCTGCCCATGCTGGCCGGGCCGGTCACCTCGGCCGCCGCAGCCGAACGTCCCGCCGCCCAGCCCCTGCCCACCCACCTAGAAACCATCCGCGCCGCCGAGGCCACCCAGCTCTACGGCACCCCCGGCATCCGCCCGCTGGCCCAGCGCCGCACCGCCCTGATCACCATGGGCGACAGTCAGATCTCCGGCGAGGGGGTCGGCAACTACGTGCCCGGCACCCACCAGCCGGGCAACTGGTGTGACCGCTCGTACGACCAGGCCGTGTTCCGTACCGGCATCGCCGCCGACGAGCGATACAACATCGCCTGCTCGGGTGCCACCCCCTGGAACCTGATCGCGGGCGGCCCGACCCAGCACAACGAGCTGAACCAGGGCGACCACCTTGCCATCAAGGCCCGCAACACCAACATCAAGCTGATCTGGGTGGTGGTCGGCGCCAACGGCGACGGCACGATCCAGTTCGGCCCGGTGGCCACGGACTGCGCGGTGCGCCGTGTCCTCTTCCAGGGCCCCTGCTGGCCCACCTACACCGACCAGTGGACGGTACGCACCGACGGCAGCCGGCGTGCCGTCGAGGACGCGCTCAACGACATCCGCCGGACCATGACCGGGGCCGGTTACCTCGACACCGACTACGAGTTGGTGCTGATGTCGTACTCCAGCCCGGCCAGCCCGGACGTGGAGGACAACCCGAACTTCCCCGGTTGGTACGCCGGGGGCTGCCTGCTCTACCTGGCCGACGCCGCCTTCGCCCGGAACAAGGCGGTGCCGCTGTTCGAGTCGGCCCTACGGGCGGCGGCGGCCAACACCGGCACCCGCTACCTCGACGGCAGCCGACTCTTCCACGGCCATGAGGTGTGCACCGACAACACCTCCGTGCGTGGCCTCTACATCGAACTCGGCGTCTGGGACGAGAACGCGGCCCGCCAGTCGTTCCACCCGAACTACCGGGGGCACGGCATGTTCGCCCAGTGCATCACCCAGTTCTACGCCTCCGGTCAGCGGCACGGCACCTGCGTCGACCCGGCCAGCACCGGCAACGGGGTGCTCTACCCCGGGCTGATGGAGTTCAAGCAGTTGCGCAACGCCGCCACCGGCACCTGCGTGGACGGCAAGGGGTACGACTCACGTAACAACACCGTGCAGCAGTCGTACCGCTGCCACGGGGGCCGTAACCAGGGCTTCTGGTACGACCCGACCCGGCAGTCGCTGCACTCGGAGCTGTCCCACGACCGGTGCCTGGACGTCTCCGGCGGATCGCTGACCGCCAACACGGTGGTCAACATCTACAACTGCCATGGCGGCAACAACCAGAAGTTCGTGTTCGCTGGCAACCAGATCCGGCCCGCCGGCAACAGCAGCCTCTGTGTGGCCTTCGACAATCCGCTGCTGGGCACCCCCCGGCTGCGGCTGGCTAAGTGCTCCAGCAGTTCCCGGCAGCAGTGGTCCTTCGAGTCGCGGTCCTTCGCCCAACCCGTCGGGTACGGCCACGACGACTTCATCGGGTCCCGGGTCTACTGACCGGCGACCTTGATCATCGGCGAGGCGGTGGGGTCACCTGCCGCCTCGCCGCTCGTCGTCAGTGGGCCACGACGGGGTGCAGGGTGGTCGGGCGTACGGCGGAGGGCTCCGCGACGGTCGCCAGGATCCGCGGCCGGACGGTGCGGACCCGGGTGCGGAAGGCGTGGTTGAACAGGGCGTCGAGCTGCCAGACCTGCTTCGGGTGCCGAGCGTGGATCAGGAAGCGCTCGCGGATGCCGTCGATGGCGGTGGCGGCCAGCTCGACCGAGTGCAGCCGGGGGTCCGGGCTCCAGGTGACATGACTAAGCTCGCGCAGCTCGGTGTTGAGGTGCAGCTGCAGCCGATGCAGCACCCTGGTCTGCCGGGTGATCACCAGACGCCGGTGGGTCAGCAGGAGAAGATGGTCGCCGAACATCGGCCGGTCCGGCCGGCTGCACCGGGTGACCAGAACAGTGGCGTCGCTGGAGCCGACGCAGCGCCGGAAGATCGGCATGTGTCGGGTGGCGGTCTGCACCGCCAGCCCGGCTTCGGTTGCGGCGGGAAGGAACGTTCGGGAGAAGACGTCCATACTTCCCCAACGACCCTGGTCGTGGCATTGACGTGGGTCGTGCAGTTGCCTTTTGCAAATTCCACGTTACAAAAGCCGGACGCCGGCTCGGGTTTTGTCAGAGCAGCTCGACGATCGTCGCGTTGGCCATTCCCCCGCCCTCGCACATGGTCTGCAAGCCGTACCGGATGCCGTTGTCCCGCATGTGCGCGAGCATCGTGGTCATGATCCGGGCACCGGATCCGCCGAGGGGATGCCCCAGGGCGATGGCCCCGCCACGCGGGTTCAGCCGCTCCGGGTCCGCCTCGGTCTCCGCCAACCAGGCCAGCGGCACCGGGGCGAAGGCCTCGTTCACCTCGTACACCCCGATCTCCTCGATGCCCAGCCCCGCGCGGCGCAGCGCCTTGGCGGTGGCCGGGATCGGGGCGGTGAGCATGGCCACCGGATCGTCGGCGGCTACCACGGCGGTGTGGATGCGGGCCAGGGGTCGCAGGCCGTGCCGGGAGGCCCACTCACTGGTGGTGACGGCCAGGGCGGCGGCACCGTCGGAGATCTGCGAGGCCGAACCGGCCGTGACCACCCCGTCCGGGCGGAAGGGGGTGGGCAGCTCACCCAGCTTCTCCAGGGAGGTGTCCCGGCGTACCCCCTCGTCCGCGGCGAAGGTGCCCCCGTCGGCCAGGGTGACCGGGGCGATCTCGTCGGTGAAGGCTCCCGCGTCCTGGGCGGCGGCCGCCTTCTCGTGACTGGCCAGGGCGAACTCGTCGAGCTGGGCGCGGGAGAGCCGCCAACGCCGGGCGATCAGCTCCGCGCCGACGCCCTGGTTGAACGGCAGCGGCGCATCCTCGGCCACCCCCTCGACGCCCCGGTAGCGGGCCAGGATCCGCTCGCTGAACGGCTGGGCACCGGCCACGCTGGCGCCCATCGGCACCCGGGTCATCGACTCCACCCCACCGGCCACGACCAGATCGGCCTGACCGGAGAGCACCGTGGCGGCGGCGAAGTGCAGAGCCTGCTGGCTGGAGCCACACTGGCGGTCAAGGGTGGTGCCGGGCACCGACTCGGGCCAACCAGCGGCCAGTACGGCGTTGCGCGCCACGTTCCAGGACTGCTCGCCCACCTGGCTGACACAGCCCCAGATCACGTCGTCGACCTGGGCCGGGTCGATTCCGGTCCGCTCGGCCAGGGCCTGCAGCACATGCGCGGACAGATCCACCGGGTGCACCGTGGACAGGCTGCCCTTGCGTCGCCCGACCGGGGTACGCACCGCACCGACGATAACCGCGTCACTCATGTCTACTCCCCGGTAACTGGCTGTTCCGATCCTACGCCCATCTGCCGGTCACCCGCCCGCACTGGCATGCTGGTCGGATGCCTTCCGAGACGACCACGAGGCAGTGGCGGATCCGCCCGGCCCTACCGAGGCTCAAGCTCCTCGGGGCGGCCGGGATGTTCGCCCTGGGGATCCTGCTGGCCGAGGGTGACCTGCTCCGGCCGGTGTTCGGCGCCCTGGGCGCCGCGCTTCTCGTCGGCTGGGCCATCCGGGACCTGATGGCACCGGTACGGCTGGCGGTGGACCCCGAGGGGATCACCGTGCCGGCGGGCTGGACCGGTCGACGCCACCTGCCCTGGTCGGCGGTGGCGAACATCCGGGTGCTGCACCGACCCGGCCGCGGCTTCGGCGGGCCGGCCCTGGAGATTGACACCAGCGACTCGCTGCACCTGTTCAGCCGGATGGATCTCGGCGTCGACCCGGAGGAGGTAGCCGAAGCCCTGGCCGCCGCCCGCCCGGAACCACCCGACCCCGACCGGTCCGGACCGACCCTCAGGTGAGCAGGGCCACCGTGCGGATCACGGCCGCGCCGAGCAGCAACACCATGATCGCTGTTCCGCCGACCGCCTGCACCAGGGTCCGATGCGACCTGGGCGCGTAGGCCAGCACCAGGGCCATCAGCCCGCCGAACACCAGACCGCCCAGGTGACCGGCGATCGAGATCTGCGGCACGGTGAAGGTGAAGATCAGGTTGATCACCAGGATCGGCAGGATCGCCGAGGTGTCCCGGCCCAGTCGCCGCATGATCACGAAGATCGCCGCGAAGAGGCCGAAGATGGCCGTGGAGGCACCGGCCGACATCTGGTTCGGCGGGCTGAACAGGTAGACCGCCACATTGCCGCCGAAGCCGGCGATGAAGTAGAGGGCGGCGAACCGCAGCGGGCCGAGCACGGCCTCCAGGGACCGGCCCAGCACCCACAGCGCCCACATGTTGAGCAGCAGGTGCAGCACCCCGTAGTGCAGGAACATCGCGGTGACCAGGCGGTACCACTGACCCTCGGCGACCCCGCCGATGCTGCCGTCGAGGAACATCGCCCGACCCAGCACGGCACCCCACTCGGTCAGCGGGGTGCTGCCGCCCATCAGACCGCCGAAGCCGTTGCCACCGGCGGCGGCGTCCCCGCCCCGGTCGGAGGCGATCGACACCAGCATGACCAGCACGTTCAGGGCGATCAGAACCTTGGTCACGTAGCCGTGCCGGCCGGCGGCACCGCCACCGAAGGCGGTACGCGCCGGCCGTACGCTACGACGTCCCTGCGCCACACACTCCGGGCACTGGAAGCCGACAGATGCCTCGTTCATGCAGTCCGGGCAGATCGACCGGTCGCACCGGGTGCATCTGACGTAGGTCTCCCGCCCGGGGTGGCGGTAACAGGCCGGGGTGGTCGGCGCGGACTCACTCACCGCAGGCCCCAGGTGCCCGAGCGCTCAGTCATGCGAGCAAAGGTACCTTGATCCGCCGCAGCGACCGGTCACGCCGTACCCGGCCGGATCCTCCGCGCCCGCCACACCCAGGCCCGGGCGGCGGACACGGCAGGACGAGGTACGGGTCAGGCGCCCTGACGCTCGATCTCCACCCGCTCGATCACGACGTCCTGCAACGGCCGGTCGCTCGGGCCGGTGGGGGTGTTGGCGATCGAGTCGACGACCTTCGCGGACTGCTCGTCGGCCACCTGACCGAAGATGGTGTGCCGGTTGTTCAGGTGCGGGGTCGGGGCGACCGTGATGAAGAACTGCGAGCCGTTGGTGCCCGGCCCGGCGTTCGCCATCGCCAGCAGGTACGGCCGGTCGAAGCGCAGCTCGGGGTGGAACTCGTCGGCGAAGTTGTAGCCCGGGCCGCCGCGACCGGTGCCGGTCGGGTCACCCATCTGGACCATGAACCCGCTGATCACCCGGTGCGAGATGGTGCCGTCGTAGTACGGACCGCTGCCCGGCTGGCCGGTCCGCGGGTCGGTGTACTCGCGCGTGCCCTCGGCCAGCTCGACGAAGTTGCGGACGGTCTTCGGCGCGTGGTGGGGGAAAAGCTCCAGCCGGATCGGGCCGGCGTTGGTGTGCAAGGTGGCGTAGACAGCCTCGGCCACGGGTACTCCTCACTCGTTGGTCAGTTCCTTGCGGATCCTCCCATGTGCCCGATCTGGACATGCGGAGGCATCCGAAGGTGGAGGATGACAGAGGACAACTCCCAGGAGGTGGGAACGTGTTTGGAATCGCGCGGCGCAAGACCCAGGGGCAACTGGCCAGGGCCGAGCTGAACCGCGGCGTTGGTCACCTGCGGCAGGCCGCCACGCATGCCGCCAAGGGCGCCGGCGCCACGGTCGGTCCACGGGTCCAGGCGGCCCGCAGTGCCGTCACGCCGACCACCGTCATGATCCGGGATCGCGCGTCCAGCGGCCTGGCGACGACGGCCGCGGCACTCGCGCCCCTGACCCTGGCGCTGCGGCAGGCACAGGCCGAGGCAGCCGGAAAGACCGCTGCCGGAAAGAAGGCCGTCGCCACCAAGCAGGCGGCGGCCACCAGGAAGGTCAAGGCGAAGAACATGAAGGCGAAGAAGAAGTCCCGGCGCGGCACCATGATCGGCCTGCTGGCCGCCGGCACGGTGGCCGGACTGGCCGGTGCGATGGCCCTGCGGCGTTACCGGGAACAGCAGGTGTGGTCCGAGTACGACCCGGGCGCGGCACTTGAGCCGATGCAGGACGAGGTGGAGACCATCGAGGTGCGTACGGCCGGACCGGCCGGCGCGGGCAAGGCTTCGACCGGGGCGGGCAGCTCTGCGGTGGCCGGCGGCGACAGCGCCTCCACCACCCCCAGGACGACCAGTCCCACCCCGATCACCCCGACCGACAAGGTCCCCTCGGTCGCCGAGGGCGCCCGCACCACCTCCGGCCGCCCCGCCGACGACCTGACCAAGGCCGTAACCAACGCCCCCTCCACCTCCAACCCCCGCCCCTAACACCCACCCACCCTGCCCCGCCGCCCCACCCCGCCCGCCCCACCCCGCCCGCCCCAGCCTCGGCGATCTTGCACTTTTGGTCCGTGCATAGCGGGCATATGCCGCGAATCAGCGACCGAAAGTGCAAGATCGCGGGGGCGATAAGGGGGTGGGGGCGGGAGGGGGAGGGGAAGGGAGGGGTTAGAGCCAGTCGTTGCGGCGGAACCAGCGGTAGAGGGCTAGGGAGATGGTGAGCATCAGGGCCAGGACCACGGGGTAGCCGTAGGCCACCTTGAGTTCGGGCATGAACTCGAAGTTCATGCCGTAGATGCCGGCGATGGCGGTCCAGACCGCGGCGATGGCGGCCCAGGCCGCGATCTTGCGCATGTCGTTGTTCTGATCGACCGTCACCTGGGCCAGTCGGGCCTGAAGGATCGAGTTCAACAGATCGTCGTACGCGTTGACCTGCTCGACCGTACGACTCAGGTGGTCCTGCACGTCGCGGAAGTAGCGACGTACCTCCTTGGGGACCTCGCGGTTCATCTGGGTGGTCACCGCCAGCAGCGGACGCTGCAACGGCATCACCGCCCGCTTGAACTCCACCAGTTCCCGTTTGAGCTGGTAGATCCGCTGGATCCGGCCGGTGGCCTGACGGTCGAAAACCTCGATCTCCAACACGTCCATGTCGTCCTCGAGCTGGTCGGCGACCTCCAGGTAGAGGTCGACCACCCGGTCGGTGATCGCGTACGCGACCGCCCAGGGGCCGTGCAGGAGCAACTCCTGGCGGTCCTCCAACTGCTCGCGCACCGGGGCCAGGCGGCAGGCGTCCCCGTGCCGGACACTGATCAGGAAGTGCGGACCGATGAAGAGCATCACCTGCCCGGTCTCCACGACCTCGGAGTTCTCCGTCAGCTCGGTGTGCTCGCAGTAGCGGGCCGTACGCAACACCAGGAAGCTGACCTCGCCGAAGCGCTCCAGCTTGGGCCGCTGCTGGGCCTTGACCGCGTCCTCCACGGCCAACTCGTGCAGCCCGTAGCTGTCCGCGATCTCGGTCATCTCGGCCAGGTCCGGCTCGTGCAGGCCCAGCCACACGAAGCCGTTCTCCGCGCTGCGCGCTTCCGCCAGGGCCGCCGCGAAGTTCCAGTCGCCGGGCTGCCGCCGACCGTCGAGGTAGAGGGCGCAGTCCACCACCGCGCTGCGCGGGGAATCGGTCGGGGCCTCGGCGGCCGATGTGCCGTCCGGGCTGAGTCGGCGGGTCATCGCCCGTACCGGTGACCAGTTGCGCGGCCGCAGCGCCCGGCCGGCGGCCACCGATGCGGGGGTGGCGGCGGCCCGGTCTCGCTTGATCCGATCGGTCATCGCACCCCCTCCGCACGCCCCTGTCGCGGCTTGCAGGGTACGCCGCAGTAACGATCATGACGGCCTCGACGGGGGTCGAGGGGGTGGCGCCGGGCGAGCCGGGCCACCAGGGGGTGAGGCGCGGCCCGGCCCGCCCGGCGCCGTGGGGGCGGGGGTGGTGCTGCCGCGTCACCCAGGGGCGTGTCGGCGGCCGATTCGCGCCGGGCATGGTCCGCGATGGTCCAGCCCGGGAGGCCGCAGTACGCAGGTGAGTGACGCTCGCAGCATTGTGGGCCGCCGGCCGCCCCAGCGGGAGAGCTGGAGCGGCCGGGCGGGGCCTATTGTCGGGAATCCGACAGAAAATCAGCCGCGGACGGCTGCCATCGCCTCGGCCAGCCGCCGTACGCCCTCGTCCACCTGATCGGCGGTCACCGCCGAGTAGGCCAGACGCAGCGCGTGCCTACCCCCGTCGATGACGAAGTCGCTGCCCTTCACCACGGCGACGCCACGCTCGGCGGCAGCCGGAGCCAGCTTGTCGACATCGACGTCCTCCGGAAGCTCGACCCAGAGGAAGTAGCCGCCGTCCGGCTCCACGAACCGGGCCTCCGGGATGTGCCGGCGCAGTGACTCCGCCAACACCCGCGACCGCTCGCCCAGGGCCGCCCGGACGGTGTCGATGGACCGCTCGATGTCACCGGAGACGCAGAACTGGTGCACGATCGCCTGGGCCACCATGCCCGGGGAGATGTAGAGGCTGGTCGCCTTGCCGGCGATGTCGGCGATCAGGTCCGCCGGGCCGATCAGGTAGCCCACCCGGACCCCCGGGCAGACCGTCTTGGTGAAGCTGGAGGCGTGCACCACGACCCCCCGGGTGTCCATCGACAGCATCGACGGCAGGGGCTCGCCACGGAACCGGATGTCGGCGTACGGGTCGTCCTCGAAGATCGTGAAGCCGTACTCCGCAGCCAGCTCCAGCAGCTCCCGGCGCTTGTCCAGGGAGAGGGTCACCCCGGCCGGGTTCTGGTAGTTCGGGATGACGTGGGCCAACCGGGGCCGTACCCCGGACTCCAGCAGCTTGCGCAGCTCGGCGGTGTCCAGGCCGTCCGGCTGGATGGTGACCCCGTGCAGTTCGCTGCCCATCCGCTTGAGGTTGAGCAGGGTGCGGTCGTAGGTCGGGCGCTCCACCACCACGGCGTCGCCGGGGCGTACCAGGTGGTCGAAGAGGAAGGCGTCGGCCTGGAGGGAACCGTTGGTGATCAACACCTGGTCGGCCTCGACCCCGTGCTTTTCGGCCACCCACTTGCGCAGCGGGAGGTAGCCCACGGAGGTGCCGTAGGCGGTCACCCCGGCGGGATCGGCATCGAAGGCACGGACGGCGGCGGCCTTGAGCCCTTCGACATCGACGATGTCCAGCGAAGGCGCGCCACGGGCGAAGGAGATCAGCTGCTCGGCGGTCATGGCTGTTCAGCGTACGTGCGGTGACCTGGGATGCGCCGACGGCACGGCGATGTCCGCATCCTGAGCCACCGGGTCGGGTGAGCCGGGGCACCGATCCCACCCTCCGGGTCGCGCCACCTGAGGCCGAGGGGTCGAGCAGGTCAGGCCGCCGCGCCCGGCCACGCCGCATCGACGAGCACCGGCTCCCTCGCCGGAATCGGGGGTACGGCGGTCAGCTGCGCCTGCCGGGACAGGCCCGCCACCTGTAGTCCCAAGGAGGTGATCAGATGTCCCCAGTCGAAGTAGGACCGCCAGGTCGTGATCCGGCCGCGCCGCGCCCGGACCATGTCCACGACCTCCCAGGAGACCGTGCGCCCGGTCGGGGCCACCGTGCCGAAGGGGGTGTGCAGCACTCCGGTGTGGGTGCCGGTCAGGCGCTGCTCCACGGCCGCCCCGCCGGCCGTGCGTACCGCCGAGAGGGGGTCGACCCGCAGGTCGGGAAAGGCACCCGTCCAGGTACGCAGCAGGGCCGGCAACTCCGGGGGGCGTACGGTCACCCCGGGCATGGAGTAACTGCCGTCGGCCGCGTACAGCTCGGGCAGGCGGGCCACGTCCCGCCGCAGGAGCATCGCGTACTGCTGCTCGATCAACCGGTCCGCGCCGCGCATCCTGGCCTCCCTACCGGCGCGCTCGACCACGCCGCAGGCATTCCATACCCTCGCCCGGCCCCGCCACACCGGTCCGGCGACCCGGCCCCGCAAAGCGGCAACAGCGGAATCGGTGTCGGGCGGCTAGTGTTTGCCCGTGTCTACCGAGCCGCTGCGCTGCGCCGGAGCGCTGATCGTCGACCCGGAGGGGCGCCTCTTCTTCCAGCGCCGCTCGCCGGACCGCCGCCTCTTCCCCGACTGCTGGGACATCGTCGGCGGCCACCTGGAACCCGGCGAGACCGTGGAACAGGCCCTGCGCCGGGAGGTCACCGAGGAGACCGGCTGGCAGGTGACGGAGATCCTCGGCCAGGTCGGCGAGTTCCGCTACGTCGGTGACGACGGGATCGACCGGATCGAGTCCGACTGGCTGGTACGGGTCGAGGGCGACCTGGCCGCACCGACCCTGGAGGCCGGCAAGCACACCGAGTTCCGCTGGCTCGGCCCCGACGAGGTCGACCTGCTGGACGAGCACCGTCACATCAACGAGGGCCTGATCCGACAGCTGGCCGAGCGGGCATTCGCCCTGTTGAGGTCCACGCCTTCGTGAACGACAGCGTCGGGCTGGCCGCACACCGGTTCGCCGCGCTGATCGCGCCCGTCATCGACCGGGTCTTCCTCGCCGCCATGCAGGCCGCCCTGCGGTACCACCGGGCGGACGCGCACGCCGCCGCCGGACACACCTCGGCCAGCATCGTCGAGCTGCCCGACGGGGCCCAACGGCGGGCCATCGAGCTGGAGACCGACCGGCGGGCCGCCGGGCCGTACGCCACGCTGACCCCGCCGCAGCGGCTGGAGTTCCTCGCCGACCTGGCGGCGCTACCCGGCTGAGCCGACGGCAGCCCGACCGGCGGCGCTATCCTCCTCCGGTGAGCGCCGCTAAGACAGATACAGAGACCGGCATGGTCGGGATGGTGCTGGCAGCCGGTGCCGGTCGCCGGCTCCGCCCGTACACCGACACCCTGCCGAAGGCTCTGGTGCCGGTGGACGGCGAGATCACCATCCTCGACATCGCGCTTGGCAACCTGGCCGAGGTGGGACTCACCGAGGTCGTGGTCGTGGTCGGCTACGCCGCGGAGGCCGTCCGGGAGCGTCAGGCCGATCTGGAGCGCCGGTACGGCGTCACGATCACCCTCGTGCACAACGACAAGGCCGAGGAGTGGAACAACGCGTACTCCCTCTGGCTGGCCCGGGACTGGTTCTCCCGGGGGGTGCTGCTGGTCAACGGCGACACGGTGCATCCGGTGAGTGTGGAGAAGACCCTGCTGGCCGAGCGGGGCCCCGGGATCCTGCTGGCGATCGACACCCTCAAGCCGCTGGCCGAGGAGGAGATGAAGACCACCTTCGACGCCGCCGGTCAGCTCACCCGGATCACCAAGCTGATGGAGCCGGCCGAGGCGTACGGCGAGTACATCGGCGCCACGCTGATCGAGCCGCAGGTGGCCGAGGCCCTGGCGGACGCCCTGGAGGCTACCTGGCGGCGCGACCCGAACCTGTACTACGAGGACGGGTACCAGGAGTTCGCCGACCGAGGTGGTGAGGTGCGGGCCGCCCCGATCGGTGAGGTGTCCTGGGTCGAGGTCGACAACCACGCCGACCTGGCCCGGGCCCGGGAGATCGCGTGCCTCTACTAGCCCGTACGGTCACCACACCGCTGTCGATCGAGGTCCGTCGCGGTGCGGTGACGGACCTCGGGGCACTGCTGGCCGACCGGCGGATCTCCGCAGGCGGCGACGTGGCGTTGGTGGTCGGCCCCGGGCAGGGCGAGAAGATCGCCGACCTGTGCCGGCCCTCCCTGGGCTCGGCCGACATCTTCACCGTCAGCGGCGGCACGGTCGACTCGGCCAACGCGCTGGGCGACCAGTTGCGCCGCCGACACTACGACGCGGTCGTCGGGATCGGTGGCGGCAAGACCATCGACACCGCCAAGTACGCCGCCACCCGCTACGCCCTCCCGATGGTCACCGTGGCGACCAGCCTCGCCAACGACGGCATCGCCTCCCCGGTGGCCTCCCTGAGCCACGAGGGCGGCAAGGGGTCGTACGGCGTACACATCCCGATCGCCGTCCTGGTCGACCTGGACTTCGTGGAGAACGGCCCGGATCGGCAGACCCAGGCCGGCATCGGCGACGCGGTGAGCAACCTGAGCGCCTGCGCCGACTGGGAACTGGCCCACCAGGTACGCGACGAGCCGATCGACGGGCTGGCCCTGACCCTGGCCCGGACCGGGGCGGAGGCCCTGGTCAACCACCCCGGCAAGATCACCGACGACGCCTTCCTGACCACCCTGGCCGAGGCGCTGATCCTGGGCGGCATCTCGATGTCGGTCTGCGGTTCCAGCCGACCGGCCAGCGGCGGGGACCACGAGATCTCGCACGCCATCGATCACCTGTACCCGGGCACCGGCTCGCACGGGGAGCAGGTCGGCCTGGGCGCACTGTTCTGCACCTTCCTCCGGGGCGACCTGGAACGCTTCGGGCAGTTGGCCCGCTGCCTGCACCGGCACGGCCTCTCGACCCGGCCGAGCGAGCTGGGTCTCACCGACGAGCAGTTCGTCGAGGCGGTCGCCTACGCGCCGCGTACCCGGCCGGACCGCTACACCATCCTCGAACACCTCGCGTTGTCCGCTGACGACCTTCGTACCCGGCTGGGAGACTACGTTGACGCCCTCCGTGAGCACCTTGGCTGAGCCGTCCCGCCCCACGGTCGCCGACTTCCACCGGGTGAACCGGGGCGGTGGCCTGTTCAGCGAGTCGATCAGCCAGTGGATCGGTGCGGTCTTCGCACTGGTCGCCCAGCGACTCGGGCTGCGACCGACCGTACTGACCATCACCAATCTGGTGCTGGGGCTGGCCACCTCGGTCACCGTGGTCGCCCTAGCCGGTCCGGTCGCCGCCGGGGAGGTACCGGCCGTGCTGGTCGGGCTGCTGGCCCTGGTCGGCTGGCAGGTGGCGTACGCCCTGGACTGCGCCGACGGTCAACTGGCCCGGGTCACCGGGCAGGGCAGTGCGGCCGGCGCCCGGGTCGACATCCTCTGTGACGTGGCCGCCCAGATCGCCCTGGTGGCCGCCTTGGCGGCGACTGCGGTGGCGCAGCGCCCCTCGACCCCGGTCTGGTTGGTGGCCGCCTTCGCCGGCACCTGGATGGTCAACCTGGTCACCTCGGTGATGCAGTCCGGCCCGAACGCGGCCAGCATGGTCACCTCGACCTCCCTGCCCGTACGCCTGGTGAAACTGGTCCGCGACTACGGCGCGGTGATCTTCGCTGCCGCGGTGGTGCTGGCCTTCGCCCCGGCGCTCGCCTTCTGGGTGCTCGTGGCCTTCACGGTCGTCAACGGCGGCTTCCTGCTCGCCAGCATCGCCTTCTCCGCCCGCGCCTCGCTGTGAGGAAGGGCCCCTGTCAACGCTCAGGGGCAGTTCTGATCGACAATCGTTGACACCTCAATCAATGCCATGAAAGGCTCCCATAGACGGGGATCACTTCATTTGAAGCTGACGCCACCCGTCCCCACGCCACCCCACCCCCTTGGGAGACCTCATGCGCAAAACCGCCAAGCGGATTGCCTCCGTTCTCGCCGCCGCAGCCCTGACCACCACCCTCGCCGCCGCGCCCGCCTCCGCCGCCACGCCAGAACGGGAGCCGTTCAAGGTGCCCGATCAGGGCTTGGTCCTGTACACCGCGAACAGCGCCTACGTGGTCGCCCGCCACACCGCAGTCGACAACCTCTGCCACCCCATGCAGGACGCGGTCACCCTGCTCGCCTGGAGCGGCGGCGTGTACGCCGTCGCCTACGCGAGTGACGACTGCACCGGCCACGGGTTGGGTCTCAGCGCCTGGCAGGGCTGGAGCCCTGGGGTATTCCTCTCCTACAAGCTCACCTCGTACTAAACCCACCCCACCCGCCCACCTCGCCCCGTTGATCATGAGGTTGTCGGCAGCCAAGGAGATCAACTTCGCCGTCAACCTCATGGTCAACCACTTGGCCTAGCGGGTGATCGACTCCGTTACGCCGTAGTGGCGGTATCCCACCCGTCCGGATCCCGCCGTTTCGGCGTAACGGAGTGGATCATGGGCGGGCGAGGCCCGCGTACACGGCTAGGAGTTGCTTGGTGACCACGTCGGGGTGGAAGACCCGCTCGTAGCGGGCTCGGGCGGGGGCGGCCAGTGCGGCGGCGCCCGCGGCGGCCAGCGGTAGGGCGGCGGCGAGGGCGGCCGGCTCCGGCGGGACCACCCAGCCGGCCTCACCGACCAGAACCCCGGCCGGCAGGGCGGACGCCACTCCGGACGCACTACCCGGACCGGCCAGGCCACCGACACGACCGGGGCCGCCGGGGCTGGGTGGGGCGGGGGCCGAGGCGGATTCGGCGGGGCCGGTGCCGGCGGGTTCGCGGGGGGTGTCCGCGCCGACCAGGTACGGGATGCCGCCCAACGCGGTGCCGAGGACCGGGCGGCCACTGGCCAGTGCCTCGATGATCACGGTGGGCAGTACGTCGTGCCAGGTGGAGGTGGCCAGCACCACGGCGCTGGCGGCCAGGGCCGAGCGGACCCCGGCCCGGTCCAGGGGGCCCAGGAAGGTCACGTCCGCGCGTTCGGCGGCCGCCGCCTCGACCATCGGACGCAGCTCACCGTCACCGGCGACCCGCAGCGGCCCCAGGGCCCCGTCCGGGTGCCGCCGCCACGCCTCCAGCAGCAGGCCGAGCCCCTTCTCCGGGGAGAGCCGACCGAGGAAGAGGAAGCCCTGGCCGAGGGGGGCGGGGGTGCCCGGGTCGGGAATGCCGTTCGGCTTCACGACGATCCGGGAGTCCGGGATGCCGTAGTCGCGCAGGTGGTCGGCGACCGCGCTGGTCAGGGCTATGAACCGGTCCACCGACTTCCAGGTGCCCCGGTGCACGGCCAGGGTGGTGGCCATCAGGGCGCTCTGCGCCCGGGACCCCCGGTAGCAGCGGTGCACCACGGCCGGCACCCCCAGGGTCCGGCCCCGGCAGTCCTGACAGATCACCCCGTCACGGAAGTACAGCCCGGAGGAGCAGACCTGGCGGTAGTTGTGCACCGTCTGCACCACCGGCACCCCGTGCTTGTGCGCGGTCCGCACCACCCAGGGCGAGAGCAGGGGGTACGGGTTGTGCAGGTGCAGCACGTCCGGCCGGTGCTCGGTGAGCAGCCGGGACAGGTCGGCCTGCGCCTTCGGGGCGTACATCGGAGAGATCGGCAGCAGGGCCTTAGCCGCCTTGGACATCGACGGGATCTCGTCCGAGCTGCGCAGGAAGGGCAGCACCTGCACACCGGCGGCGGTGAGCTGGGCGATCTCCGCGTCGACGATGGTGTTCTCACCGGAGGGCTGAGCTTCCCGGTACCGGTTGTGCGCCACCACAATCTTCACGGGAAAGAAGGCTACCGTTGGACGATGCCCGAACTACCGGAGGTGGAGGCGCTCGCGGGTTACCTGCGACAGCGCGCGGTGGGCCGCCGCGTCGAGCGGCTGGAGGCCGTCGCGATCAGCGCCCTGAAGACGTACGATCCGGCGCTGACCGCGGTCACCGGCCGGTCGGTGACCGACGCCCGCCGGCACGGCAAGTTCCTCGATGTCGATTTCGAGGGTGACCTGCACCTGGTGGTGCACCTGGCTCGGGCCGGTTGGCTGCACTACCGGGAGGCCTTCGCCTCGACCGTCCCGCTGCGTCCGGGCAAAGGCCCGATCGCCCTTCGGGTACGTCTGGACGACGGTTCCGGTTTCGACCTGACCGAGGCCGGTACGCAGAAGAAGCTGGCCGTCTACCTGGTGACCGATCCGCAGGCGGTGCCCGGGGTGGCCAAGCTGGGGCCGGACGCCCTCGCGGCCGACCTGGCCACCTTCGCCGAGGCGGTACGCAGTCGACGGGGCCAGATCAAGGGGGTGCTCACCGATCAGGGGGTGCTGGCCGGGGTGGGCAACGCGTACTCGGATGAGATCCTGCACGCGGCGAAGCTGTCGCCGTTCGCCCTGACCGACCGACTCACCGATGAGCAGATGGCGACCCTGCACACGGCCACCCGCCGGGTGCTCGGCGACGCGGTCACCCGCTCTCTGGGGCAGCGGGCTGCGGAGTTGAAGGGTGAGAAGCGGTCCGGGCTGAAGGTGCACGCCCGCACCGGGCTGCCCTGCCCGGTCTGCGGCGACACCGTACGTGAGGTCTCCTTCGCCGATTCCAGCCTCCAGTACTGCCCCACCTGTCAGACCGGCGGCAAGCCGCTTGCTGACCGAAGGTTGTCCCGACTCGTACGGTGAGTGACGAGACTCTCGACTACGGAGCGGAATCGGACGTGGGGTGCGCAACCACGGTCCGGCACTCTTCCGGGGCCGCCATCCATCGGTATAGTGGCCCGGTCCCCGGCTTCCAGATGGCGTGGAGCCGGCCAGATCGCAGGCGAACACGAGTCCGTCACGCAATGTCCCTCGGGTCGGCGTGATGACGGCATCCGCGTGGGAAACTGAAATGGTGGGCCACTCGGGCCCTTACGGCGAGTAAGCGGTGCGGGTCATGCGGGAGGACATGGGTGAGGTGACGACTAGCCTCCAGCGCCCGGTAACCAACGAAGGCCGGAGCAGACTCGTGCGGCACGTCGACAGCTTCGAGATCCAGCCGCCGACCCCGTCGTCGCACAACGGGGTACCCCGTTCGGCATGGGCGCGGGCCCGGCGACGGGTCTCCCGTTGGCACCGGCCGTACACCGCGATCCTGCTGCTGTTGGACTTCGCGGCGGCGGCCTTCGCCAGCTTCACCGCGATCCGCACCTTCGACCAGGCCACGGCCGGTTTCCACGAGGCGCAGAACGACCCCACCTGGTTCCACACGGTGGCCTTCCTGCTGCTGCCGCTGGGCTGGTTGACCATTCTGTGGTTCAGCGGGGCCTATGACCGGCGTTGTCTGGGTCTGGGGCCGGACGAGTTCAAACGGGTGATCCGGGCCGGGGTGGCGGTCTGCGCGGCGGTGTCCTTCCTGGCCTTCGCCACCAAGACGGACCTGTCCCGGTTCACGGTCGGCACCGCCCTGCTGCTGGCCCTGCTGTTGATCCTGCTGGGCCGGATCCTTACCCGGTTCGTGCTGCATGTGATGCGCCGCAACACCCAGCAGGCGGCCCACCGGATGGTGCTGGTCGGCACCCTGCCGGAGTGCCTGGAGGTCTACACCGCGGTCACCCGCAACCCCGCCGCCGGGCTGGTCCCGGTGGCCATCCACATCACGGACGGTTACGCCGCCGCCAAGGGGGTGCAGACCCCCGTCCCGGTGTACGCCGGCCGCGACGTGCTGGCCCTGGTACGCGAGGTGGGCGGCGACACGATCGCGGTCTGCGGCTCGGCCAGCGCCGAGCCGGGCGAGCTGCGCCGGCTGGCCTGGCAGTTGGAGGGCTCCGGGGTCGACCTGGTGGTGGCCCCGCAGCTGACCGACATCGCCGGCCCCCGGGTGCACATCCGCCCGATCGAGGGCCTGCCGCTGCTGCACGTCGAGGAACCCACCCTGTCCGGGCCGGCACTGCTGGCCAAGAACATGATGGATCGGGTCGCCGCTGGGCTGGGCCTGCTGGCGTTGATCCCGGTCTTCATCGTCATCGCCGTCGCCATCCGGATCTCCGATCCCGGTCCGGTCTTCTTCCGCCAGCCCCGGGTGGGGCACGAGGGACGCACCTTCCGGGTGTGGAAGTTCCGCACCATGTACGTCGACGCGGAGGATCGGCTGGCCAGCCTGGTCGACCAGAACGAGACCGACGGCATGTTGTTCAAGATGAAGCAGGATCCCCGGGTCTTCCCGGTGGGCCGCTTCCTGCGCGCCTCCTCGCTGGACGAGCTGCCGCAGCTGATCAACGTACTCATGGGCGAGATGTCCCTGGTCGGGCCGCGCCCTCTGCCCGCCGACGACGGCGACTTCCTCGGCGATGTGCGCCGTCGGCTGCTGGTCCGTCCGGGGATGACCGGGCTGTGGCAGGTGTCCGGCCGCTCCGACCTGTCCTGGGACGAGGCCGTCCGACTGGACCTCTACTACGTCGACAACTGGTCCCTGGCGTACGACCTGAGCATCCTGTGGCGCACGGTGGGCGTGGTGCTGGCCCGCAAGGGCGCCTACTGACCCTGGCCGATCGGCAGTCACCCCTTCCGCCGGAGCGCGGATGGCAGCAGGATCATCGGCGTGGGCGGCAACCTCTCTGCGATCGTCGGAGTCTTATCGCTGGTCGCCGTACTGGCTGCGGCGCTGTTCGGGGTGGCCCGATCACGTGCCCGCCGCGCCATCGCCACCCCCGGTCAGCGGGCCACCTACGAGGTGCTGCACACCGCCGGGCTGGCCGCCGAACCACTGCGCGCCGGGCTGAACCCGGCCAACGCCGCGAAGGCCGCCCGTCACCTGCGCAGCCTGGTCGGCGCGGAAGGGCTGGCCCTGACCGACACCGAGGACCTGCTGGCCCTGGACGGCCTGGGCACGCACCACGGCCGACAACTGTGGGCGGCGGCGCAGCGGGTGATCGCCGCAGAGCGTTCCACCGTGCTCGGCGAGGCCGAACTGTTCTGCGACCGGCTCGACTGCCCGGTACGCGGGGCGGTGGTGGCGCCCCTGGTCGGCGCCGAGGGGCGGGTGGTCGGCGCGCTGGTCGCGGTCACCGACGGGGTACCCGCGCCCGGTCTGGTGCAGGCCAGCCTGGAGACCGCACACTGGGCCGGCAGCCAGCTGGCCCTGGCCGAGCTGGACTCCTCCCGCGAACGGTTGGCCCGCGCGGAGGTCCGGGCGCTGCGGGCGCAGATCAGCCCGCACTTCATCTACAACGCGCTGACCGCGATCGGCTCCTTCGTCCGCACCGACCCGGAGCGGGCCCGGGAGCTGATCCTGGAATTCGCCGAGTTCACCCGATACTCCTTTCGGGCGCACGGTGAGTTCACCACGTTGGCCGAGGAGTTGCGCTCGATCGATCGCTACCTGACCATCGAACGGGCCCGGTTCGGTGACCGACTTCAGGTGCGCCTCCAGATCGCCCCGGAGGTGCTGCCGGTGACCCTGCCGTTCCTGTGCCTGCAACCGCTGGTGGAGAACGCCGTCCGGCACGGATTGTCCCGCAAACCCGGCATGGGCATGGTCAGCATCGAGGCGCAGGACGCGGGCGCCGAATGCCACATCACCGTGGAGGACGACGGAGTGGGGATGGACCCGGGCACCCTGACCGCGGGAATCGCCGAGTTGGCCGGGAGCGGCGGCGACCCGGGAGACGACCCGGGCCAGCACGTCGGGCTGTCGAATGTCGACGAGCGACTCCGGTCGGTCTTCGGAGACGGCTTCGGCCTGGTCGTGGAGACGGACCTGGGAACGGGTACGAAGGTGAGTATGCGAGTGCCGAAGTTCCACCCCGGCGTACGGGCCAACGCGTGAGCGGCAACGGCGGGGTCGCCGGTTTCCTGCGGGTACTCGCGGTGGACGACGAGCCCCCGGCGCTGGACGAGTTGGCGTACCACCTGCGGGCCGACCCCCGGGTGGCCCGGCTGCGCACGGCCGGGGACGCCACCGAGGCGCTGCGGGTGCTCCGCGACGACGAGGTGGACGTGATCTTCCTGGACATCCGGATGCCCGGCCTGGACGGCATGGAGCTGGCCCGGGTGCTGCGCCAGTTCGCCCGGCCACCGGCGATCGTCTTCGTCACCGCGTACGACGACGGCGCGGCGGACGCCTTCGACCTGGGCGCCACCGACTACGTCCGCAAGCCGGTACGCGCCGAACGGCTGGCCGAGGCGCTGCGCCGGGTGGTCGGCTCCCGGGTGGTGCCGTCGCATCCGGCCGCGTTGGCCCGTACCGAGGAGGATCCGACCATCCCGGTGGAGCTGGCCGGCAGCACCCGGATGCTGCCCCGCTCGGCGGTGCGCTGGGTGGAGGCGCAGGGCGACTACGCCCGGTTGCACACCGCCGAGGGCTCACACCTGGTCCGAGTGTCGCTCGCCACCCTCGCCGACCGCTGGGCCGACGGCGGCTTCGTCCGGATCCACCGCTCGTACCTGGTCCAACTACGCCTGATCGCCGAACTCCGCTTGGTCAACTCCGGCTACGTAGTGGTAATCGACGACACCGAACTCCCAGTAAGCCGCCGCCACACCCGAGAACTGAAGGACAAACTAGTCCGAGCCGCCAAACAAGCCTGGACCCGCTAACCCCACCCCCACCCCACCCCCACCCCCCAACCCCCACCCCCACCTCGCCCTGACCCTCGCCCCGTTGATCATGAGGTTGACGGCGAAGTTGATCTCCCTGACGCCGCTAACCTCATGATCAACGGGGTCAGGGTGGGTTGCGGGGCTGCCTGGGTGGGAGTTTTCCACGGGGTTTTCCACAGGGTTGGAGGGTTATCCACAGGTTGCCCACAGGGCTCTTGACAATCTCGGTGAGCGGACCAGACTCCCGTGAATGGCCGCCGAGGATCCCGTGCCGGCACCCCGCCGAACCGAGCCGGACCGGCGGGCACCTGAGCAGCGCCCGGCCGGCGGGGAGCAAGGGTCGGCTGAACAGCCGGCATCCTCGCCGCCGAGGCGTACGCGGGTGGTGTTGGCCGAGGTGTCCCGGCGGCGGCAGCGCAGCGGGGGTGCCCGTACCGAGTTGACCCAGCAGACCCGGGTCGGCGAGGCGCTGATCCACGGTCTGGTCCGCGCCCAGTTGGCCCTGGCGCTGCAACTGTCGGCGGTGGTCATGGTGGGGCTGGGCGGGTTGCCGCTGCTCTTCGCCGTCGCCCCCTCGGTCGGCGGGACGACCGTGCTGGGGATCAACCTGCCGTGGCTGCTGCTCGGGGTGCTCTCCTTCCCCTTCCTGGTGGCGGTCGGCTGGACCTATGTGCGGTTGGCCGAACGCAACGAGCAGGACTTCGCCGACCTGGTCCAGCGGCCGGAGCGCTGAGGTGGGCAACGGACTCGTCGTACCGGCGATCGTGGCGGTCACCCTGGTCACCGTCGGGATCGGCTTCTACGGGTTGCGGTTGGCCCGCACCACCTCCGACTTCCTGGTCGCCTCCCGGGTGGTCAGCCCTACCTGGAACGCGGCGGCCATCGGCGGGGAGTACCTGTCGGCGGCCAGCTTCCTCGGGGTGGCCGGGCTGATCCTCAAGTACGGCGTGGACGTGCTCTGGTACCCGGTCGGCTTCGCGGCCGGCTATCTGGCCCTGCTGCTGTTCGTCGCCGCCCCCCTGCGCCGCTCCGGCGCCTTCACCCTGCCCGACTTCTGCGAACTGCGGCTGGGCTCCCGCCGGCTGCGCACCCTGGCCACCGTATTCGTGATCTTCATCGGCTGGCTCTATCTGGTGCCCCAGTTGCAGGGGGCCGGGCTGACGTTGGCCACCCTGGCCGGTTCCCCGTACCCGGTGGGGGCTCTGGTGGTCGCCCTGGTGGTGACCGCCAATGTCGCGCTCGGCGGGATGCGGGCGATCACCTTCGTGCAGGCGTTCCAGTACTGGCTGAAGCTGACCGCGCTGGCCGTACCCGCGATCTTCCTGGCGTTGCAGTGGCAGGCCGACGGGCGGCCGGCGGTGACCCCACCCGACGGGCCGACCTTCCGGACCGCGACCACCGTCGTGGTCGAGCACCGCGCGGTGCTCACCCTGCCGGACGGGCAGACCCGGGAGGTACGCCCCGGCGACGAGTTGACCTTCGCGGCGGGCGAGCCGGTGCCGGAGGTCTCCGGGGTGGCCACCAGCGCGACCGACTGGTTGCTGCCCAGCACGGCCGGTTCGGACGACCGGGGACTGTTCGCCACGTACTCCCTGATCCTGGCCACCTTCCTGGGCACCATGGGGCTGCCGCACGTACTGGTCCGCTTCTACACCAACCCGGACGGCGCCGCGGCCCGCCGGACGACCCTCGTGGTGCTGGCCCTGGTCGGGGTCTTCTATCTGCTGCCCACCATCTACGGGGTGCTGGGTCGGATCTACACCCCACAACTGCTGGTCAGCGGTCAGACCGACGCGGTGGTGGTGCTGCTGCCCGAGGCGGCCCTCGGCGCCGGGACCACCGGTCGGCTGCTGGCCGCCCTGGTCGCCGCCGGGGCCTTCGCGGCCTTCCTGTCCACCTCTTCCGGGCTGCTGACCAGCGTCGCCGGAGTGATCTCCACGGATGTGCTCGGTCGGGGTTCGGTGCGTGGCTTCCGGCTGGCCACCCTGATCGCCGGCGGGGTGCCCCTGATCCTCGCCCTGAACGTCTCCGGGCTGGACGTCTCCCAGGTGGTCGGGCTGGCCTTCGCCGTCGCCGCCTCCAGTTTCTGCCCGCTGCTGGTGCTCGGCATCTGGTGGCGCGGGCTCACCGACGCGGGGGCCGCCGCCGGGATCCTGGTCGGTGGCGGTGCTGCGGTGTCGGCGGTGCTGATCACCGTGCTCGGGCCGCCGTTGAGCGGCTGGCCGGCCACCCTGACCGGGCAGCCGGCCGCCTGGACGGTGCCGCTGGCCTTCACGGTGATGGTCGCGGTCTCCCTGGCCACCCGTGGCCGTACCCCCACCGACGTCGGCCGCACCATGCTCCGCCTACACGCCCCGGACAGCCTCCGGCTGTAAGGAGGGGCACCTTGTTAACGCCTCGTGTAGAGCAAGGTGCCCTTATTAACGCTCGCAGCGGATGACGCCTACGACTGTGGGATGAGTCAAGCTCAGCCTGGTGGCTCAGGGAGCGCTGGCCGCCACCGGATACGGTCTGTCACATGACTGGCGAGTACCCTGCGTTGGCGCTCCGTGGCCTGGCCAAACAGTTCGACGGCAAGGTCGCCGTGGCCGGGGTGAATCTGGACGTACCGGCCGGTTCGTTCTACGGGCTGCTCGGCCCCAACGGCGCGGGAAAGACCACCACTCTGTCGATGGCCGTCGGGCTGCTGCGGCCGGACCACGGCAGCGCCTGGGTGCTCGGGCGCGACGTGTGGGCCGATCCGGTCGAGGCGAAACGGCTGTTCGGTGTGATGCCCGACGGCGTACGGCTGTTCGACCGGCTCAGCGGCGCCGAACTGCTGGCGTACCACGGGTTGCTGCGGGGGATGGACCCGGCGGTGGTCGACCAGCGCGCCGCAGAGCTGCTCGACGTGCTCGCCCTGGCCGACGCCGGCCGCACCCTGGTGGTGGACTACTCGGCCGGCATGAAGAAGAAGATCGGCCTGGCCTGCGCCCTGTTGCACGGGCCCCGGCTGCTGGTGCTGGACGAGCCCTTCGAGGCGGTCGATCCGGTCTCCGCGGCGCTGATCCGCGACATCCTCCAGCGGTACGTCACCGGGGGCGGGACGGTGATCTTCTCCAGTCATGTCATGGAGGTCGTGGAGCGCCTCTGTTCGCACGTGGCGATCCTCGCCGAGGGCACCATCAAGCGGGTAGGGACCCTGGAGGAGGTACGCGGACAGCGCTCGCTGGAGGAGGTCTTCGTCGAGGTGGTCGGCGGGCGTACGGCGACCGGTGAGGAGCTGTCGTGGCTGTCCCGGTGACCGAACCGGCCAGCCGGGCACGCCCGATCAAGGCGCGGCACTTCGTCCGGCTCAAGCTGCGGGTGATGGCCAACAACTTCCGGGGCCAAGCCTGGCGGGCCGTGCTGTTCGTGATCGGTGCCCTGGTCGGGTTCTGGATCGCGGTCGGCGCCTTCTTCGGTCTGGCGACACCCGCGTTCGCCGGTGACGACCGGTACGCCCTGCTGGTCGCCGCCTTCGCCGGTGGCCTGACGGTGCTCGGCTGGCTGCTGCTGCCCTTGGTCTTCTTCGGTGTCGACGAGACCCTGGACCCGGCCCGGTTCGCGTTGTTGCCGCTGCCCAGACGGACCCTGGTCACCGGCTTGTTCACGGCGGCCCTGGTGAGCGTGCCCACCATCGCCGTACTGCTGGCCCTCAGTGCTCTGGTGGTCAACGCCGGGGTGTTCGGTGGCTGGTCCGCCGCCGTGGTGGCCGCCCTGGGAGTGATCCTGGGGATGCTGCTCTGTGTGGCCGCCGCCCGGGCGGTGACGAGTGCCTTCGCCACCATGCTGCGCTCCCGCCGGGTACGCGACCTGGCCGCGGTCCTGCTCGCGGTGGCCGCCGCCCTGCTCGGTCCGTTGCAGCTCGCCGGGCTGGCCGCGCTCCGGGACGCCGACTGGGATCGACTCGCCGGTGTGGCGACCGTGGTCGGCTGGACCCCCTTCGGCGCACCCTGGACGGTCGGCATCGATGTCGCCCAGGGCCGGGTCTGGGCGGCCCCGGTGAAGCTCCTGATCACCGCCGTGACCATCGCCGCGCTGCTGGTCTGGTGGTCGCGGTCGTTGGAGTCGGCGATGGTGGGGGCGGCGAGCAGCGGCCCGGCCCGAAGCAAGCCGGAGGTCAGCGGCGGCGCGGTGGCAGCACTGTTCCCCCGGATCGCCGACTGGCTGCCCCGGGACCGCTTCGGCGCACTGGTCGCCCGGGAGGCCCGCTACTGGTGGCGCGATGCCCGGCGACGGGCCAACCTGATCACCATCGCGGTGGTCGGCCTCTTCGTGCCGTTGATGGTCAACGTGGGTGGGCAGGGCTTCACCATCGACAGTGAGCAGGGCTTCGACTTCACCACCGACACCTCACCGGTGCTGGTCAGCCTCTCCATGCTCTTCGTCGGGCTGCTGGCCGCGATGACCCTGGCCAACCAGTTCGGCTTCGACGGCAGCGCGTACGCGGCCAATGTGATCGCCGGCATCCCCGGCCGCCTGGAGTTGCGGGCCCGGATGGCCGCCTTCTCGCTCTACGTGCTGCCCATGCTGGCGTTCGTGGCCGTGGTGATGGCGTTGGTCCTGGGCGAGCCGACCTGGATGGGGTTCATGGCCGGCACCCTGTTCGCCACCTTCGGCGCCGGGTTGGCGGTCAACTCGTTCGTCTCCGTGCTCGCCGCCTACTCGCTGCCGGAGACGAGCAACCCCTTCGCGATGAACAGCGGCGCCGGGGTGACCAAGAGTCTGCTGGCTCTGCTGGCCATGGTCGCCACCGCCGCGACCGGCGTACCCACGGTGATCGCCGCCGCCCTGCTCGGCGACGCCTGGCTCTGGCTGGGCCTGCCGCTGGGCATCCTCTACGGCGTCGGCGCGGCCCTGCTCGGCTCCTACCTGGCCGGCGACGCTCTCGACCGCCGCCTGCCCGAACTGCTGTCGGCAGTCACCCCACGCCGCTGACGATCCGCAGCCGGTCGCGGGCGCGGGGCT
Organism: Micromonospora sp. NPDC047134; assembly: GCF_040643455.1. NCBI lineage: Bacteria > Bacillati > Actinomycetota > Actinomycetes > Micromonosporales > Micromonosporaceae > Micromonospora > Micromonospora sp. NPDC047134. The sequence continues at coordinate 137,982 of NZ_JBEYUI010000010.1, forward strand.
CGGGCGCAGGGCGCAGGGCTCGGGCGCGGGGCGGGGGGCGCGGTCGCGGGTCAGGGGGCGGGTTGCTCGGGGAGGCGGGACGTACCCGGGCGGTGGCCCCGGGAGCGCAGGGCGGCCCGTACCTCGGCGAGGAAGCCGTAGAAGTCCTCACGGAGGCGCTTCGCCGTCAGGTGCACGACGATCCAGTCGCTGCCGACCAGCCGGTTTAGCCTGCGGCGATCCGCGTCGAACTGCCCTGGGTCGTCATGCCAGCGGCCGTCGTACTCGACCGCCACCCGATACTCCGGCCAGGCGAGATCTAGACGGGCGAGGAACCGCCCGTGGACCGACACCACCCATTGGGTACGCGGTCGCGGCAACCCGGCCAGCACGAGCCGTACCCGGGTGCGGGACTCCTGCGGCGATTCGGCACCGGCATCCGCCAGGTCGACCGCCCGCAGCATCGCCCGCCAGCCCCGGCGGCCCACCCGAGCGAGCGCGTACCCCCGCAGGGTCGACACCTCGGTGAGCCCGCTGGCCAGCAGAGCGTCGATGACCACCACCGCCTCCACCAGGTCCAGCCAGCTGGCCACATCCCAGCAGGTGCGCTCGGGGGAGGTGACCGGGGTGCCCGCCCGATCGACTATGTCCCCGTCGTCGACCGGCCCGCGATGCACCCGCAGCCCAGCGGCGGGACCAGCGGACCTGCCCCGTGGGACGAGGACCTCGACGGTGTCGTCGAAGGTGGTGTGGGCGCACCCGTGGAGCACCGCGGCGGATCGACCGGCGATCGCGGCACCCGCCGGGATGAGCCACCTGCCTGCGGCGGTGCACCGGATGCGGTGGGTGACCGCCAACTGGGCATCGGCGTAGACGTCGCGGAAGAGGGGCCGCCAGGCGGAACTACGAAGATCGTTGCGAGTGAGCAGGCCACGCGAGATCGCGTGTGAACCACGGAAGACACGCCCCCGCAACTGCGGCGGCCGACGAGGCGATCGGGACATGACCAGACGGTGACAGCTCAACCACCCCCCGCGCTGCCCCTGTGGATAACCCCCAATGTTGCGCTCACGCCCCTGCGAGGTCGCCCCCACTCGAAGGCCCGCACCTGCTCGAACCTGCTCGTTCGTGCGCATTCATGCCCATCGTGCCCGCTTGTGCTCGCACAGGACCGTAACCCCGCCGCAAGATCACGCTCGATGTGGGATCGAGTGGCTTTCGGCTAAGACGAGACCACTCGATCCCACATCGAGCGTGATCTTGCGAGTGACAGACGCCGCACTGGAGCAGCAGACCGCGCTGAGCGGCAGACGCCGCGCTGAGCGGGAGGCGCTGCCTGACTCGGCGGGGCGGGAGCAATGTCCTCGCGAGTCAGGAGCTGGGGGTCAGCGGTGTTTCGCGGGCCAGGGTGAGGAATGAGCGCCAGGCGGTCGGGGTGAAGGTCAACGCCGGCCCGGGTCGGTCCTTGCTGTCCCGCACCAGCACCATCCCCGGAAGGTTGTCCGCCACTTCCACGCAGTTGCCACCGGTGTCGCCCGAACGGGTTGCCGTGCGCCAGCGGGGTTCGGCAGCAGTCATGACGTCACCTTCAGCTTTCGGAGCAGGTCAAGCGAGGCGTTTGTGGACAGTGCTTCGCCGAGCAGGCTATCCCACTTCCGGCCGATCAGACGGATCACCTCCGGGTCGTTCATGACGTGTCCCCGGGCGGCATTCTCCAGGTAGATCGCCTCCTCACCGTCGGAGAGTTCGACCAGCACGAACCCACCGGTGAGTCCGACGTGCGAGCCGACGCTGAGGGGGACGACATGCAGCCGGACGTACGGCAGTTCGGTGACCTCCAGCAGGCGGCCGAGTTGGGCGTCGAGCACCTCGGGCCCACCGACCGGTCGGCGTACCGCGGTCTCGTCGACCAGGAACACACACTGGGGTGGATCAGCCCGGTGCAGCAGATGTTGGCGTTCCATTCGGACGGCCACCAACTCCTCGACCATGGCGGGCTGGTGCAGCCCACCGGCCGAGATCACGGCTCGGGCGTACTCCTCGGTTTGCAGCAGTCCGGGCACCAGGCAGGGTTCGAAGGCGCGCAACCGGGTCGCCTCCTGCTCGTAGCCGCGCCAGGCGGCGAACCAGGAAGGTCCGCGTTCCCGGTCGGCCTCCTTGAGGAGTTCGGCGAGGAGACCGTCGGTGTGCAGGGCCTGGTCGGAGGCGACCGCGAACTCCATGGTCGGTCGACGGCGACCGGTCTCGATGGCGGCGATCAGCGATGGGCTCCACTTGATCAGGGCCGCCAGCCCTTCCTGGGAGACGCCGGCAGCGGCCCGCGCCGCCTTCAACGCTTTGATCCACATCTCGAAGTTCATGCTCACCCATTCGGTAAGTACGCGAATGCGCTGGGTAGTAACCGCTGGCATCCTCCCCTGAACCGGACGGGGAGTCCAGGGTGGAAACACGCGGCCCGGCTGGTGGAGGCGACGATCCCGGCGGCCGGTCCTGCGTCGGGCCGCCTCGGTCACTCCCCCCGACCGGGGCGGCCCTCGAAGCTAAGGAGGCACCAGTGCGATCCAACCCACTCAGCGGCCACGCCACCTCGCGGACGGGTCGGCCCGCCGTCTCCCGCCCGGGTGGGCCCGGCGGCCACACCGTCTCCCGCGCGGGTCGGCGCGGGGTGCCGCAACGTCCTCGCGGCACCGTCGGGCGGTACGGCTGCTGCTCGGCGGCCACCAGGTGACCCGGCGGGTGTCGCATCTGCCGATGCGTCCGCTCTGGCGCTGTCAGGGGTGTGGGGCCCTCTGGCCCTGCCAGCCGGCCCGGCTGCGGCTGCTGATCGAGTATCGCGAGGACCGCACCTCGCTGCTGGTGTACCTCGGCTCCCTCATGGTGGAGGCCGCTGACCAGCTGGCCCAGCTTGGCGGTCAGGGCCGCCGACCCGAGCTGTACGAGCGGTTCGTGGGCTGGGCACGGGCTCGCGGAGCAGCCGAGCGGGTCACAATGTTTCACGTGAATCCAGAGCCGGGTGCCCAGATCCACCACACCGACCCCTTCGCCGTGCCGGCCGGCCAGCGTTCTCCCGTACGCCAGTTGCGGGGTCGGCTGCCCGCGCCGGTGACGCTGTGGACGGCGCCCGGACCGGCCGGTCTGACGGTCTCCTCGACGCTGGTGGCCGACGGTGAGCCGGGCCGGTTACTCGGCCTGATCGACGCGGAGTCGGACCTCTGGGCGGCGGTCGAGGAGGCCGGGCGGTTCGCGGTGGCGCCGCTTCGGCCGACCCACCGGCAGTTGGCCGACCGGTTCGCGGGCCTGTTCCCGTCCCCCGGCGGCCTGTTCGCCCTCGACTCCTGGACGGATACGCCGTACGGGCCGGTGCCCGTCGGCGGCGGCTGGGCCGGGTGCCGGCTGGACGACGCCCGGGAGTACGGCTGGAGCCTGCTGGTCGAGGCGACCATCGAACGGGTGGAGCTGACCGAGGATGGCGGCGAGCCGCTGCTGCACCACCGAGGCCGCTATCGCGAGCTGAGCTAAGCTGCCCGCCGGGCCGATCGGCAGCGCCGAGCCGCTACCGGTCAGCGGAGTGACCCCGGTCACTGGGCGCAGCAGTGGAGCCGTTCGGCGCAGTCGTCGACCGGTACGCATATCGCCCCTTTTCGAGCGGGGAGTGCGCTTTCTAGCGTGCGCGAAACTCCTGACGCCTGTGAAGGTGGTGATCAAATGTCCACGGACACACCCGCTACCGCGCCGACCGAGTCGGATCCGCAGCGATACCTCGCGGTCCAACGGTCGGACGAATTCGCCGGGTTACGCCGTGCCCTGCGGGGCTTCGTCTTCCCGATGACGATCGCGTTCTTCCTGTGGTACGCGCTCTACGTGATCCTCTCCGCGTACGCGCGAGACTTCATGGGCACGCGACTGTTCGGCAGCAACATCAACGTGGCGCTGGTCTTCGGCCTGCTCCAGTTCGTCTCCACCTTCCTCATCGCCTGGCTCTACTCCCGGTACGCCGACCGGAAGATCGACCCGGTGGCCGACAAGATCCGCGACGAAATCACCGGGGGTGACTCGTGACGACGACGATCCTCGCGGCCGAGGCGGGCAGCACGACCGCCCGCAACCTGACCATCGTGCTGTTCCTGGCCTTCGTGGCCGCCACCCTGGCCATCACGATCTGGGCCAGCCGGCAGACCAAGACCGCCACCGACTTCTACGCCGGCGGCCGGTCCTTCTCCGGTTTCCAGAACGGCATGGCGATCGGCGGCGACTACATGTCCGCCGCGTCCTTCCTGGGCATCGCCGGCATCATCGCCCTGTACGGGTACGACGGTTTCCTCTACTCCATCGGCTTCCTGGTGGCCTGGCTGGTGGCCCTGCTGCTGGTAGCGGAGCTGCTGCGCAACTCCGGCCGGTACACGATGGCCGATGTGCTGGCCTTCCGGATGCGGCAGCGTCCGGTGCGTACGGCCGCGGCGGTCTCCACCATCACCGTGTCGATCTTCTACCTGCTGGCCCAGATGGTCGGCGCGGGGGCCCTGGTGGCGCTGCTGCTCGGCATCCGGCCGGGCACCACCTTCCTGGGCATGGACGCGGACACCGCCAAGGTGGCGACCATCATCATGGTCGGCGCCCTCATGATCATTTATGTCACGGTGGGTGGCATGAAGGGCACCACCTACGTGCAGATCGTCAAGGCGTTCCTGCTCATGGGTGGCGCCCTGTTGATGACCCTGCTGGTGCTGGCGAAGTACAAGTTCAACCTCTCCTCGCTGCTCGGTGACGCGGCGGCGAGTTCCGGGCAGGGCACCGCCTTCCTGGAACCCGGTCTGCGGTACGGGGTCGAGGTCGCCGGCAACGCCACCCAGACCTTCTACAACAAGGTCGACCTGCTCTCCCTAGGTATCGCCCTGGTGCTCGGCACCGCCGGCCTGCCGCACATCCTGATCCGCTTCTACACCGTCCCGACGGCCAAGGCGGCCCGCAAGAGCGTGCTCTGGGCGATCGGCATCATCGGCTCGTTCTACCTGCTCACCCTGGCCCTGGGCTTCGGGGCGGCGGCGCTGGTCGGTGGGGAGGCCATCCGGGAACAGGACCGGGCCGGCAACACCGCCGCACCACAGTTGGCCGAGGCCCTGGGGATCGACTTCTTCGGCGGCGACCTGGGCGGTGCGGCACTGCTGGCGATCATCGCGGCGGTCGCCTTCGCCACCATCCTGGCCGTGGTAGCGGGTCTGACCCTGGCCTCCTCCTCCAGCCTGGCGCACGACTTCTACGCCAATGTCGTCAAGCGGGGGACCGCCTCGGAGCGGCAGGAGGTACGGGTCGCCCGGATCTCCGCCCTGGTGATCGGCGCGGTCTCCATCGCCCTGTCGATCTACGCGCAGAACCTGAACGTGGCCTTCCTGGTGGCGCTGGCCTTCGCGGTGGCCGCCTCCGGCAACCTGCCGGCGATCCTTTACAGCCTGTTCTGGAAGCGGTTCAACACCTCCGGAGCGGTCTGGGCGATCTACGGTGGTCTGCTGGCGGCCGTGGTGCTGGTGTTCTTCTCGCCGGTGGTCTCCGGTGCCCCCACGGCGATGTTCCCGGACCACGACTGGCAGTGGTTCCCGCTGTCCAACCCGGGCATCCTGTCGATCCCGTTCGGCTTTCTCTGCGGCTGGATCGGCACGGTGATCTCGAAGGAGAGCGACGAGGAGAAGTACGCCGAACTGGAGGTGCGCTCCCTGACCGGAGCCGGTGCACACTGACCTGCACCTGTTAAAAGGGGCCCCCTGTACCACGCGAGGCGTTAACAGGGGGCCCCTCCTTTAGGCTCTTGGTATGAAGGTTGAGCAGCGTTTCGGTCCCGGTCACCGGGTTTTGGTCACCGGCGGTGCCGGCTTCGTGCCCTCGCATCTGGTGGACGCGTTGGTCGCTCGGGGCTGCACGGTGGTCGCGGTGGACAACTTCGTCACCGGCTCCAAGGACAACGTGGCCCATCTGCTCGACACGCCGACCTTCACCCTGGTCGAGGCGGACGTCTCCGACGGGTTGCCGGATCATCCCGCGCTGGCGGAGCGGTTCGACGCGATCCTGCACATGGCCTCACCGGCCAGCCCTACCGACTTCGAGAAGCTGCCGGTGGAGATCCTGCGGGTGGGCTCGGTGGCCACCCTGCACCTGCTGGACCGGGCGGTGGCCGACGGCGCCCGGTTCCTGCTGGCCTCCACCTCCGAGGCGTACGGCGACCCCAAGGAGCACCCGCAGCGGGAGACCTACTGGGGCAACGTCAACCCGATCGGCATCCGCAGCGTGTACGACGAGGCCAAACGCTTCTCCGAGGCCGCCACCTCGGCGTACCGGCGCAGCCGTGGGCTGGACACCGCGATCGTACGGATCTTCAACACCTACGGTCCGCGGATGCGGCCGGACGACGGGCGGGCCATCCCGACCTTCATCTCGCAGGCGCTGCGGAATGAGCCGATCACGGTGCACGGCACCGGCAACCAGACCCGCTCCATCTGCTACGTGGCGGATCTGGTCCGGGGCATCCTGCTGTTGCTCGACTCGACCGAGAGCGGGCCGGTGAACTGCGGCACCGAGCACGAGATGAGCATGCGGGAGCTGGCCGAGACGATCGTGTCGCTCTGTGACAGCAGGTCCGAGGTGACCTACGTCACCCGCAGCTCGGACGATCCGGAGATGCGCAGACCCGATCTCACCCTCGCCCGGGAGCTGCTCGGCTACGAGCCGACCATCACCCCGGAGGTGGGTCTGCGCCGCACGATTGACCACTTCCGGCAGCAGTTGGGCTGATCGCGCCGACCCGACGCGAGGTTCGACGCAGGGCGACAGTGGCTAGGGCTGCGTACCCTGAGTTACATGTCAGCGACCAGCCTCGCCGTTCTCCGGCTCCCGTACCTGCACCGCAGCGCCGGGCGCGCGGCGGTGCCCGGCCCTGGTCGAGGTGGGCGTACCGCCCGGGTGGCCGACACCACCAGGTGGCGCCCCGGCTACGACGAGGAGCCGGTGTTGTCGGGCGGTCCGGGAGGCCCAGGTGGGCCCGGTGGGCCCGGTGGGCCGAACGGACCGGGCGGACCGGGCGGACCGGGGGGTGGTCGGCCCCGCAGGCGCCGGCCGCACTGGCGGCGCATCGCCCTGGTGGCCGGCATCGCCGTGCTGGTGCTGGCCCTGATCGGTGGCACCGGGGCCTGGTTCTACGCCCGCAGCCTGGACAACAACATGGCCCGGACCGACCCCTTCTCGGAGCTCACCGCCGGTCGGCCGGCGAAGGCCGTGGACGGTGCGCTGAACATCCTGATGGTGGGCACGGACTCGCGGGATCCGGACGCCCCGATGGATCAGGCCGGTGAGTGGCGGGCCGACACCGTCATTGTCATGCACATCCCCTCCGACCATCAGAAGGCGTACCTGGTCTCCATCCCCCGGGACCTGTACGTGCCGATTCCGGAGAGCGCCGGGGCGGACTGCGGCACCGGCCAGCGCCGCAAGATCAATGCCGCCTTCGCCTTCGGCGGGTTGCCGTTGGCGGTACGCACGGTCGAGTGCTTCACCGACGTGCACATCGATCACGTCATGGCGATCGACTTCGGTGGCTTCAAGCAGGTCACCGACGCCCTGGGCGGAGTGGAGCTGGAGGTGGAGCAGACCATCACCTCGATCCACAAGCCGTACCGGAAGTTCACCAAGGGCACCAACCACATGAACGGCTCCGAGGCCCTGGACTGGATCCGTCAGCGCAAGCAGTTCCCGGACGGCGACTTCGCCCGGATGCGCCACCAGCAGGAGTTCCTGCGCGCCCTGATGGACAAGGCCGCTAGCACGGGCACCTTGACCAACCCGAAGAAGCTCAACGCCTTCCTCCGGTCGGTGACCGACGCGGTGACGGTCGACAACGGCTTCTCCCTGACCGACATGGCCCTTCAGTTCCGTAACCTGCGGGGAGAGAACCTCACCTTCGTCACCAGCCCGCACCTGGGCAGCCAGAACATCAACGGTGAGTCCGTGGTGGTCTCCGACCGGGAGAAGGCCCTGACCATGTACCGTGCGATGTCCGCCGACACGATGGCCGACTGGATGCGGGCCAACAAGCCGTCGACCAGCGGCAACGGCTGACGTGATCACTGAGCACTTCCTGAGAGCCAACCGCTGATCGTCCATTTGAATCTGGCCGTTCGGCCATTTCGCGAGGATGACGCGGCGGAGAACGGTAACTGGCCGTCACAAGGACTCGCATCGGCGGGTATGCGTACGTAAAGTGTCTCCGCCCCCTTTGCTACACAAAAGCTGGAGCGTGCATGTCGGTTCACGGTTCCGCCTTGCTCGAACCACCTCATGCGGCTGCCACCCCACGGCCGCCGTCCGGGGGTAAGAAGAGCCGGTCAGGTAAGGCCGGGAAGAAGGGGCGTCCACGGCGCAAGGATCCCCTCTGGGCCCGACTGACCGTGGTGGCCGGAGCCGCGTTGATGATGACCAGCGGTGTCGCCATCGTCGGCAGCAAGGCGATGATCAGCCAGGCCACCGGCAACATCACCCAGCGCAACCTGGTCGGCGGCGCGGGGAAGACCCTGGCGGAGGGCGGGTCCGACCTCAAGGGCCCGATCGACATGCTCCTGCTCGGCGTGGACGCCCGGGAGCGCTGGGCCGCCGACGACGTGCGGGCGGACAGCATCATCGTGCTGCACATCCCGGCCACCCATGACCAGGCGTACCTGATCTCCATTCCCCGGGACACCGAGGCGCGGATCCCCGCCTTTGCCAAGACCGGCTACCCGGGTGGGGTCGGCAAGATCAACGGGGCGTTCCAGGCCGGTGCCAGCAACGGTGGCGGCTGGGAGGGCGGCGCCCAGTTGATGGCCCAGACGATCAAGAACATGACCGGCGTCAGTTTCGACGGGGCGGCGATCATCAACTTCGGCGGCTTCAAGAACATCATCGATGCCCTGGGCTCGGTGCGGATCTGCCCCAAGCAGGACATCGAGTCCATCCACATGTCGTACGTCGACGGCAAGCCGATGTGGAACGCGGACGCCAAGAAGACCGGTAAGCCGCGTACTCCGGTGGTGCACAAGAAGGGCTGCCAGGAGATGGAGGGCTGGGCCGCGCTGGACTTCTCCCGGCAGCGCTACGGCCTGGCCAACAGCGACTACGACCGCCAGCAGAACCAGCAGCAGCTGATCAAGGCGATGGCCAAGAAGGCCAGCCAGAACGGCACCCTGACGAACCCGATCAAGCTGAACGAGCTGATCAAGGCGGCGGGCAAGGCCTTCATCCTCGACACCGGCGGTGTCTCCGTGGAGGACTTCGTCTTCACCATGCGGGGGGTCACCGGCAACGAGCTGATCATGCTGAAGACCAACGGCGGCACCTACAACGCCACGGGCAGCGGCAACGAGACCCTGGACGAGCAGACCCTGGACATGTTCCGGGCGATCCGGCAGGACAAGCTGGCCGAGTTCGTGTTCTACAACCCCGAGGTGATCTCCAACCGGAAGTGACCGGTCGGCGGCGGATGAGCGAAAACCCCGGTCACCCTGCGTGATTCTCTCCTAGCCTGACATGAGAAGGGTTCATGTTGAGCTGAGGGGAGGGGCGTCACGGCCAGTCGGACGGGTGGCGGCGGGAGGCGGTCGCCGGGGCAGGGTTCCCGGCACCCGCGGTGGGCCCGCGTACTGCTCGGTATCGGGCTGGTGGCGGTGCTGGTGGCGGCGGTCGCCGTGGTCGGCCTGCGGGTGCTCACCGACCGGTACACCCGCACCATCGCCCACGAGCAGTTGCTGGACCCCTCCGCCCGCACCGACCGCACCGACCTGGACGGGCCCCTGAACTACCTGCTGGTCGGATCGGACCGGCGGCCCGGGGACACCGGCCCGGAGCAACGCACGGACACCATCCTGATCGTGCACATCCCCGCCGGGCTGCGGGAGGGCTACCTCGTCTCCGTGCCGCGCGATCTGCTGGTCACCATCCCGCCCGGCACCGGCTGGCCGGGGGGCGAAGACAAGATCAACAGCGCTTACGAGTACGGCGGAGGCGGGACCTCCGGGGCCCGACTGCTCTCCACCACCCTGAACCGGCTCACCGGCATCCGCTTCGACGGTGCCGCCGTGGTCGACTTCGCCGGGCTGCGCCGCGTCATCGACCTGCTGGACGGGGTGGAGATGTGCGTACGCACCGAGGTGCGCTCGATCCACACCGACCGGGTCTTCTCGCCCGGCTGCCAGCGGATGGACGGCGCCCAGGCCCTCGACTACGTACGCCAGCGCTACGACCTTCCCGGTGGCGACTACGACCGGCAGACCCACCAGCAGCAACTCCTGGGGGCGATGCTGGAACGGGCCGGGCAGACCCGGATCCGCAGCAACCCCCTCCAGGTGCACCAGCTCATCCAGGCGGTCGGGGAGTCGTTGACGGTGGACACCAACGGGGTTCCGGTGGAGGATCTGCTGCTCGCGCTGCGCGGGCTGTCCACCGACGGGCTGCGCGGGGTGCAGGTGCCCTCGTACCCGCAGACCATCGACCAGGTCTCCTACGTCACGCTCGACAACGGGGGCGAAGGGCTGTTCGAGGCGGTACGCGGCACCCGGATGCCACAGTGGGCCGGCGACCATCCGCGCTGGGTGACCACCCTCTGAGGACCGTTCGGCGGCGTCCGGTCCGCCGGGGATCTACCCTTGGTACCCGTGTTCGGATCCCAGATACCCACAGTGACCGTTTCCGAGATCACCGACGACACCTACCTGCTCGACGTACGCGAGGACGACGAGTGGGCCGCCGGCCACGCGCCGCAGGCGCATCACCTGCCGATGATGGAGTTGCCGGCCCGCATCGCCGAGGTGCCGACCGACCGCGAGGTGGCGGTCATCTGCCGCTCCGGCGGACGTTCCGCCCAGGTAGTGACCTACCTGATGCGCAACGGGTGGGACCAGGTGCGCAACGTGGCCGGTGGAATGGGCGACTGGGCCGGCGCCGGGCGGCCGGTGGTGGCCAGCGATGGACAGCCGGGCCGGGTCCTGTAGGCGGAACCCCGATGGGCGCACCCCTCGTATTCGCGCACCGCGGCGCCTCCTACGACCTGCCGGAGCACACCCTCGCCGCCTACCTGCGGGCGCTCGAGGAGGGCGCCGACGGGCTGGAGTGCGATGTCCGGCTGACCCGCGACGGGCACCTGGTCTGCGTACACGACCGCCGGTTGGACCGGACCAGCAACGGCCGGGGACCGGTCAGCACCCGTACCCTCGCCGAGTTGGAGGCGTTGGACTTCGGCTCCTGGCACCCGGGCTGCGTACCGCCGGACGGCGCCGAGATGCTCGACGCCTCGCACACCCGGCTGCTCACCCTGGAACGGCTGCTGGAGGCGGTCCTCGCCGCCGGTCGACCGGTACGGCTGCTGGTGGAGACCAAGCACCCCTCCCGCCACGGCGGGGAGGTCGAACGTCGACTGGTCGACCTACTGCGCCGGTACGGCCTGGCCGAACCGCGCCCGCACACCCCGGTACAGGTGACGGTGATGTCCTTCTCCCCGCTGGCCGTACGCCGGATCCGGGCGCTGGCCCCCGCCCTGCCGACCGTGCTGCTGCTGGACGTGCTGCCGCGCTGGCTGCGGCTGGGTCGCCTGCCCTTCGGCGCCGGCATCGCCGGTCCGGGCATCGGGCTGGTGCGGGCCCGCCCGATGCTGGTGCCGGCCCTGCGGGCGGCCGGCAACCAGGTCTACGTCTGGACGGTCAACGAGCCGGACGATCTCGACCTGGTGCTGGCGGCCGGGGTGGACGGGGTGATCACCGATCGTCCGGCCCACACCCTGGCCCGACTGACCCGGTGAGCCACTCGGGGGTGCCCAGGAGGGCTGGGGGCGGTGCACACTCGGGGTCATGCCGGACTCCACCGACTACTCCGCCCTCATCGCCGGACACACCGCCATCATCGAAATGATCAACTCCGGTGACGCCGGCCTGCCGGTTCTGACCCGCCTGCTGCGGATGGCCGAGCCGACACTCGGGGCCGCAGGCATGGCGTTCGTGGAGTTCGCGCCGAACGGCGGGCGGGTGATCGCCGCCACCGGCGCCGCCGAGTGGACCCTGGGCTGGCCCCTGCCGGCCAACGACCCGGCCACCGCCTGCCTGCTGGCCGGGCCCCGGGTGCGGTGCGTACGCACCGACCATCTGACCAACGATCTGGCCCGGCAACTGGCCGACCGGGGCCTGCGGCGGATGGTGGTGTCCCGGGCGGAGCTCGGCGGGCACACCGTCGGCAGCCTGCACGCCCTCTACCAGGCCGGTCGCGAGGAGCCCAGCACGGAACAACGGGGGGTCATCGCCTATCTCGGCAGCTGCATCGCCCACCTGTACGGCGACCAGAACGGCCTGCCGGTGCACGGTGACGCCCCGGCGGTCACGGACGGCCCCGCCGTCGATGATCCCGACGACCAGGAGGACCCCGAGAAGGAACGTGACCTCTTCGTCGCGGTCACCAGTCACGAGCTGCGTACCCCGGTCACCGTCATCAAGGGGTACGCCGACACCCTCAGCGACCACTGGGACTCGCTGAGCGAGGCCGACCGGCGCCAGGCCGCCCGGGTCATCCGGCAGCGGGCCAACGAGCTGGCCCGACTGCTGGACCGGCTGCTCTCCTCCGCCGCGGAGGTGTGGCCGGGGGACGGCCCGCCGACGCCCTTCGACTTCGGCGAGACCCTCCGGGCGGCGATCGCCGACCTGCCCACCGACCTGCGCCGCCGCGCCAGCGTGGAGGTGCCGACCGAGCTGCCCCGGGCGGTCGGGCACCGGCAGAGCCTGGCCACCGTGCTCACCGAACTGGTCACCAACGCCGGAAAGTACTCACCCCCCGGCTCGCCGATCGAAATCAGCGCCTCGGCCGACGCCCGTACGGTCAATCTCCGGGTCAGCGACCGGGGCATCGGCGTACGCCCTGAGCACGTCGAACGCGCCTTCGACCGGTTCTGGCAGGGCGACTCCGGGGACCGGCGCCGCTATCCCGGCACCGGTCTGGGGCTCTATCTCGTCCGCCGGATCGTTGAACAACAGAATGGCTGGGTATTCCTTCAACCGAGAACAGGTGGGGGTACGGTCGCGGAAGTGCGACTGCCCCGCAGGTGAACGGCGGGATTCAGGGCTCGGAAGAGGGGCAGAGGTGTCGACGGCAGCGGTCGAACGAGCATGGTGTGTGGTGGTGCCCCACCACGCCACCGGGGCACGGATCGCCCGGCAACGACTCGCCACCGAGTTGGCCGAGGTGGTGACTCCGGCGGTCCTGGCCGACCTGGTGGCGGTCCTGGCCGAGTTGGTGGGCAACGCCGTCCGACATGCCGACCCCCTGCCCGGCGGGGTGGTCCGGGTGTCCTGGCGGCTGCGCGGCACGACCGAGGGGAACCAGGTCCGGCTTCAGGTCACCGACGGCGGGGCCGCCTGCGGTCCGCAGCTCCGCCCCGCCGACCTGGGCGCGGCCGACGGTCGTGGGCTGCACATCGTCTCCGGACTGTCCAGCCGGTGGGGGGTGGAACGGGACGGCCTGGGGCAGAGCGTCTGGGCCGACTTCGATCCCGCGCCGGCGCGTACCCCTCTGGTCGCCGCCGGCTGAGGGGCCCGCCGGGGTGGCGGGGTGGGTCCGGCCCACGCCGGGCCGCTCGGGCCTCTAGGCTGTCTCGCCGTGAGCAAGCGTCGAAAGAACCAGCGGGCAGCCACTCCGAGCGTCAAGCGGGAGCGGGTACGCGACGTCTTCGTCCCCCGTCCCTTCGAGGGGCTGACCGACGAGCCGGAGTGGATCGCCCTGCGCGAGCTGGTGCCCGCGGCCTCCGCGCCGCTGCGCCTCACTCCGGAGGTGGCCGAGGAGTACGGCGATCGTCCGGTCACCCTGGCCACCGTGCTGCCGATGGCCGCACCGGCGATGAGCCGGCAGGACGGGCGGGTCTTCATCGGGCTCCAGCGGCACCAGCAGTCCGGTGACGTGTCCCGGGATCTCGCCGAGTCGCTGCTCTGCGCGCTGCGGACGGAACCGGGTGCCCCGGTCACCGTGCCGCCCCTGCCCGGTCCCGGGCCCCGCCTGCAGGACATCCTGGTCGACGGCCCGCTGGAGATCACCCTGCACGAGGGTTTCGAGTTCTGGCTGGTTCCGGAGGCCGTCGACGACCCGACCGTGCAGGCCTCGCTGGAGCGGGCCAACGCGGCGATCTACCCGACCGTACGCCTGGCCGCCGCGCCGGCCGCGTACTGGTGCCGGGTGCCGGAGAAGGCGCATGTGCGCTGGGTGCTGCCGGAGGACGAGGAGGCCGCCCTGGACGCTCTGGCGCGGCTGAGTGCGGCCGGCTCGCTGACCCTGGGTGAGTCGACCAAGTTCGCGGGCATGTTCCGGGCGCACGGGCGACTCGTACCGGTCTGGGACCTGCCCGACACTGCCCCGGCCGAGGAGTGGGAGGAGCCGGTCGCCGAGTTCGCCAAGCGGTACGCTGCGGCGCTCGCCGAGGCCGGGCCCCTGGACGCGGCGGCCCGCCGGTCCCGGCAGGGACTGCTCGGGCGTCAGCTCACCCTGCGCTGAGGTGTTGCGCGGGGCCCCTGCGGCCCCGCTCACCCCCGCAGCAGGGGGCAGGACATGCAGCGGGGGCCACCCCGGCCGGAGCCCAGTTCGGAGCCGGCGATCGGAATCAACTCGATGCCGGCCCGTTCCAACTGCGCGTTCGTCTCGATGTTGCGTTCGTAGCCGACGCAGAGCCGGGGGGCCAGGGCCAGGGTGTTGTTGCCGTCGTCCCACTGTTCCCGCTCGGCGGTGACCGGGTCCAGACCGGTGTCGATCACCCGAAGTTGGTCCAGGTCCATCGCGTCGGCCGCCGCCCGCAGGAAGGGCGCCGGGCCGTCGACCCGCGGGGGGTCGCCGTCGGCGCCGGCGATCACGGTGTACGCCGACAGCGAGGCGGCGACGTTCGGGTACATCAGCACCGCGTCCACGTCGACCATCGTGCAGATGGTGTCCAGATGCATGGTCGCCCGTTCCTGAGTGATCGGGACGACGAGGATGGTGTGGGCCAGGTCGGCGGCGAAGACCTGTCGGGCCAGCCGTTCGGCACCCGCCGGGGTGGTCCGCTCGCCGACCCCGACGGCCAGCACCCCGGGGGCCAGCAGCAGGACGTCGCCGCCCTCCAGATGCTCCAGATCGGGCCGGTAGACGAACTCCGTGTTGGCGAACCGGGGATGGTGTCGGTAGATCGCGTCCGTCAGGGTGGTCTCCCGCCGCCGGGCCGGCATGGCCAGGCTGGTCACCCCTACCCGGTCGCGGATCCACAGCGAGGAGTCCCGGGTGAACAGCAGGTTGGGCAGCGGATCGATGACGAAGTCGTGCCGGTCCATCAGGGTGTAGACCAGCCCGCCCGGACGGTCCCGGCCGATCTTCAACTCCTCGTGGGCCAGCCCGGCCACGAGGACCCCGGCCAGGGCGGCCGGATCGAGGTAGGACAGGTGGGCGGCGACGCGGGCCCGCAGGGTGTCACCGAGCCGGGGCGAGGCGAGCACCTGTTCGGTGAGTTCGTCCCGGGCGTCCGCCACCGCCAAGGTCTCGGTTAGCAGATCGGTGAGATAGAGCACCTCCACGCCGCGCAGGCGCAGGGCGTCGGCGAAGGCGTCGTGCTCCTCCTGGGCCCGCCCCACCCACGGAATCGCGTCGAACAACAGGGAGTCGTTGTTGCGCGGGGTCAGCCGGGCGAGTTCCGGCCCCGGACGGTGCAACAGCACCGTGCTCAGTCGACCGACCTCACTGTCCACGTAGTGGGTCACAATCGCAGCGTAGGACAGGGTTTGGCGGCATCCGGGAAAAAGGCTGTGAGTGAATACGGCATTCATCCGCAGTCATTCCGGCGCTCCGGCTTGCCGACCACCCGGACCGGCAACGTAGGGTAGTGAGAACGTAACTTCGAGGGACCTTTTGCCGGAGGTCGCGATGACTGTGTTTCCCGCTCGTCGAGCCGTACCCTCCCCCCGGGCACTGCCGCCCGTGGCGGTACCGCATCCCCGGACGGAACCGTCAGGGGTGACCGCGGCCCCCCGTCCGTCCCCCTTGGAGTGGGCCCGGCGTCGCCGGGCCGAGCGGGGAGCCCGACGGCTGGAAGCCGCCGGTGCCCGCGCGTTGGGCCAACTGGGCCACCTCGGGCCGGCCTGGCACGTCGTCGACTGGCCAAGGGTGGATCCCACCGATGTCCTGCTGGACGGCAGTGACGACAACCGGGCCGGGTTCCTCGCCATCGGGCCCAGCGGCCTCTTCGCGGTCACCATCGCCGACCACGGCCGGGCCCGGGTACTGGTCGCCGGTGACGTGGTGCAGATCAACGGCAAGCGTCCGCCGTACGTGACCGAGGCCCGCCGGGACGCCCGCCGGGCCAGCAAGGCCCTAACCTCGGCGGTCGGGCATCCGATCCCGGTCACCCCGGTACTCACCTTCGTGGGTTCCGGGGTGATCAGTGTCTACGGCCTGCCGAAGGACTGCCTGATGGCCACCCACCGGGAACTCGACCGGCTGCTCGTCGCCGGCGGCAACCGGATCAGCCCGGCCACTGCGGAGAAGCTGTCCCGGGTAGCCCAGCATCCCAGCACCTGGACCACCGGTGGTCATCAACCGGTGGCGGACTACCGGTGGTATGAGGACGGCCGAACGGCCGCTGACAAGGCGGCCACCCACCGGTAACGTCTGCGGCGACGCCACGCGGCCGGGTCGTCCCGGTTCGGTACTCCACCAGGCCCGCGCCGTTGCCGCCCGGGGCACCGATCCCATCGACGATCCGATGCGCGACGCAACGGTCAGCGGCCACTGCGGCGACCGGCTAGCGTGGACGTACCGTCGGTGTACATAGGAGGCGCGGTGGCCCACGTCGAACTCTCGCTCTCGGAAGTGTTCGCGCCCACGACGGGGACACCGACAGAGCTGGAGTACGACAACATCGGTCGCTGGTCAGCCACGGTGTCCAGTGCAGATGAGCCGTGTCTGCTGATCGACGCCCAGACCCGGGTGGTGGCCGTTTCCGCCGCCGGCTGCGACCTGCTCTGCCTGGGCGCCCCGGAGGACCTGATCGGCCTGCCCCTGCTCGACGGTGGGTTGCGGCTGCTGGACTTCACCGCCAACCGGGGTGAGCTGACCGAGCCGGAGATCGACAAGATCCCACCGCTGCTGGCGCTCACCTCGGGTCGCCTGGCCCGAGGGTTGCTGCGCATCGAGTACGCCGCCGGTGGGTCCGACGCCACGGTCGACGCGGTCTCCACACCGGTACTGGCCGCCGGGGCCGTGGCCGGCTCGCTGACCTTCTTCTCCGAGGTCTGAGCCAACCCGCACCGACCGGCGGGCCGGCCGCTGCCCTTCCGCCCCGGCAGCGGCTGCTCCTACGATGGGCTCGGCCCCCGGCCACCCCAGCACACCCCGCCTGCCGCAAGGACCCCTCCTGTGCCGCCCAGCCCTCTCCGTCGCGCCGCCGTAGGCCGGCGCCCGTATCGGCTCACCGGGCGGTTCTGCGGTGCCCTGGCGCTGGCCGGTCTCCTGCTGGCCGGCTGCGGCGAGCCTCCGGAGTTGCGCGACGGCGGCACCTCCCGGCTGCCGACCGGCGCGCCGAGTCCGACCATGGGTGGGCCCAGCACCCCGCCACCCTCGGTCGCCGTACCACCGGTCGTGGGCACGGTCACGCCCTCGACGGACACCGGTCGGGTGGCGGTGGCCTGTCGGGGCGAACCCTCCGCGCAGCAGGTCATCAACCTGGTCCGTGGCCGCCAGGGCCTGCTGCCCCGCAACGCGAAGGTCAAGGTCAGCAGTGGCCCGTCCTGTGCCGCGGACTGGCACTTCACCGCCCTGGAGGTGACCGGGTACGAGCCGTTGCACGTGGTCACCCGCCGGCAGGCGGGCAATCTGCGCCTGGTCACCGCCGGCACGGACGTGTGCGCGGTCGAGGTACGGGTCACCGCACCCCCCGGCATCCGTACCCTGGCCTGCGGTGACGACTCCGGGGTCACGGCCCCCCTGCCGACGACACCCGCTGCGACGCCTTCGGTCTCTGCGTCCACCCCGGGTGCGTAGGCTGGAGACCATGCCGGGAACACCGCCGACACGCTTCGCCTTCCTCGGTCCCGAGGGCACCTTCGCGGAACAGGCCCTGCGCACTCTGCCCGCAGCCGAGCGGGGCACCCGGACACCGGCCCGCAGCGTCGGTGAGGCGCTGGACGCGGTACGCGCCGGGGAGGTCGACGCCGCCCTGGTCCCCCTGGAGAACTCGATCGGCGGCGCCGTCGGGGTGACCCTCGACGAGTTCGCCGAGGGGGAACCGCTGGTGATCACCCGCGAGGTGATCCTGCCGGTGGAGTTCGTCCTGGGTGCGCGTCCGGGCACCCTGCTGTCGACGGTTCGCAGCGTCGCCGCTCATCCCCAGGCCTCCACCCAGTGCCGCGACTGGCTGCGGGCCTACCTGCCGGACGCGACCGTGATCGACGTACTCTCCAACGGAGCGGCGGCGGCCGGAGCGGCCACGGGCGAGTTCGACGCGGCGATCTGCGCTCCGATCGGCGCCACCCGGCACCGGCTGGCCGTACTCGCTGACAAGATCGCCGATCATCCGGACGCGGTGACCCGGTTCGCCCTGGTGGCCCGGCCCGGTCCACCTCCCCCGCCCACCGGCGACGATGTGACCTCGCTGGCGGTGTACATCGCACACGACCGGGTCGGTGCCCTGCTGTCCGTTCTGATGGAGCTGGCGGTCCGAGGGGTGAACCTCAGCCGGATCGAGTCCCGGCCCACCGGCAAGGCCCTCGGCGAGTACGTCTTCTTCCTCGACTGCACCGGTCACGTCGCCGACGTCCGGCTGGGTGAGGCACTTCAGGGCCTCCGCCGGGTCTGCTCGGACGTACGCTTCCTCGGCTCCTATCCGCGGCACCGGTGGAGCGGGAGCACGGGGGGACACCCGGTCCCCGCCCCCGCCGGTCTCTCGGACGCCGACTACGCCGACGCCGCCGCCTGGCTCGCCCGACTCAGAGCCGGCGAACTGAGCTGACTGCCCGGGCCTGGGCTCGGCGGCCTGGGCGTGGGTGGTCGTAGCGCTGGGCCAGGGCTCGGCTCAGCGGAACAGGCCGCCGAGCACCCCACCCTGATCCTGCTGGCCGCTGCCCATGATCGGCGGCTCCTCGGACGGCTGGACGACGACGAAGCCCTGCCCCGCGAAGCTCATCGTGTACGCCTCGCCGGTGGTACGGCCCAGCAGGGTGCCGAGTCCCAGTTGGTCGGCCCGGTGGTAGCCGGTCTGCAACCCGGCCGACCAGCAGACCGCCGCCTGCGGATCCACATAGGTGGGCGCGTCGACCGCCAGCACCACCGGGGTGCCCCGGGTGGTCACCGCGATCCGGCCCTGGCCGGTGAAGACGCAGTTGAACAGGCCGGTAGAGGCCATCCCGGCCCCGCCGACCATCTTGATGTCGTACTGGAGACCGGGGTCGAAGGCCAGGACGCTGGAACCGTTGATCGACAGGGCGTCGCCCGGTTCGAGGTCGATGATGTGTACGTCCTTGGCGAAGTCGGCCAGGAAGACGTCACCCCGGCCGGTGAGCTTCATCAGCGGGACGCCTTCTCCGGTGAGCTTCTGCTTGAGGAAGTTGCCCAGCCCGCCGGAGCCCAGCGCCTGGAACTGCACCTGCCCCTGGTACGCGACCATCGAGCCGACCCGGGCCAACATCTCACCATTGAGCTCGATCTTGAGCATCTTGGCGTTCTGGAGCCGCATGCCGGGTTGCGCGGACTCCCGCTCCAGGTTCGCCGCTGAGAACAGTTCGCTGCGCATCTCTTCCTCCCTACTCGCCGTGCCTGGTCGAGACGGTAGGGCAGCGACGCAACCGTCAGCCCCAGCCGAGGTCGTGCAGGCGCTCGTCGTCGATGCCGAAGTGATGCGCGATCTCGTGCACCACGGTCACCGCCACCTCCTCGACGACATCGTCCTCGGTCTCACAGATCCGCAGGATCGGGTTGCGGTAGATCAGGATGCGGTCCGGCAGCACCCCCGCGTAGTCCCACCCTCGGTCGGTCAACGCGTGTCCCTCATAGAGGCCGAGCAGATCCTCCCCCGGCGGGGGGTCGTCCTCCACGAGAATCACCACGTTGCTCATCAACGTCAGCAGTTCCTCGGGAACCTCATCGAGGGCCTCCCCCACGAGTTCCTCGAACCGCTCCCGATCCATCTCCACCGCCACCCGCCCATTCTCACCCACCCCCACCCCACCCCCACACCGCGATCTTGCACTTTCGGTCGCCGATACGCGTCTTTCACACCGTTATGCGTCGACCAAAAGTGCAAGATCGGCGGGGATGGGGGGTGGGTTCGGGGTCAGGAGGTCAGGCGGGTGGTGAGGGTGATGGTGGCGGCGGGGGAGAGTAGGCGGGAGATGGGGCAGTTCTGCTTGGCGGTCTCCGCCAGCTCGGCGAAGCGTGCCTCGTCGATGCCGGGTACGACACCGACGGTCTCCAGCTCGATACGGGTCACCGTGAAGCCCGCCTCGGTCTTGTCCAGGTGCACCTTCGCGGTGGTCTCCACCGAGGTCGGCGTCGCGCCGGCGTCGGCCAGGGCCTTGGAGAAGGCCATCGAGAAGCAGCCGGCGTGCGCGGCCCCGATCAGCTCCTCGGGGTTGGTGCCCTCACCCTCCTCGAAGCGGGACTTGAAGGAGTAGTTGCCCTCCAGCCCACCCTTGCCGGTGCGGATGGTGCCGGACCCTTCGGGAAGGTTGCCCTGCCAGCGTGCGGAAGCGGTACGAATAGGCATGGAGCTGACGCTAGCCGAATCCGCGCCCGTCGGCCGACCGACCGGGCAGCTGCCTGCACCTTCCATGACGTAGCTGGCCTACTGTGCCATGATGCGGGGCAGACCTCGCCCTGGGCACTCGGTCCGGCCACAAGGAGGCGCAGCGGTGACCCACGACCTCCCCATCCCCCGGCAGGACGACCGCTCCGACGGCGCCAGCGTCCTCGAGTGGGGAACGCAGGACGAGGAGCCGACCGGCACCAACCGGTGGCGTGGTGCTCTGGGCGGCCTCGGCCGCGACCACCGGCTGCCCCTGCTGCTCGCCGGGCTCGGTGCCGCCGCCACCCTGGCCTCCCTGCTCGGCGAGTGGGCCAAGGTCACCTTTCCCAGCGGCGGGGGTGAGGGGGACGAGCCGGTCGAGTTGCTGAGCAGCGTCTCCGAGGTCGGCAATCTGGGGGTCGGCTACCTGGTCGGGATGCTCATCCTGGGGGTCACGGCCGCACTGACGCTGCGCGGCACCCTCGCCGTACGGGCCAATGCCCGGGTCGCCGGCCTGGCCCTGGCCCTGGGTCTGGTCGCCGTGCTGGTGGCCACGGCGGCCTCGCTGGACGACGACCGTCGGCGGGCGATGGGCTACACGGTCGAGGACGGCTTCCGCATCGAGTACGGGCGAGGGCTGATCATGGCCTTCCTGGCTGTCCTGCTGTTCGCCGCAGCCCTGGCCCGCGCCACCGCCGTACCGGACGGCACGGCCGGTGAGCCGGGTCGACGACAGCCGCGTCCCCGCCGCCCGGCCGACTTCGCCGAGGAGCCCGAGGGCCGGGGACCGATCGACATCACGGTCACCCCCACGGTGCCCTTCGCCCGCGAGGCCCGATCCGACTGATCGGCCACCGGAGCCACCCCTGCGGTACACCAGACCTCAAGAAGGCTCCCTTCCTCGCGTCACACCCGATTCGTCGGGAAGCCATGGTTGCGACCCGTTCCGCGAGGTAAGGTGGCTGCCCGCCGCTCGCCGGATCCTCGACCAACGACCGGAACGGCTGGCTGTGACGGCGGTGGGCGAAGGAGGAAAGATGACCCGTCCGGGCCTGCCCAAGCTGATCGCCACCGACCTAGACGGCACTCTCGTCCGCAGCGACGACACCGTGTCGGCGTACACCCATCAGGTTCTGGACCGGGTTCGTGCGGCCGGGATTCCGGTGGTGGGCGCCACCGGCCGGGGCCCCCGGCTGACCGAACTGACCCGCAACGACATCCGCGCGGCGGACTTCCTGGTGATGGCCGGCGGTGGCCGGGTGGTCGACCAGAGCGACCCGGCCGGGCCGGTGGTGCTGCGCGACGAGCGGCTCTCCAGCGAGGTCCTGGCCACCCTGCTGGCCGACCTGGAGGCCGTGGTCGGCCCGCTGACCGTGATGGTCGAGGCCTCCGACGAGCACGACGCGCCCCTGTGGGGGGACTACCACCCCGCCTGGCCCTACCAGGACCGGTTCGAGGTACGCAGCCGCGACGAGTGCCTGGCAGGCGATGTGATCAAGGCTTTCGCGCGTACCGCCGATCATCATGTCGACGAGTTGCTGGCGGTCGCCAGGGAGATCATCCCGCCGCACCTGGCCGCCCTCACCCAGGCCGGGCTGGGCTTCATCGAGATCAGCCCCTCCGGGGTGGACAAGGCCACCGGGCTCAGTGTGGTGGCGCAGAGCCTGGGGGTCGATCCGGCCGAGGTGCTGGTCTTCGGCGACATGCCCAATGACCTGCCGATGTTCGAGTGGGCCGGCTGGGGGCGGGTGGCGGTGGCCAACGCCCACCCGCAACTGCGGGCCATCGCCGACAACGTCACCCTGCGCAACGACGACGACGGGGTGGCCGTGTATCTGGACCGGCTACTGTCCGGGTGATGGAGGCAGTTCCCCGCCTGGTCGCCAGCGACATCGACGGCACCCTGCTGCGCGACGACCGCACCCTCAGCCCGCACACCGCCGAGGTGCTGGCCCGGATCTCCGCCCGGGGCACTCCGGTCGTGCTGGTCACCGGGCGACCGATCCGCTGGCTGCGACTGGTGTACGAGCAGTTGGCCGAGCCGCTGCCGGCGGTCTGCGCCAACGGTGCGGTGGTCTACGACCCGGTCGGCGACGAGGTGCTGCGGGCCGACCCGCTGGCCCCCGAACTGCTCGCGGAGGTGGCCCGCCGACTACGGGCCGAGGTGCCCGGGGTGAGTCTCGCGGTGGAGATCGCCGATGGTCGGCAGATGCGCCACGACGCGCACTACCCGATGCGCTGGGACGCCGACGAGACCGCGATCCGGGCCGTACTGCATCCGGAGGAGCTGCATTCGCTGCCGGCGGTGAAGCTGCTGGCCCGGGCCGACGGGGAACGGGATCCGGACCGGTTCACCCAGGTGGTCGCCGAGGCGCTGGCCGGTCTGGCCGAGGCCACCCATTCCTCACGGTCGGGGCTGGTGGAGATCTCGGCGGCCGGGGTGACCAAGGCGGCCGGGCTGGCCTGGTACTGCCACCGGCTCGGCATCACCGCCGAGGAGGTGCTGGCCTTCGGTGACATGCCCAATGACGTACCCCTGCTGACCTGGGCCGGCCGGGCGGTGGCGGTGGCCAACGCGCACCCGGCCGTGCTGGCGATCGCCGACGAGGTCACCTCGGCGAACTCGGTCGACGGGGTGGCGGCGTACCTGGAGAAGGTCTTCGGGGTGGACTGACGGGGTGCGGCAGGCGCCGCACCCCGGCGTCGTCAGAGGTACTGACCGGTGCTGTGGCCCTCGCCGCCCGGTCCCTGACCCAGGCCGGGCATCCCCGGCAGGGCCACCCCGCCCGGCCCGCTGGGCAGCGCCTGCCGCCCGGTGCGCATCTGCTCCAGTTGCACCCGGGCCGCCATCTGCTGGGCCACCAGGGCGGCCTGGATGCCGTGGAACAGCCCCTCCAACCAGCCGACCAGCTGAGCGTGGGCGATCCGCAGCTCACCCTCCGTCGGTGCCTGGTCCTCGGTGAACGGCAAGGAGAGCCGTTCCAGTTCCTCGCGCAGCTCGGGCGCCAGCCCTTCCTTCAGCTCGACGATCGAGCGCTCGTGGATCTCCCGCATCCGGTGCCGGCTGGCGTCGTCCAGCGGCGCGGACTTGACCTCCTCCAGCAGCTGCTTGATCATGCTGCCGATCCGCATCACCTTCGCCGGCTGCTCGACCAGGCGGGCGGGATCCTCACCTGGCCCGTCGTCGGTCTGCAGGGTGCCGACCGGTCGGCCATCGGGCCCGACCACCACCACGGTGCCCGAGTGCCCGGTGCCGTCGCGGCCAGGCTCGTCGTTCTGTCCAGCGGTATGCGCTTCGGTCATGGCATCCATCTTTACTCAGTCACCCCCGTCGGCGCCCGCCGCCCCGGCCGACGATGCGGCGTACGACCCGGGGCCTCGGATGGCGGCGAGTCGCGCTACCGTCGGCCGATGTCGCTCGACCCCCGCGCCGTACTCACCCGACCCGCACCGGAGCCGGACCTCACGGTCTCCTACGGCGAGCACCCCGACCAGATCGCCGATCTGCGCCGCCCGCTCGGCGAGGGCCCGCCCCGGCCACTGGTGATCGTCGTGCACGGCGGTTTCTGGCGGGTGGAGTACGACCGGCGGCACACCGACGCACTGGCTGACGCACTGGCCCGGCTCGGCTTCCCGGTGGCCCAGTTGGAGTACCGCCGGACCGGGCAGCCCGGTGGCGGCTGGCCCGGCACCCTGATGGACGCACGGGCCGGGGTGGCGGCTCTGCCGGAGTTGGCCGCCGAGGCCCTGCCCGGTCGGGTGGCACCGGTGCCGCCGATCCTGGTCGGGCACTCGGCCGGTGGTCATCTAGCCCTGCACACCGCCATCCGGTCACCGCAGACCGTCGGCGGGGTGCTCGCCCTGGCCCCGGTCACGGATCTGGCCGAGGCCTACCGGCTGGACCTGGACTCGGGCGCGGTGGCCGCGCTGCTGGGCGGCGGACCGGCCGATTTCCCCGAGCGGTACGAGGTCGCCGACCCCCGCATCACGGCTCCGCTGCCAATACGGACGGTAGTGATTCATGGCACTCTGGATCAGCAGGTACCGGTGGAGATGAGCAGGAAATATGTCGCCGCAGCGCAGGCGCTAGGTGCGGAAATGCACCTTGTAGAGCTTCCGGAATGCGAACACTTCGGGCTTATCGATCCCCTCTCTCCGGCCTGGCCGCAGGTAACCGCCGCGTTCCGTTCTCTTCACACCGATCATTAACCATTGACCCAGCGTCGCTAAGCAGGTAGAACGCCGGAGGGGCGGAGACTCCCAGCAGGCCATCCGAAGGGAACCCGGTGTCGCAGATGAACCGTAGGCGGGCACTTCAACTGCTCGCCGCGCTCGGTGCGGGTGGATTAACAGCCGGGTGCGCCTCGGACCCCGAGGAGCCGGCCGAACCGAAGAGCACGGTCAAGGTCGGGCTCATCGCGCCGCAGTCCGGCCCCGGCAAGGCCGTCGGTGACGAGTTGCGCAACGGCTTCGAGCTCTACCTGGACCTCAACGAGAGAGTCCTCGGCGGCCATCCGGTGAACCTGCTCGTGGCCGACGAGGGAGACAGCGTCAAGTCCGGTCAGGCCGCGGTGGACGGCCTGCTCAAGCAGGGTGTTCTGGCGTTGACCGGGGTCTCCTCCGCAGCGGTGATGTCCGGCATCCGGGACGTCATCGAGCAGGCCCGGGTGCCCCTGATCGGCTCCAACGCCTCACCCACCAGCCTCCAGAGCGTCGTCTACATCTGGCGTACCTCGTACGTGCTCGACGAGGCGGGCCGGGCCCTCGGTCGCCATCTGCGCGACGCCCTGGGTCCCGACGACCGGGTGGCGATGATCATGCCGGAGTCGGCCCTCGGCGGCGACGACGTGCTGCGCGGCTTCCGGCAGGAGTTCGGCGAATCCGACCCCCGCATCGCGGATCCGGTCGTCTTCACCTCCAACAACGCCAACCCCGGCAAGGGCGCCTTCGTCCGGGACATCGACCGCGCACTGAGCCGCAACCCCTCGGTGGTCTTCTGCTTCTTCGCCGGCCCGGCGGCGGCGGAGTTCGTCATGCAGCTACGCGACGCCGGCTTCCAGGGCGCCATCTACGCACCCGGCTTCCTCACCGAGGGCACCGTGCTGGAGAGCATCAAGCCGGCCGACGACGCCCTGGGCATCCGCACCGCCCTGAACTACTCCGCCGACCTGAACAACGCCGCCAACCGCCGGTTCGCCTCGGCGTACCGCAAGAAGCACAGCGCCTCGCCGACCACCTACGCGATGGCCTCGTACGACGCGGCCAAGGTGCTCGACCAGGCGATCCGCCTGGCCGGCTCGGACCCCACCCCGCAGGAGCTCAACCTGGCGCTGGGCCGGATCGGTCAGATCGACAGCCCGCGCGGGGCCTGGCAGTTCAACCAGCCGCGCACCCCCCAGCAGAAGTGGTACCTGCGGGAGGTGCAGCACGACGGGCAGGTGCTGTCCAATGTCCTGCTCAGCGAGCTGGCCACCCTGGGCTGAGGGTTCAGTGCCGTAGTTCGGCGATGCAGCACTTCACGCTGCCTCCGCCCTTCTTCAGCTCGGCCAACTCCACCGGCACCGGGGTGTAGCCGGCCGCCCTCAGCCGACCCGCCAGCCGGGTCGCCTCGCTGTTCAGCACCACGTTCGCGCCGTCACTGACCAGGTTGAGCCCGAAGGCGAGAACGTCCTCGTCCTCGGCCAGCACCGCGTCGGGAAACAGCTGGGCCAGCACCTTCTGGCTGGCCGCGGAGAAGGCTCCCGGGTAGTAGACGATGTTGCCGTCGTCGATCGAGGCCAGCGCCACGTCCAGGTGGTAGAAGCGCGGATCGATCAGCCGCAGCGAGACCACCGGCCTACCCAGCGCCTCCTGCGCCTCCGCGTGCGCGGGCAGTTCGGTACGGAACCCGTACCCGGCGAGGATCAGCCCGCCGTGCGCCTGTGGCAGGTACGCGAAGTCCCCCTCACCCTCGTTCGTCTCGTTCGGGGCGATGAACCGCCAGCCCTGCGCCTCGTAGAAGGCGCGGTGCGCCGCCGCCTCGGCCGTGCGCTGGTGGTGTTTGAACCGGGCACCGTAGACCGTGCCGTCGACCATGAAGGCGCCGTTGGCGGCGTAGACCATGTCCGGCAGGCCGGGCTCGGGGGCGAGCAGGTGCACCTCGTGTCCCAGGCCGACCAGAGTCTCCCGCAGGCGATCCCACTGCTTGACGGCCAGCTCCGGGTCGACCGGGGTGGTCACGTCCATCCAGGGGTTGATCGCGTACTCGACCGCGAAATGCTCCGGCGAGCACATGAGGTACGTGCGCTTTCGGGGCACTCGCTGAGGGTTCATGGTCACCAAGAGTAGGTAGGCTGAGAGTTTCGGAACAGCCATGACCATTGCTTCTCAGGAGCAGAATCTTGCAGATAGACGGCGTGGACCAGCGAATCATTGCGTTGCTGGTCGCCGATGCCCGTGCCTCGTACGCGGACATCGGAACCCGAGTCTCACTCTCCGCTCCGGCCGTCAAGCGGCGGGTGGACCGGCTGCGGGCCGCCGGGGTCATCCGGGGATTCACCGCCGTCGTCGACCCGGCCTCGGTCGGCTGGACCACGGAGGCCTTCGTCGAGCTGTTCTGCGCCGGCCGCACCACCCCGGCCCAGATCGGTGCCGCCGTACGCCGCCACCCCGAGGTGGTCGGGGCGTACACGGTGTCCGGGGAGGCCGACGCCCTCGTACACCTGCGGGCCGCCGACATCTCCCACCTGGAGGAGGCGTTGGAGCGGCTGCGCGCGGAGAGCTTCGTGACCTCCAGCCGCAGCACCATCGTGCTCTCCAGGCTGGTGGAGTCCCCCGGGGTCGGGCCCTCCATCTGATCGCACCGGGCGGTGCAGACCGGCGCATCGGTGCGGAACCGGACGGCGACCGGCGGCGTCGAAGCAGTCATGACGCGGGCAGGCAAGGTGATCGTCGCCGGGAGCATCCTGACCACCCTCACCCTGCTGGCCGGAAGCACCTCGGCTCCGGCCCCCGGCCGACCGACCGCCCCGGTGATGGTGCCGGTGGCCGGGCTGGTCTCCTTCGACTCCTGTGCGGACGCCCTGACCGAACTGCGGGCCGCCGCCCGCGAGGCGGTCGGCCCGTACGGCTTCGAGGGCGGCACCCTGTTGTCCACCCGGGCGGCCGCCGAGGGCAGGGCCCTGGCGAAGGGTGCGCTCGGCGGCAGCGCCCCGCCGGACCACTCGACGACCAACAACCATGAGGCCGGCGCGGACGAGCCGGACGTGGTGAAGACCGACGGGCGCCGCATCGTCACCGTCACCGGGGGCGGGCTGCGGGTGATCGACCCGGTCAGCCGCCGGATCACCGGCCGACTCGATCTGCCCGGTGGGAAGGCGGGCGCCTACTGGGGCTCGTACCGGCTGCTGCTGCTCGGTAACCGGGCCCTGGTGCTCGCCGAGGGGACGCCGTTCGTCGCGGTGGACCGGTCCCGGCCAGGGCCGTCGACCGAAGCGGCCCGCCTGTTCCTGGTCGACCTGACCGGTGCGCCCGCGCTGATCGGCACGTACCGGATCGAAGGCGGTCTGCTCGACGGTCGACTGACCGGCACCACCGCCCGGGTGGTGATCCGCTCGACGCCGCGCCTCGAGTTTCCGTACGTCCCTGAGGGCAGCGACCGGGCCCGGACCCGGCAGAACCGGGCGGTGATCGACAGCGCCGGGATCGAGTCCTGGTTGCCGGAGTACGAGTGGACGGCCGGGAACGAGCGGCACACCGGGCGGGTCGACTGCGATCGGCTGAGCCGACCGGAACGGATGACCGGCACCTCGGTACTCACCGTGCTCAGCTTCGACCTCGGCGCCGACCGGCTGGGCGACGGTGACCCGGTCAGCGTCGCCGCCGACGCCAACACGGTCTACGGCACCCCGAACAGCCTCTACCTGGCCGGGCAGCAGCCGCCCCGGAAACCGGGGCTGCTGCGCTGGCGGCCCGGTCTCCGGGACCAGGTGACCGAGATCTTCCAGTTCGACACCGCCGGGTCGGGCCGCCCTCGCTATCTGGCCTCCGGTGCCGTACCCGGGTGGCTGATCAACCAGTACGCACTGTCCGAATGGGACGGACACCTGCGGGTGGCCACCACCCTCGGCGAGGTGTGGGGCGATGAAGGCGAATCCGAATCCACCGTACGGGTGCTGCGTCGGGATGGCGGGTTCCTGGTGTCGGTCGGAGCGGTCGGCGGGCTCGGGCGCGGCGAACGCATCTACTCCGTGCGGTACCTGGGGCCGGTGGCGTACGTGGTCACCTTCCGGCAGACCGACCCGCTCTACTCGCTGGACCTGAGCGACCCGGCCGCCCCGAGGATGACCGGGGAGCTGAAGATCACCGGCTACTCCGCGTACCTGCATCCCCTGCCGGACGGGCGGCTGCTCGGGGTGGGTCAGGAGGCCGACGGACAGGGCCGTACGGAGGGGGTGCAGGTGTCCCTCTTCGACGTGCGGGACCCGAGCCGGCCGACCCGCCTGGACCAGTGGCACCTGCCTCGCGGCTGGTCCACCGCCGAGTACGACCCGCACGCCTTCCTGCACTGGCCGGCCACCGGGCTGGTGGTGCTGCCGGTGGACGCCGGGGTACGCCTGTTGCGGGTCGACGCCGACAAGATCAGCGAGATCGGCCAGGTCACCCACCCGGTCACGACCACGGACCGAGCCCGGCTACGCCCGGCCGTACACCGCGCACTGATGATCGGGGACCTTCTCTGGACGGTCTCCGATGCGGGCCTGCGCGCCAGCGATCCGGTCACCGCGCGAAGCCTCGACTGGATCCCGACGACCTGACTCTCCCTCCCCCTCAAGGGGTGGGGCCCGGTTTCTCGGGAACTCCGGGCCTCACCCCTTGAGCCACCAGCTCACAGGTACATGCCGGTGCGGTGCTCGCCCCGCCCCGGCTTGTCCCCCTCACTGAAGAAGCGCTTGCCGCCGAACTCGCCGTGCAGCCGGTCGTCCAACTCGTCCGCCAGGCCGGTCATCACCTGCACGGCAAGCATCAGATGGGTGGGTTGGAAGTTGCGGCCGAAGACCGGGATAGAGGCCCAGACGGTGTCGTCGGCACAGTAGAGCCGGCCGATCGGCATCCGGTTGGTCAACTCGGAGAGCTTGACGTAGAGCCGCTCGGTCGGCTCCACCTCGGTGAGCACCGGGGAGAAGACGTCGACCAGCGGCGGATTGTCCCGCACCCGGACGAAGACCATCGCCGAACCGGCCCGGATGTTGATGTCGCCGTCGGAGTCGACCTGGACCCGGTCGGAGTCGGACCGGAGCATGGTGGAGACCACCGTCCGGACCCGCTCGGCCAACTCCAGCACCTCACTGTCCGCACCGGAATCCTCCGTGGCGGCCAGCGCCTGGGCCAGGTCGTCCTCGATCTCCTGCCCGGTGCCGACTTCACTGCGGGCGGTGCCCAACGGCTCGCCCGGCACCGGCTCACCCTCGGCGTCGACGATCACGTAGACCAGGAAGGCCGGGTGCGGCGCGCCGTAGACGTCGCGCAGCGTACGCGAGAGCAGGGCGGCCAGCCGGGTGCTCTCCGAGACCCCGCAGTGCAGGCCGAACTGGTCACCGGAGCCCTCCAGCACCCCCGGCGGAGACCAACCCAGGGCGACCATGTCTGCCACGGCCGCCCGGTCCAGCCGGTAGCCCTGGGGCAGGGCCGCGTTGCCCACCGCCCGCGCGGTCAACCCGCCGTCCTCGCCGACATCGACACTGACGGAGTAGACGGCCTCCTCGATGCCGGAGGCGGTCGGGTCGAGGGTCAACTCCACGTGGGCACCGTGCGGCAGGCCGGCCAGCCGGTCGGCCAACGCGCGGGCGAACTCCCGCCACGCATGGGTCACCTTGGCCCGCAGGTCCGCGGTGCTCGGCTCGTCGAGCAGGATCGACTCGTGGTGTGCCGGCGTACCGGGCGGTGCTGAGGGGTGCTCTGCCGTCATGATCGCCTCCGTCCGTTCCGGCCACCCTATCGAGCCGGTCGGGAAGAGGCGTCAACCCGGACAGTGATCGGACACGCCTGGCGGTCAGCCGTGGTCACCTGACTCGGTCGGCCAGGTGCCGGCCAGCTCGGTCAGCCGGGTGGCTGCCACGGCCGGATCGGCCCCCCGGCCGACAGCCAGCCCGAGCAGGTACGCGGTGACCGGGGCCCCCGGCCGCACCACCTGGTGGGCGACATCCCGGGCCAGATCGAGCACGGACTGCACCGGCACCTCGGCCGGATCCACCCCCAGCTCCGCACAGGCCGCCGCGAGCCAGTCGTCCAGCACCCTCATCGCGACCACTCCTCCGCCCGCCGCAGGTCCCGCTCAGTGTCGCAGTCGAACCAGGGCGGCGGGCCGTCGCCGGTCCACCGCAGCTCGCGTACGGCGAGCCCGGTGAACAGGTCCCGCAGGGACGCTCCGGCCAACTCGCCCCGCCGTACCCGCACCCGGTCCAGGGCCGCGCGCAGCGCCGCCGGGCGCCACACCCCACACAGCGACTGCCGCCGCCCGGACTGGTCCAGGTAACAGACCCCGTCGACCGGTGGTCGGCTGGTCGAGGCGTCGTCGAGGTGGTGCAGCAGCTCACCGACGGCGGCCCGGGTCAACAGCGGCAGATCGGCCGCCAGCAGGGCCACGGCCGACACCTCGGGGTCGAGCAGGGCCAGCCCGGCCGCGAGGGCGGGCACCGGCCCGCCGCCCGGTGGCGACTCGCGGGTCAGTCGTACGCCCGCCGGGGCCGGTCCCGGCCCGACGAGGATCCGAGGCGCGGCGTCCGCGACCGCCGCCAGGACCCGCTCCCGCATCGGCACCCCGCCGACCGGCAGCGCCGGCTTGTCCAGTCCACCCATCCGCCGGGCCGCACCTCCGGCGAGCACCACCGCGGCGTACGCCTTCACCGGCCCACCGTAGCCCTAGCCCTGGTGCCCTCTCTGGCTGGTGGCCGGGGTGGAGGGTGGTCGGGCGGGGCTGAGGACCGGGCGGTGCTGGTCGCCGGGCGGTGCTGAGGGCCGGGGCGGTCGGGCTGCCCGGGTCGGCGGGTGGCGGGGTGGGCGGGTGGCGGGGTGGGGGTCGGGGCAGGATGGTGGGGTGGGACGGGCTACTGACCGCCGCGTGGTGCTCCGCGTGGATCTCGACGCCGCAGCCGACCGGGGTGTGCTGACCCGTCGGCCGGACACCCTGGCCGCCGAGGAGCCGCTGGAGATCCGGGTAGGTGCGGCCGGGCCGGGACGCCGCCGCCCACTGTCGGTCACCATGCGTACTCCCGGCGCGGACCTGGACCTGGCACTGGGTTTCCTGTTCGCCGAGGGACTGATCCGGTCGGCGGAGGATGTGTCGACCGCGCAGTTGTGTGCCGGCGCGGAGACCCCGAACACGTACAACGTGGTCGATGTGACGCTGGCACCCGGGGTGCCGGAGCCGACTGTCGAGGCCAACCGGCAGTTCCTGACCACCAGCGCCTGCGGGGTCTGCGGCAAGGAGAGCATCGAGGCGGTGCGTACCCGGTCGATGTTCGAGGTGGCCGACGACCCGCTGACCGTGCCGGCGGAACTGTTGGCCGAGTTGCCGCAGCGGCTGCGGGCCGGGCAGCGTGGCTTCGATCGGACCGGCGGGCTGCACGCCGCCGGTCTGTTCACCGCCGAGGGTGACCTGGTGGTGCTCCGCGAGGACGTGGGCCGACACAACGCGGTGGACAAGGTGATCGGCTGGGCGGTACGCGAGCGTCGGCTACCCCTGGTCGGGCACGTTCTGCTCGTCTCCGGACGGGCCAGTTTCGAGCTGACCCAGAAGGCGTGGATGGCCGGTGTGCCGCTGCTCGCGGCGGTCTCGGCGCCGAGCACCCTGGCGGTGGACCTGGCCACCGAGGCCGGACTGACCCTCGTCGGTTTCCTCCGTGGCCGCACCATGAACGTCTACACCAGCCCACATCGGATCAGCGCCTGAACTTCAGCGGTTAGCGAGCATTTCGAACAGGCCCAGCCGCATCGCGGCGTCCCGGGCGATCAAAAAGCCGGCGATGCCCAGGACCCAGCCGAGCATGCTCCCGGAGGATCTGAGGATCCAGGCGTTGAGCCGGACGAGCACCGGCTCGATCAGCCTCGGCCAGGCCAGCCGCACCCCCAGCAACACCATCGCCGGCAGCACCATGACCAGGCAGTACCCACCGAGCAGGGCAACCACCGCCGCCAGGTCCAGGCCGGAGGTGCCCAACAGGCCCAGGGCACCGAGGTACGGCAGCATGGTCGCCACCTCGGCCAACGCGGCGAACAAGGCCAGCCCGATCAGCCACCGCCCCGACGAGTCACCGGTGGTCACCCGATCCCGCCAGCGCAGCACCCGACCCGTTCCGCTGCCGCGCTTACCGTCGAACCGGAAGCTCACCACCAGCAGGCCGACCCCGAACACCAACTGCGCCCAGATGACCGGGCGATTGTCCAGGGCGCCGCCCAGCACCCCTGCCAGGGTGCTGCCCCCGACATAGAGGGCCAGCCCCACCACGAAGTAGAACCCGGCGATGGTGCCCAGGTAGGTCAGGATCCGGCGACCGCTGACCGGGCCGGGGGCCAGCAGCAACCACACCGGAATGAACAGGGTGCCGATGCTGGTGCTGTCGATCAGGGCCAGCCCGGCCAGCGACAGCAGCAGTCCGACGCTCATCCGCGTCCGCAGGTCGATCGGAGCATCCATCGATTATCCAGGGCCGCAGCAGGTCTGGCTGCCCCTGTCCTGGTGGGTCATCGTGGGCGGCGGCGCGACCTGCGCCGAACTCGGCGCGGGGGAGTCGACGGATCGCCGGCCGGCCAACCATCCAGCCGGGAGGGTGGGACTCCGCGACGGAGCAGGTCGTCGATCAGCAGGGCTAGGGAGTAGTCCGGATGCTCGGTCAACACCCGCTCCAGCGCCACCGCCGCCAGGGCGCCCTGCCCGGCCCGCCAGGCGGCGAAGGCCAGCAGCGCACCGGGCGCCGCGATCAGGTGGGGCGCTACCCGGCGCAGCAGCTCCGTCCAGAACGCCACGTCCTCGTCCCGGCCGTCGGTGCGTTCCCAGGCGTGGTCGCGTACCGGAAGGTGGGTCAGCAGTAGGGCCAGCCAGGCGATCTCGTCGTCGGTGAGCTGCCCGCCCCGGTCGTGCCGGCGGCGGGCGGCACGGTACGCCGCCACCCCAGCCGTCCGGAGGGCCCGCGCGCCGAGCAGGTCCGCCGGGGGTGCGGTCGCCAGCAACTCGGACAGCCGCTGTTCGGCCCGCTCGGCGGCGCGGCGGGCGGCGGTCCCATCGGTGGGGGCCAGTTGGGCTACGAGGGCTGCCCGGTCCGGCAGGGCCACCTGGCCGGCGAAGACGGCCGCCGCGGGCACCGTGCTGCCCTCGGGGTCGTACGCGGTTCCCTCCGGCGGACAGCACTCCGGTTCCGTGCAGAGGTACGACCACCAGCGCCCCTCGGTGACCCGCAGCGCGTCGAGCACGGGCAACCCGACATTGGTCAACGCCTCCCGGATAGCGTCGAGGGCCGGGGTCACCCGCGCGGCCGGGCCGTACCCGATCACGGTCGCCGCGTCGGCGCCCTGCTGGGCGGTGACCGCAGCCAGGTGTCCGGCCGCGGCGAGGTGCCCGGCCGCCTCGCCGTGATCGGTGTCGCCGGGCAGGTCCCCACGGGCCACGAAGACGACCCGGGAGGCCGAGAAGGCCACCACCACGACGCTGTCGCTCGGATGGAAGCCGAGCAGGTACGGCACTGCGGCGATGAGGTCGGCGGGCGAGCGGACGGTCAGCCTAGGGATCTCCGTCGAATTCATGGAGTCAGCCTGCGAGCCGGAAGGTGGGTGCCGCTGCCCCTGTGGACGACACGCCGGTTATCCACAGCTACTCAGCGTATTTTGCCTGGTCACACCCGATCGCCACCCTTCCGCCAGCACCCTTGGCACAGCGCGGTGAGCGTGCAGCCTGTTAATAGGGGACCCCTGCTCTACCGGAGGCGTTAACAAGGGGCCCTTCCTTCCCCCCGGAGGGGATACCTTGCGGGCATGGATCTGGCGTATCTGCGGGCGCATCCCGAGCAGCTGCCGACCTTCCTGACCCATCAACGGATCCGGGAGACCCCGGTCAGCGGCGGAGACATCTGCGCCGCCTCCCGGCTGACTCTCGACGACGGTCACTCGGTCTTCGCCAAGACCTGGCCGGAGCAGGCGGATCGGCCGGTGCCGGAGGGGTTCTTCGCCACCGAGGCGGCCGGGCTGCGCTGGCTGGGGGAGACCGGGACGGTGGCGGTTCCCCAGGTGCTGGTGGACCTGCCCGAGCTGCTGGCCCTGGAGTGGGTCGAGCCGGGTGAGCCGAGCCCCGAGGCCGCCGAACGCTTCGGCCGGGAACTAGCCGGCCTGCACCGGGCCGGGGCCCCCACCTTCGGGGCCTCCTGGCCCGGGTTCATCGGGGCCCTGCCGGCGGACAACACCCCACACGAGGGTCCCTGGGCGCAGTGGTTCGCCCAGGCGAGGCTGCTGCCCTACCTGCGGCGCTCGGTCGACAACGGGGCCCTGGACGACACCACGGTCGCGCTGGTCGAACAGGTCGTCGCCCGGATCGGCGAGTTCGGTGGGGAGGAGCCACCGGCCCGGGTCCACGGCGACCTGTGGCCGGGCAACCTGCTCTGGGGGGCCGACGACCGGGTCTGGTTGGTGGACCCGGCCGCCCATGGCGGGCACCGCGAGACCGACCTGGCCCAACTGGCGCTGTTCGGGGGTCCGCCGTACGCGGACCGGATTCTGGCCGCGTACCAGGAATTCTGGCCGCTGGCCGAGGGTTGGCGGCAGCGGGTGCCCCTGCACCAGTTGCACCTGATGCTCGTGCACACCGCACTGTTCGGCAGCGCGTACCGGGATTCGGTCCGCGACCTCGCCCGCGCCGCTCTGGGTGGGCTCGGCCGCGCTACCGTCGTGGGATGAGTGTCGTACCGCCCGGCGGCCTCCTCGTCGACCGGTACGGCCGAACCGCCCGGGACCTGAGAGTCTCCCTGACCGACAAGTGCAATCTGCGCTGCACGTACTGCATGCCCGCCGAGGGGCTGCCCTGGTTGGCCGGGCCGCAACTGCTCACCGACGACGAGGTGATCCGGCTGATCCGGGTCGCGGTGCAGCGACTCGGCATCGATGAGGTCCGGTTCACCGGGGGTGAGCCGCTGATCCGCCCGGGGTTGACCGCCATCGTGACCGCGGTGGCGGCCCTCGATCCCCGGCCCCGGATCTCGCTGACCACCAACGGCATCGGGTTGGCGCGGGTGGCACCGGCCCTGCGCGCCGCCGGACTGGACCGGGTGAACGTCTCGCTGGACACCCTGGATCACGCCCGCTTCCTCCGGCTGACCCGCCGGGACCGGTTGGACGAGGTGCTGGCCGGTCTGGCCGGGGCGGTGGCCGCCGAACTCACCCCAGTCAAGATCAACAGTGTGTTGATGCGCGGGGTCAACGACGACGAGGCACCGGCGTTGCTCCGCTTCGCCCTGGATCACGGGTACGAGCTGCGGTTCATCGAGCAGATGCCGCTGGACGCCCAGCACGGGTGGGACCGGGCCAGCATGGTCACCGCGGAGGAGATCCTGGCCACCCTGGGTACGGCGTACGAGCTGACCCCGGATCCGGCCGGACGGGGTGCGGCACCGGCCGAGACCTGGCTGGTGAACGGCGGCCCGGCCCGGGTCGGGGTGATCGGCACGGTGACCCGCCCCTTCTGCGGCGACTGTGACCGGACCCGGCTCACCGCCGACGGTCAGGTCCGCAACTGCCTGTTCGCCACCGAGGAGACGGACCTGCGGGGTGCCCTGCGCGCCGGCGCGGACGACGACGAGCTGGTGCGGCGGTGGACGGCGGCTACCCGGGGCAAGCGGGCCGGTCACGGCATCGACGACCCGAGTTTCCTGCAACCCGCCAGGCCGATGTCGGCCATCGGAGGATGACCGTGGAAACCGTCACCGTGCGTTACTTCGCCGGTGCCCGAGCGGCGGCCGGGCGCAGCGAGGAGACCGTTTCCGCCGGCCGTACCCTCGACGGGGTGTTGAGCGAGCTGGCCCAGCGGCACGGTGAGCGGCTGGTCCCCGTGTTGACCGTGGCAAGCTTTCTAGTCGATGGCGTGACCTGTCATGATCGCGACAAACCGCTGCCGGCCGGAGTGACGATCGACGTCCTTCCTCCCTTCGCCGGCGGCTGAGGGGACAGCAGACGTGCTCGCGGTACTCGGTTTCGTGGCCACCCTTGCCCTGATCACCGGGCTGATCCACCTCTATCTCTGGAAGCGGCTGGTCAAGGACACCACCAGAGCGGGCCGTTGGCGGCGGATCGGCACGGTCACCACGGTGGTGCTGGCGCTGCTCGTACCGGCGACGATGATGGGCACCCGCGCCGGCCTGTACTGGCTGGCCTGGCCGGGCTACATCTGGCTGGCCCTGATGTTCTACCTGCTGGTGCTGCTCGTCGTGCTGGAAGTCCCGATGCTGGTGACCCGCCTGGTGCTGCGCCGCCGGGCCGCGGTGGCCGCACCGGAGCCGGTGCTGGTCGGCCCGGCCAGCACCACCGAGGAGCCGGCGCTGGTCGGCCCGAGCGCGGCGATCGAGGAGTCCGGGACCACGGCCACCCCGCCGGTGGCCGACCCGGCGAACCGGGCGAGCGAACCCCCGGCCGCCGGTGCGATCGGGCCGGACCACGATCCGGGGCGCCGGCTGCTGCTCGCCCGAGGCGCCGCGATCTTCGCCGGGCTCACCGCCGCCGGCCTGGTCGGCAGCGGGGTACGCACCGCGATGGGTCCCCCGCAGCTGGACCGGGTGCAGATTCCGCTGGCCAAGCTGCCGCGCAGCATGGACGGCCTGCGGATCGCCACCGTCTCCGACATTCACATCGGTCCGCTGCGCGGCCGGATCCACACCGAGCGGATCGTCGCCGCGATCAACCGCCTGGACGCCGACATCGTCGCCGTGGTCGGTGACCTGGTCGACGGTACGGTGGCCGAGCTGGGTGAGGCCGCGGCACCCCTGCGGGACCTGCGGGCCCGGCACGGCAGCTACTTCGTCACCGGCAACCACGAGTACTACTCCGGGGTCGAGGAGTGGGTGGCCGAGGTGGACCGGCTCGGGCTGCGGGTGCTCCAGAACCAGCGGCTGGAGATCGCCACCCGGGGCGGGGTGCTGGACCTGGCCGGGGTCAACGACGTCAGCGCGGCCGGGACCGGGGTGGCCGCCCCGGCGGACTACGCCGCCGCCCTGGCCGACCGCGATCCCTCCCGGCCGGTGGTGCTGCTGGCGCACCAGCCGGTGGCCGCCTTCGAGGCGGCGAAGTACGACGTCGACCTGCAACTGTCCGGCCACACCCACGGTGGTCAGATCGTCCCGTTCAACCTGCTGGTCCGGCTGGAGCAGCCGGTGGTGTCCGGGTTGGGTGAGGTGGACGGCACCAAGGTGTACGTCACCAACGGTGCCGGTTTCTGGGGTCCCCCGGTACGGGTCGGGGCGGAGCCACAGATCACCCTCGTTGAGCTGCGCTCGGCATAGCGCACCTCACCTTCGTGCGTGGCGCCGAGCGGGAGCACCGCCAGTCGTGGCAGGATGCGGCGTGCCCCCGTTCAGCGCCGTACCCCCCGGTGGCCTCCCGCCCTTCGTCGCGGACCTGCACATCCACTCGAAGTATTCGCGGGCGTGCAGCCGGGACCTGACCCTGCCGAACCTCGGCTGGTGGGCGCGGCGCAAGGGCATCGCGGTGCTCGGCACGGGCGATTTCACCCATCCTGCCTGGTACGACCACCTGCGCGAGACCCTGCACCCGGCCGAACCCGGCCTGTACCGACTGTCGGCGGAGGCGGAGCGGGACATCGCCCGCCGCCTGCCGCCCAGGCTGGCCAGCGAGGCGGAGGCCGACGCGGTCCGGTTCATGCTCAGCGTGGAGATCTCCACGATCTACAAGCGGGACGACCGGACCCGCAAGGTGCACCACCTGATCTATCTGCCGGATCTGGACGCGGTGGGCCGGTTCAACACGGCCCTGGGCCGCATCGGCAACCTGGGCTCGGACGGTAGGCCGATCCTCGGCCTGGACTCCCGGGACCTGCTGGAGATCACCCTGGAGGCCAGCCCCGACGGCTACCTGGTCCCCGCCCACATCTGGACCCCCTGGTTCTCCGCGCTGGGCTCGAAGTCCGGCTTCGACGCCATCGCGGACTGCTACGCCGACCTGGCCGAGCACATCTTCGCGGTGGAGACCGGGCTGTCCAGTGATCCGGAGATGAACTGGCGGGTCGGCAGCCTGGACGCCTACACGCTGGTCTCCAACTCCGACGCCCACTCCCCGCCCGCGCTGGCCCGGGAGGCCACCGTCTTCACCGCCCCACGGGACTACTTCGGCATCCGGGAGGCCCTGCGCACCGGCGAGGGGTTGGCCGGCACGATCGAGTTCTTCCCGGAGGAGGGCAAGTATCACGCCGACGGCCACCGGTTGTGCGGGGTGAACTGGGCACCCGAACGCACCCGGGAGGCCGGGGGGCGGTGCCCGGAATGCGGCAAGCCGTTGACCGTGGGGGTACTCAGCCGGGTCGAGGAGTTGGCCGACCGGCCCGAGGGGTACCGGCCGGAGCAGGCCCGTCAGGTGACCCACCTGATCCAGCTCGCCGAGATCCTCGGTGAGATCAACAAGGTAGGGCCGCGATCCAAGAAGGTCGAGGGCAAGCTGACCGAACTGGTCGCCGCCCTCGGTCCCGAGTTGGAGATCCTGACCCGTACCCCCGTGGCGGAGATCGGCCGGGTCGGCGGGGAACTGCTCGCCGAGGGCATCGGTCGGCTGCGTCGGGGTGAGGTACGACGGGTGCCCGGCTACGACGGCGAGTACGGGGTGATCACTCTGTTCGATCCGACTGAACTGGGCGGCGCCGGCTCCTCCGGCGGGCAGGAGACCCTGTTCGACGTGCCGATCCCGGCGCAGCGTCGACCGGCGGACGCGGACAAACCGGCCGCCAAGGTCAAGCGGGCGGCCCCCAAGGCCGAACCGAAGCGCAAGCCGGCCCCACCGGCCCCGCCGATCGCCCCGCCGCCCTCCCCGCACGAGCCCTTCGAGCCGATGCTCTCCGGCATGGAGGAGGTCGGCACCGGCCTGCTCGACCGACTCGACGCGATGCAACGGGTGGCCGCCTCCGCCCCCGGCGGCCCGCTGCTGATCGTCGCCGGTCCGGGTACCGGCAAGACCCGCACCCTGACCCACCGGATCGCGTACCTCTGCGCCGAGCTGAACGTCTTCCCCGAGGAGTGCCTGGCGATCACCTTCACCCGGCGGGCGGCCGAGGAACTGCGGCACCGCCTCGACGGCCTGCTCGGCCCGGTCGCCGAGGACGTCACCGTGGGCACCTTCCACTCCCTGGGGCTGACCATCCTGCGGGAGAACGCCGAGGCCGCCGGCCTGCCGAACGACTTCCGGATCGCCGACGACGCCGAACGGGCGGCGGCCAGGACCGAGGCCGGTGAGGACCCGGTCCGGTACGCCGGACTGCTGCGCAAGCAGGGCATGGTCGACCTGGACGAGCTGCTGACCCTGCCGGTCGGGTTGCTGCGTGCGGACCGCAAGCTGGTCGAGCGGTACCGCAACCGCTGGCGGTGGATCTTCGTAGACGAGTACCAGGACGTCGACGCGGTGCAGTACGAGTTGTTGCGACTGCTCAGCCCCGCCGACGGCAACCTCTGTGCGATCGGCGACCCGGACCAGGCCATCTACTCCTTCCGGGGTGCCGATGTCGGGTACTTCCTGCGGTTCTCCCAGGACTTCACGGACGCCCGGCTGGTGCGGCTCAACCGCAACTACCGGTCCTCTGCGCCGATCCTGGCCGCCGCGGTGCAGGCCATCGCGCCCTCCTCGCTGGTCCGGGGCCGCCGGTTGGATCCGGCCCGGCTCGACCCCGAGGCCCCCCTGGTGGGTCGGTACGCCGCGGCCTCCGTCGCCGACGAGGCCGATTTCGTGGTACGCACAGTCGACGAACTGGTCGGCGGCCTCTCCCACCGGTCGCTGGACTCCGGTCGGATCGACGGCCGGTCGACCACCCTGTCCTTCTCCGACATCGCCGTGCTCTACCGGACCGACTCACAGGCCGCGCCGATCGTGGACGCTTTGTCCCGGGCGAACATCCCGGTGCAGAAGCGTTCCCACGACCGGCTGCGGGACCGGCCCGGGGTGCTGGCCATCGCCCGCGAACTGCGGCACGCCTCCGGTGTGGAGGGCGCCCTGCCCGCCCGGGTCCGCCTGGCCGGGCAGGTCCTGGCCGAACGCTTCGCCATCCCCACCCTGGACGGCTCCAACGGAGTCCGCCCGGAGGAGGTCCGTACCGCGGTGGACCTGCTCACCCCCCTGGCCCGGCGGTGCGGCGATGACCTGGAGATGTTCCTGTCCCAGCTCGCCACCGGCGCGGAGGTGGACGCGCTGGACCCCCGCGCCGAGGCGGTCACCCTGCTGACCCTGCACGCCGCGAAGGGCCTGGAATTCCCGGTGGTGTTCCTGGTCGGGGCCGAGGACGGGCTGCTGCCGCTGCGCTGGCCGGGCTCGACCCCGGACGAGGACGCGATCGCGGAGGAACGCCGGTTGTTCTTCGTCGGGGTGACCCGGGCGCAGGATCGGCTCTATGTCAGCCACACCGCTCGCCGCGTCCGGCACGGCTCGGAGCACGACTGTCGACCGTCGCCCTTCCTCGACGTGATCGACCCGGGCCTGTTCGAGCGGCTGGGCGACAGCGCCGGACCGCGCCGCCCCAAGGACCGTCAACTGCGCCTCATCTGACCCTGCTGCCGGATAGCTGACCCGACCGCCGTCCGGGCCGAGGTGCCCGGGTGTACGCGCTACCGTGACCGGGGTGACGGCTGAGCCATCAACGATGGTCTAGCCGGGTACCCCGATCAGGAGGGCGGGCATGGCGAACTACGGACCACCGGGCGGCGGCCCGCAACCGTGGCACGAGCCGCGACCCGACGAACCGCACGGCCCCGGTCAGGGCCACAACTCCGGTCAGGGTTACGGCCCTGGGCAGGGTTACCGGGCCGGGCAGGCTGACGACTCCGGTCAGAGGTACGGCACCGGACAGATCTACGGGTCTGGGCGGGGTTACGACTCTGGTCAGGGTCATGGGCCTGGGCCAAGCTACGACTCTGGTTACGGGACCGGGCCGGGTTACGGGTCGGAATCGGTGCCGGGTGGGTATCCGCAGCCGGGTGGTCGGGTCCACCAGGAGGACCCGGCGGTGGCCGCGTACGCCGGTCAGCCCGCGCCACCGCGTCGGCGCGGTCGTACCCCGATGATCGCCGCCCTGATCGTGGTGCTGGTGTTGGCCGTCGTCGCTGGGACGGGGTACTACCTGCTCGGGCAGGATGACGAGCCGAATCCGACCGTGGTGTCCGCGCCGACCCAGGATCCACCGGCGCCGACCGCCGCCTCGGATGACTCGACCGCCTCCCCGACCGCCAACTCGTCGACCGATCCCCGGTTCGTCCAGCAGGGACAGTGTGTACGCAACGAGGCTTCGGCCGGCTCGAAGCCGAAACTGTTGA
Organism: Micromonospora sp. NPDC047134; assembly: GCF_040643455.1. Classification (NCBI taxonomy): domain Bacteria; kingdom Bacillati; phylum Actinomycetota; class Actinomycetes; order Micromonosporales; family Micromonosporaceae; genus Micromonospora; species Micromonospora sp. NPDC047134. Next base: position 180,267 of record NZ_JBEYUI010000010.1, read on the forward strand.
TCACTGACTGCGCGCCCTCGACCTATGAGGTGTTGCGGCGGGTAGACGGTACGACCAGCGGTGAGAAGGACGCCGAGGCGAAGTGCGCCCGGGTGGACGGCTACACCAACTGGTACTTCTACGACAGTGAGTTGGATTCGCTCGACTTCGTGCTCTGCCTCAAGCGACGCGACTGAACCCGCAGGCGCAGAACCCGCAGGCGGCTAGCCTCACCATCGGTAGATCTAGCGGTATCTAGCATTCTCGCTAGACAGCACTAGTTTCCGGTCGACTGTCGACACGCCGGTAGCCCCGTCTACTGATGTCTAGCTCCTCGGCTAGATGCCTCGATACTCTGCGATTCGTGGATCCGGTCCGCAATCCGTACGCTCCGGGCGCCGGTCAGCGCCCGCCCGAACTGGCCGGGCGGGGGCGGGAACTGGACGTCTTCGACATCGTGCTGGAGCGGATCGCCCGGGGCAGACCGGAACGCAGCCTGATGCTCACCGGCCTGCGAGGCGTCGGCAAGACCGTACTGCTCAACACCCTCCGCTCCCAGGCCATCAACCGGCTCTGGGGCAGTGGCAAGATCGAGGCCCGGCCGGATCAGTCACTGCGCCGACCGATCGCCGCCGCCCTGCACATGGCCGTCCGGGAACTCGCCCCCCGGCACCGGGCACCGGACCGCATCGACGCCTTCCTGGGGGTGCTCAAGGCCTTCGCCCAACGGGGTGCCCCGACCGGCCGGGGCGCCACCGCCCCCAAGCTGCGGGACCGGTGGCAGCCCGGCATCGACGTACCGGCGGCCAGCGGACGGGCCGACTCCGGTGACATCGAGATCGACCTGGTGGAGCTGCTGACCGACGCCGCCTCGGTCGCCAGCGACGTCGGCACCGGCGTGGCCATCTTCATCGACGAGATGCAGGATCTCGGGCCGGAGGAGGTCTCCGCCCTCTGCGCCGCCTGTCATGAGCTGTCCCAACTCGGTGCACCCCTGATCGTGGTCGGCGCGGGCCTGCCGCACCTGCCGGCGGTGTTGAGCGCGGCCAAGTCGTACTCCGAGCGGTTGTTCCGCTACCAACGCATCGACCGGCTCGACCGGATCGCCGCCGACCAGGCACTCTGCGCCCCGGCCCAGCGGGAGGACGTGGAGTACGAGGCGAAGGCGCTGGACCTGCTCTACGAGAAGTCCGGGGGGTACCCGTACTTCGTCCAGGCGTACGGCAAGGCGACCTGGGATCACGCCCCCCGCTCACCGATCACCGCTGCCGACGTACGGGTGGCCGCCCCGGAGGCCGAGGCGGAGTTGGCGGTGGGTTTCTTCGGCTCCCGCTTCGAGCGGGCCACCCCGGCGGAACGGGAGTACATGCGCGCAATGGCCGCCCTCTCCCTGGTCGAGGGGGCGGTGCAGGGGGGTGGACGGGACGACATGGACGCGGCCGTACCGACCGCCGAGATCGCCCGGGCCCTCGGCCGCAAGCCCGCCAGCCTCTCCCCGGCTCGCGACGCCCTGATCAAGAAGGGCTTGATCTACTCCGGTGAACGCGGCACGGTCGCCTTCACCGTCCCCCACTTCGGCCGCTACCTCCGCACCCAACCGGCCTGAGGCCCCCAGCCACCACCCGAGCTGTGGCACTCCAGCAGCTCATCCCCCGGCGTGTCGTACAGCCCTACTGCCACAGCCCTCGGTGCCACCAAGTCCGTCACGCCGAGGAGGGCTGGGCGTTGCCGGTCAGACCTTGGACCAGGGGGGTGGGAAGACGACCTCACCCTGCGGGGGAGGGGGTTCGTCGCTGGTCGAGGGGGGCAGCACCAGGGCCTGCCAGGGCTCGCCCAACCCGGACCAGGGGCTGGTCAGGCCCATCCGGTCGGCCCGGCTGAATCCGAAGCGCCGGTAGTAGCCCGGGTCGCCGAGCACCACGACCAGCCGTTCCCCGAGTTCTGTGGCGGCTTCGAGGCCGGCCTGCACGACTGCCCCGCCGAGGCCGATCCGCTGACGGTGGGGGGCCACCGCCACCGGGCCGAGCGCCAGGGCCGGGGCTACCTGCCCCGGCGCGCTGACGGTTACCCGGGTGAACAAGGCGTAGCCGACGATCTCGCCGCCGTACTCGGCCACCATCGCCAGTTCCGGCAGCCAGGCATCGCTGCCGCGCAACTCGTCGACGAGTCGTACCTCCGGCGGGATGGCCACGTCGGGGCGGGCGAAGGCCGCGGCCAGCACCCGGCGGACCGCGCCGGTGTCGGCCGTGTCCTCGGGTCGTAGCCGCAGGGTCGTCACGCGGCGAGGTTACCGCCTGCGGCCCGTCCATCCGAGACGGTCGCTCGAATCGGCGCGCCGATTCGGCCATCACCCGATCGATCGATATCCGCCGTTGTGGGGCTTGACCTCGGGTCGCAGGGGGTATGACTGGTCCCATGACGCCCGTACGGTCTCTCGCCCGCGCCATGCTCAGCGGCATCTTCGTGATCAGCGGTGCCCGCAGCGTCGCCAACCCGCAGCGACTGGTACCTGTGGCCAAGCCTGTCACCGATCGGGTGACTCCACTGCTGGAACGGGTCGCTCCCCGCCTCCCCACCGACACGATGACCCTGGTCCGGGCCACCGGTGCCGTTCAACTGGGTGCCGGGCTGATGCTCGCCACCGGGCGGTTCTCCCGGCCGGCGGCGCTGGTCCTGGCGGGCACCCTGATCCCGGTGACCCTGGCCGGGCATCCCTTCTGGCGACAGGAGGACCCCACGCAGCGCTACAACCACCAGACCCACTTCGCGAAGAACCTGGGCCTCTTCGGTGGGTTGCTGCTCGCCGCCGCCGACACCGAAGGCAAGCCGGGGCTGCGCTGGCGAGCCGGTCACCGGATCGGCCACTCTCGACGGTCCGTGCGTCGCGCCGTGCGAACCGCCCGTCGGGAGGCCCGCATCGCCGCCGTGTCCGCCGCGACCGCCCGCCGACTTCCCGGCTGAGCTGCGACGACGGCCCACACCCCCGAATAAGGCCGCGAATCACCTGAACCGCCCGCTAGGCGTTAACGCGGTGGAAATATCAAAACATGGTGTGGGATCGGACACGGTCGCATAACGCGGGAGGCACTGACGTGAGGCGCCGTTCTAGGCTCCGTACCGGACCTGGACGGGTAGGACGATCTTTATACGGGGGTGGCCACGCCATGCCGACTAATGTCGGTAGAAGGCTGGACCGCCTCGCCGCAGTCCGTCGCGTAACGCGTGGGATCGATCGAAGGACAGTCGTACGGAGCGGCATCGTGGCCGCCGTCGCCTATGCCGCATGGCTTGCCATCGGCGCGTTCGGGCGTCCGTACAACTTCTTCGATATGAAGATCTACCACGGCGCGGTGGTCTGGTGGGCGAGCGGTCACGAGTTGTACGAGTTCGTCGCACCCGACACCACCCTGGGCTTCACCTACCCACCCTTCGCCGGCCTGGCCATGCTGCCGATGGCCCATCTGCCGGTGACCATGGCCGGAATGGTGAACGCGGTGGTGAGCATCGCCGCCCTGGCGGTGGTGCTGGCCGCGCTGCTGCGCCCGATCGTCGACCGGATGGGCTGGCCCCTGTGGTTCACCGTGGCCATCGCCACCCCGCTGGCGGTCGCCATCGAGCCGACCCGGGAGACCATCGGGTACGGGCAGGTCAACCTGCTGCTGTTCGCCCTGATCATGGCGGACCTGGTGGCCCTGCGCTGGCGCTCCCGACGCGGCACCCATCAGGCCGACACGGACGGTCCACTGCTGCGGTTCATCTACAGCGGCGCCTGGGCCGGTGTGGGCATCGGCCTGGCCACCGCGATCAAGCTGACCCCGGCCCTGTTCATCTTCTATCTGATGATCACCAGGCAGTGGCGGGTGGCCTGGACCGCCATCGCCACGGCCGTCGGGGTGACCCTGGGCAGCTTCGGCATCGTCGGGGCGGAGTCCCGGGCCTACTTCGGCCGGGTGCTGTGGCAGACCGAGCGGGTTGGCGCGGCCGACATGACGCCCAACCAGTCCCTGTCCGGGCTGCTGGCCCGGCTCTACGACTCGATCGAGACCCCCGGGCTGCTCTGGCTGGCCTTCTCCGTACTGGTGCTGGCGCTCGGTCTGTCCCGGGCCGCGAACTCGCACTCCGACGGTGACGAACTGACCGCCTTCACCCTGGTCGGTCTGACCGCCAACGTGATCAGCCCGATCTCCTGGACCCACCATCTCGTCTGGGTGATTCCGGCGATCATCGTGCTGGCCGACGCGGCGATCCGCCGACACGACGCCAGCCGGGGACTGATCGCCCGCGCCACGGCCGGCCCCTACGGCGGCCCACCCGAGGTGTCCGCGCTACGCCCGCCGATCTGGTACCCGACCTGGACCGGATTGCGGCACGGCATCGCCGCCGTCGGGCTCTACCTGCTCTTCCTGGTCTCACCGATCTGGCCGTACGAGCACCAGTTGCCGGAGGTCTCGCATTACGCCGACGGCCTGTTCGGTGCCCTGATGGAGAACTCCCTGATCCTGGCCCTGATCGTGCTGGTCGCCGCGCTGCCGTGGCGGCCGGGGGCCGAGCCGGCCTTCCTGACCGACCGGGCGGCCCGCAACGCCCTGCTGCACGGCCGCCGCTAGGGAATCAGGGGCAGTTCACCCACTCCTCGGTGCCGTCGGTGAAGACCTGCCGCTTCCAGATCGGCAGCCGGGCCTTCACCTCGTCCACCAGACGGGCGCAGGCGGCGAAGGCGGCGGCCCGGTGCGCGGTGCTGACCGCCGCCACCAGGGCCGCATCACCGATGGCCAGGGGCCCGATCCGGTGCGACACGGCCACCGCGTACACCTCGGGGTCCGCGGCGATCTCGGCGGCCACCTCCCGCAGCACCCGCTCGGCGCTCGGGTGGCCCTCGTACTCCAGGCTGGCCACGGCCCGCCCGTGGTCGTGGTCGCGGACCACCCCGGCGAACGAGACCACCGCGCCGGCCCGGTGGTCGGCCACCGCGGCCTCGTGCGCGGCGAGATCCAAAGGCTGGTCGGTGACGGCCCCGATCAGGATCACCATGTCCGCTCCCCCGGCAGCAACGGCAACGGTACGACCGGCACCCGGTCACCGGCGGCCCCGGAGGTGCCCGGCGCGATCACCGCGAACCCGTCCGCCCCGGACAGGCCCCGCAGCATCGCCGACCCGACATGCCGTACCGGCTGGGCGGTCCCGGCCACCCGGTCGAGCCGGATCAGGGCCAGGTGGGTGTAGTTGCCCCGGCCGGGCACCGCAGCGGCGAGGGTGGCGTGCGCAAGCACCGGCATCGGCCGACCGGCCAGACCGGCCAGCAGCGGCGCGACCAGGGAGACCAGGGCGATGACGGCGGACTGCGGATTGCCCGGCAGGCCGGCGATGAACCGGGCCCGCCCGTCCGGGCCGACCACCCGGGCCAGCAACATCGGAAAACCGGGCCGCACCGCTACGGTGTTGACGACGTAGTCCGCGCCCAGGGCCGCCAACGCGGGATGCAGGTGGTCGACCGGGCCGTGCATGGTGCCGCCGGTGGTGCAGACCAAATCGGCCTCGGCCAGGGCCTGACGCAGGGCCGCCTCGTGGGCGGGCAGGGTGTCCGCGACCGGACCGACCACTTCGGTCGGGGGCACCTGGCAGCCGTACCGTCGCAGCCAGGACGGCACGGCCGGGCCGAGGGCGTCGCGGATCCGCCCCTCGGCGGGCGGGCCACCGGTCAGCAGCTCGTCACCGAAGACCAGCAACGCGGCCCGGGGCTGCGCGCGTACCCGCAGGGTGTCGTGCCCGCAGGAGGCGGCCAGGCCGATCACCGAGGGGTCCACCGGGGTCCCGGCCGACAGCAGCTCCTCACCGGCGGCGGCCTCCTCCCCGGGCAGCCGCCACTCCGGCGCCGGCCGTGGCACCCCCTCGACAAACCCCTCCGGCGTACGCCTGGACTCCTCCACCCGCAGCACCGCCGAGGCCCCGGTGGGCACCATGGCACCGGTCGCGATCTCGACCGTAGTCCCGTCCTCGGTCAACGGGGCCGGAGTCGTGCCGGCCAGCACCCGACCCATGATCCGCCACGGGCCGGGGCCACGGACCGCCCAGCCGTCCACGCTGGAGGTGGGGAAGGCCGGCAGATCGGTACGGGGAGCCAACGGCTCGGCAAGGGTGTACCCGTCGGCCTCGGCCAGTGGCACATCTAGGGCGGGGAGGGCGGCGGCCAGGCCTACCTCGTGCACCCGGGACCGGGCCTGCGCCCAGCCCATCGGGGGTGCGGTGGCGGCCGGGTCAGCGGCGGAGGTGGTTTCCGTGCTCACCGGCGAGAGCCTATCGGGTTGGCTGGTGGTCGCCACCGCGCAACTGTTCGACCGCGTGCCGGAGGATCGGCCCCAGTACGGCCAGGCCGTCGCGGGCCCCACCGGTCGAACCGGGCAGGTTGACCACGAGGGTACGACCCGCCACCCCGGCCACCGCCCGGGACAGCGCCGCCGTCGGCACCTTGTCCCGGCTGTGGGCGCGGATCGCCTCGGCGATACCGGGAATCTCGTAGTCCAGCAGGGCGCGGGTCACCTCAGGGGTACGGTCGGTCGGGGTGATGCCGGTGCCGCCGCTGGTCAGCACCACGTCGACGGCCTCCGCCACGGCAGCCCGCACCGCCTGGCCGACCGGCTCCCCGTCCGGGACCACCACGGGGTCGTCCACCGTGCAACCCCACTCCCGCAGGCCCGCCACCAGCAGCGGACCGCTGGTGTCGGGGTAGACACCGGCGGCCGCCCGATTGGAGGCCACCACCACCCGGGCCCGGATCACGGCCGGTCCTGCGGACGCTGCCACAGGCCGGTCTTGCCGCCCTCCTTGCGCAGCACCCGTACCGCCTCCACGCTGGCCGCCGGATCCACCGCCTTGACCATGTCGACCAGGGCCAGCCCGGCGACCGCCACCGCGGTCAACGCCTCCATCTCCACACCCGTCCGGTCGGCCGTGCGGGCGGTGGCGGTGATCTCGACCGTGTCCGTCGTCAGATCCAGGTCGACCGTGACGCCGTGCAGGGCGATCGGATGGCACAGCGGAATCAGATCGGGCGTACGTTTCGCGCCCATGATCCCGGCCAGCCGGCCGACCGCCAGGGCGTCGCCCTTGGGCAGCCCGTCGCGGCGCAGCAGCTCGATTACCTCGGGGGTGGTCCGCAACCGTCCGGCGGCGATCGCCAGGCGGCCGGTGACCTCCTTGCCGGAGACATCGACCATGCGGGCGGCACCGGCCTGGTCGACATGGGTGAGTTCGGCGGGCTGGGTCACGTCGGCGAGCCTATCTGTCACCTCAGGGCACCCACCAGGTGAGCGGAAAGGACGGCACGGAGGTGCCGCCCCTTCCACCCACAGCCCCGCTGGCAGATGGCTGGGGACACCCGACAGCGGTGGTCATCAGATGGTTTCCGTCGTCACGCCAAGTCCAGACCGCGCATGGGTCCTCCTCTCAGCAACTGTCCGCGCCCTGCGGCCGCATTCGGCTGATGGTTGTGTTCGCAGCTGTCACTGCCAGTCGACGCCACGCATCAGGCCCTCCTCCCGGAAGCTCTCCACACCTCGCGCTCTCAGCAGGCCGAGAGCGCTTCCTACAGGTGATCGGCGACAAGATCCGGATGAAGCCGGATCTCCCCCGTCGTCGAACGATCCGAAGCTATCCAGCCCGGCGATAAGAACTCGATAAGGACAGTTACCAGCGGGGTCATGCCGTGGAGGCCAGGTGGCGTTCCATCTCGCGCCACTCCGGCACCCCCATCCGCTGGAAGATCGCCAGGGCCCGCTCCCGGTGCCGGCGGGCCTGCGGCGGGTCGGTGGCGGAGAGCTGCTCGGCCAGGCCCGCCAACGCCCGCCCCTGCTCGTAGGGATGCGCGATCCGGGTAGCCACCCGCAACGCCTCCTGGTGCAGCTCGAAGGCTCGGGCAGTGTCGCCCAGCACGACCAGGGTGGCCGCCAGATCGTTCAACGCCGCCGCCTGCACGTGCCCCTCGCCCGCCTCGATGGCCAGTTGTCGGGCGGTCTCGTGGTGCTGCACCGCCTCGACGGCCCGCCCCAACCCGCGTAGCGCGATGCCGAGGTCGTTGTGCACCTCCGCCTGCGCGAACCGGTGGCCGGTACGCTCCCGCAACGCCAGAGCGGCGCGCAACGCCCGCGCCGCCGCCTCGTGGTGCCCCACCCGGCACTTGACCGCACCGATATGGCCCAACGCGTTGAGCAGATGGAACTGGCTACCCAACTGGCGGGCCAGGTAGAGATGCAGGCGGTGCAGGCGCAGTGCCTCGTCGTACCGGCCGAGTTGGGCCAGGACGAGCCCCAGATTCGGCAGGCTGGCGTGCAGTTCCTTGTCGTCATGGCCGGTGCGCCACCGCAATCCTTCGAGTCCGACCCGCAGCGCCTCGTCTAGCTCGCCACGAATCCAGTGCACGGCGGCCAGATTGACCCGGCAACGCTCTCGGTTGACGAAATCGCCACGCTGCTCGGCGAGACTCACCGCCGCGCGGACGTGGCTCAGAGCATCGTCGTAGTTGCCCTTCCGCAGATAGGCGGAGGCGACATAGTTGTGCATGGTGACGACGGCGGCTCCGTTCTTCGCGGACCTGGCCGAATCCAGCCCGACGAGGTGCGTCCGGACGATGTCGTCGTAGTGCCCCCGCATGTAGAGGAATCGCCAGAGCACCCGAGCCAGCCGCCACGCATGTTCATGGTGGCCGCCTTCATTCGCTCGCACGACCAGCGCCACCAGGGTCGACCGCTCCTCCTCCAGCCATTCCTTCGTCCTTGGCGCCGTGGCGGCCAACAGCTCCGGCAGGCGCGGCGGATCGAGGGTCACGTACTTGCGCACGATCCCGGCTTCGAGGTCTTCGGCTATCGGATAGGACAGGTGCAACAGGACGTCGATCAGATCCACCAACGCCCGATCGCGGGTCTGCGCACAGTCCCGCTCCACGGACAGCTCGTGGGAGAACTGCCGAATCAGGTCGTGCATCCGGTAGCGCCCGATTTTCACCTCGTCGATCAGGTGACAATCGACGAGTTCGTCGAGGGCGGCGCTGGCTTCGGCTGTCGACAGACCAGAGACCGCAGCCGAGGCCAGCCCGTCGAAGTAGCCGCCCGGATGCACGCTCAGCAGCCGAAACAACCGGCCCGCCCGACTGCCGAGCGACTCGTAGGATGCCGCGAAGGCTCCCGCCACGCTCCGGTCACCCGAGGCCAGGTGGACCAGCCGGCGGGCATTGCCGGCCAGCAGAGCAGCCAGGTCGGCCACCCGCCAGGTGGGACGATGCGCCAGCCGGGAGCCGGCGAGCCGGATCGCCAGCGGCAGGTAGCCGCACTGCTGCACCACGGTCACCGCAGCCTCGGGCTCGGCCGCCACCCGTTGCGCGCCGACGGCCGAGGCGAGCAGCGCGACCCCCTCGTCCAGGCTCATCACGGGCAGCGAAACCGGCGGACCGCCGTCCAGCCAGGTGATCCTCCGCCGGGAGGTCACGATCACCACACTGCCGGGCCCGCTGGGAAGCAGTGGGAGAACCTGCTCGCTGCCGGCCGCGTTGTCCAACACGACGATCGCCCGCCGACCGGCCAGTTCCCGACGCCAGAGCGCGACCCGCTCGTCGAAGTCGGCCGGAATCCGGCTTCCCGGCACCCGGAGCTGGCGCAGCAACGCCGCCAGGGCGGCACCCGGCTCCACCACCTCGGCCAGGTCGTGCCCCTTCAGGTCGATGAACAACTGTGCGTCCGGGAAGCAGTCCATGAGCTTGGCGGCGACATGCACGGCCAGGGAGGTCTTGCCGCTGCCCGCCATGCCGTCGATGAAGTGCACGGCCGAGGCGAGGTCCGAGGCCCGTCGCGTCTCGGCCAGCAGATGCTCCACCGCTTCGGTACGGCCGACGAAGTCCGGCAACGCCCGGGGCAGAAACGACGGCGAGAAGGCCGGACTCGGCTGCCCGGTCGGCGCGGGTACGGCGGCGGGCTGTCCTGCCTGGTTCGGGTGTGCCGCCCGCTGCTGCGGTGCGGCGCGTTGTCGCGACGTGGGCCGCTGCTCGGGGGCGGTTATCCGTCGGTGGAAGTGCTGGAGTTCGTCGCCGGGTTCGATGTTGAGCTGCTCACGCAGGACTCTTCGCGCCGTGGCATAGGCGGCGACCGCCCCCGCATGGTCGCCGCGCAGGTGCAGCGCCCGCATGAGAAGCAGGTGGGCGGGTTCGCGGAGCGGCTGCGTGATCAGCAGGTTCCGTAGCACCGGCAGGGCGGCGTCGTAGTGGCCGAGCCGGATCTGCAACCTGGCGTACAACTCGGCCGCGAGCATCCGGTCCTCGGCCGCCGCCGCGGCCTGGGCGGAGAGCGACGGTCCGAGCGCGACCCCGGCCAGGGCCTCACCTCGCCACCGCGCCAACGCTTTGGACAGCAGCTCAACGGCGGCCGTCTCGTCGGAATGCACCAGGCGACGCGCCTCGGTGACCTGCGCCTGAAAGGCGAACAGGTCGATGGCCGGTCGCTCGACGTGCAGGCGATAACCGTCCTGGACGCGGGCCAGCACCTCACCCTCCGGCACCAGCGCCTCGAGACCTCGGCGCAGATTGGCGGCATAGGTACGGACATTGGGTATGGCTGACTGCGGCGGCCCGTCAGGCCACAGTTCGTCGACAAGTTGATCGACTGATACCAGTCGCCCCGGATTGCAGACGAGCATTGCCAGAACGGTCCGCTGTTTCGGTGTCCCGAGGGGCAGCACCACCGAATCGTGACGCACCGCGAGACCGCCGAGGATTTGAATCTGCACCGGCCCCTCAGCTGCACTCATAGCGTTACCGTGAGCATTCTAGCCAGCTCAGAGCGGGCTCGTCGCCCTGGTTTTCGGCGATCGAGATCGAAGAAATGCTTTAATGGGTAAGCTTTTTGGGGATTCTTGCTCAATCAGAGTTCCCACCCGTGATCGAAGGCCAGGGAACAAGGAGGGATCACTCAGGGAATCGAACCCTCCAGCAACCAGCACGCGGCAGAACGTAACAGACGATCGCCATTCTGCCTCAATCTGTGTAATACGCCAATCAACCGGAGCAATTCACCGCAAGTCCCTCGGCCGCTCGGCAACGGCAAGAGCCGAATTCGGCTGAGGCAGAGAAATCAACCCAGCCTGGTCGCCGCTGCTCGACGAGGAGCAGCCGCAGCGCGCCTGCGGAGCGCAGCCCTTCGGTGATGAGGGCTCTTCGAGCTTGAGCGGGGTTCGCGGCTGGCGGTGACCCGGATGTGAAGGGCTCGCAGCCCATCGGTGATCATCTGAGTGTCTAGTTCGGAT